>CAZYMD010000030.1:24914-32791 GCA_964649005.1 uncultured Pirellulales bacterium
CAATATTATGTTGTTTAGGAACTACATTAATGGATAATCCGTTTCCCGAGATCATGTTCTGCCCCAACCCGCTTCCTGCTGATCTTCATATTGCTGCCCAATCGCTTGCCGATGCATGGATCAATAGCGACCATCGACCGCGTGTTACATCTCCAGTTCTTTCACAATGGTCACGGCTCATTGAAGAACGGATTAGTAATGAAGCGCTTCCACTTTATATTCGCAAGGCTCGTAGAAACCGCGGCTCTGAAATCATTCACGTGTCCGGCCGCAAACTCGTGCCGTGTGACAACAGTGTCGCTCATTGGATTTACGCCCTATCAATTGCAGGCATCTGCCCTTCGATAAGTAAAATCGCTGAATTTGTTTGTGCAGATAAAATCCCTGTCGCAATGGCATTACCCAACATGGAAAAAGAAGTCGCAAAATACAAATGCTCAAAACAACCGGTATCACTTAATGAATTGGGCTGGAAAATTTGTCACATTGATTCTGTTGGCCTAAAGTCACAAGGGGAATTGACCAAATTTACTCTTGAACAACTCGTTGATCATTTCCGAAAATATGCTTCGCCAAACAACATGTTCTTGGTTCCGAAAATATGGTCAGGCTTGGGCGAACTTCCTGAAATGATTGACGCCGCGCGAAGATCGATATAAGGGACTATGGGCTGGATGTGAACTACAGGGACAACTATATATTTTGAATTTAAGCTGCATACCGATGAGAAAGATGAAACTACATTACTCCGAAAAGGACGACGTTATCCACCTACTTCTATCCGATGAATCAGAAGCAAAAAGCGTAGAATTGAGTCCTAACATCACAACCGCAAGACCAAACGCAGCCCTTTTTCAACCAGATCGATTATACCCGGCGGGAGAACTCCCACCCTCTCTGTCAAACAACTCTTGTCTATAGTCACTACCTGTGACACGTTGACAACTGAGTCTTTAGTTAAACCCGCCAGCTTTTGGGGCAGGAATACATTGCCTGGGGCTTCAGATAATTTTGTATTTGAGGTAATAATCGCTGCAATTACTGTTGCTATGCGACTGCGGTTAAAATCGTCGGACTGCATTACCAACACAGGTCTACGATAGCCGGGTTCTGATCCAACAGGCTGACGCAGACTTGCCCACCAGATTTCTCCCCGGCGGATTACCACTTTCCCTCTCCTATCGAGTCAATCTGAATCGCCACCATTTCAGTCTCCATCACAGATTGCTCTTTTGCATAGACCTCATTGAGTTTTTTTGTGACGTCTCCATTCTGGTAGGTTGTTACGTAGGCGGTCAAGGCAGCGACATAAAACTCACTTAACGACATCCCAAGCGTTGCTGCTATTTGCTCGGCTGCCTTAAATATCGGATTGGGTACTGAGATTTCTGCTTTCATTTTGTCTTCGCCTATCGACATTTCATCAACACATTTTCACTTCTGGATATTATACCACGGATTATCAAAGGATATGAATTATTTTTCAGGACATAAGAAAATGCGTATACATATGTGAAAACCAGGAAACTTCGCATATTTCGAAAAAAGCAGCTAACTGGAGAAGATAACACATAGCCATTCAGGGAGACAAGACCAACCAAAATATAAAACCGAAAACGTTTTACATTTTACATTGTCAGCTTGCCCCTAACTTTTTCGGGGTTTGCTATTTGCATTTTGATCTTTGATTTTCCGCTACGCCACCGCAACCTCTTCGTCTTCGGCCTCGTATTCCCCGAACCGCACGCTTATCTTCTTACTCACGCCGCGGACCTGCATCGTTATACCGAACAGCACATCTGCGACGCTCATCGTACGTTTCGCGTGCGTAATAACGATAAACTGCGACTGCTTCTGAAACTCACTTATAAGCATATTGAAACGCTCGTTATTCGCCTCATCCAGAGCCGCGTCAACCTCGTCGAGGAAACAGAAAGGCGAAGGCTTGCTCTTGAACACTGAGAACAGCAGCGCAAGCGCCGTCATGGATTTCTCGCCACCGCTGAGCAGTGAGATACTCCTTGTCTCCTTGCCCGGCGGCTTTGCGATAATCTCGATACCTGCATCGAGGATATCCTCGGTCTCATCCAGCACGATATCCGCCCTGCCGCCCCCGAACAGCTTCCGGAAAATCTCCTGGAAATTAGCCCTTATCTGATCGAAAGTCTCCCTGAACTTATCCCTGCTCTTCTTATTAAGCCGCACAATCAACTGCTCAAGCTGCGTCTTGCTATCGTCGAGGTCCTTGACCTGCGAGCCGAGAAACTCATGGCGCTTCTCAAGCCCCTCTTGCTCCTCAATGGCATCGAGATTCACATTGCCCAGCCGCTCGATCTTACCCCTAAGCTCCTGTATCTCATCCTTAATGTTCTGCCAGTCGACGTCGTGGTCCTTGTAGCCGGCGTAGGCCTCCGCGAGGTCTATCTGCAACTCGTCCTGCACCCTTTCAACCAGATCCTGCTGCTTAACCTGCAACTGCGTCAGCTCGATCCTCAGTTCGCTGATCTGCTGCTCGATATCGCTCTTCTCGCTGCGCTTCTGCCTGACAGCTTCCTCAGCCTCCTTCTGCTGCACGCGCAATTGCTCGACATCCTGTTGTAGCTTCCGCCCAACATCCTGAGCACGTTCCTTTTCGACAAACAACTCCGAAACAGCCGACTCACACCCAAGAATATCTCTCTGCGCCTCTTTTAGCTGGGATGAGCCGATCTCGATCTCCTTCTGCGCAGCCTCGGCTGCGACAAGATTCTCCCGCATCTGGCTCTGCAGAGATCCGATCACCTGCTTTAGCGCCTTACCCTGTTCGGCGGTCTGCCCCAGCACCACCTTCAGGTCGGTAAGCCGGCTCGTCAACAACTCCTGCTCGTCTTTGCGCTGGCCG
The DNA here is from genome assembly GCA_964649005.1 of uncultured Pirellulales bacterium. GTDB lineage: Bacteria > Planctomycetota > Phycisphaerae > Sedimentisphaerales > Anaerobacaceae > CAZGMJ01. The sequence goes on from CAZYMD010000030.1 coordinate 27,796, forward strand.
TAAGTCTGTTCCAGTTCCTCGATACGCACCGCTCGCTCTGTATTTACAGTCTCTAATTCATCGAGCTTCTGCTTGGACTCGTATTCCTTCTGAACCGACTGTCCGATCTGCGATTCGAGCAGGTCGATCTCACCAACAATCAGAGGCTGCTCTTCTTTGAGCCGCTTTATATTCTGCTCGATCACGCCCAGATTCGACGTCGCCTGCATTTTTTCAGTAGTAGCTTCGTAGATAGCCGTGCGAAGGTCCTTGCGAAGCTTGGAAAGGTGCTGATTGGTCTGCTTGTTGCGTTCGATCTGGCTTTCAACCTCTGCAATCTCAGCAACGACCCCTGCAATCGCATCCTGAAGCTGACGCAACCGGCTCTTACGCGATATAAGCCCCGTGGCCTTGCCCAGAGGCCCGAGTTTCACGATCCCGTCGGCGCCCAGATACTGCCCATCCAGGGTCACAAACGTATACCGCCCCGCCATTGCCTCGCTGAGCTTCACAACCGAATCCAGCGAGTCAACAACTATCGTCTTGCCGAGAAGGCTCCATAAAAGCGATGCATACTTCTCATCGAACCTCACGAACTCAATCAGCCTGCCCCTGACAAATTCGAACTCGGACAAATCCGTGCTATCCACAAACGGTTCGATCTTATCAAGACAGACGAAATTCACCCTGCCCTCAAGCTCATCCACAGTCTCCCTGTCCGCCAGCAGTCTTGCCGAGCTGCTAACAACAAGAGCATCCGTCTGCCCTTCCAGAGCCGCCTCAACCGCCCCCGCATGCTCGACATTCGCTTCGACGATATCCGCGAGCATCCCTTCGATATAGTCCATCCGGCCTTCCGAAGCCGACCGCGATTTAAGAATGCTCTTGACGCCGGCCTTCAGCCCTTCGCGCCTCTTCTCCATGTCGGTCAATATCGCCAACTCGCTGCTCAGTGCGCTTCGGGTCTCCTTTGCATAGGTAAGCCGCTGGGCGTCGGAGCTTATCTGGGCTTCTATCTCTTCGGACTTCTGCCGCTTCGATTCCAGGTTGTCGTTCAACTCACCCAGAACCTTCTCAATATCATCCAGACGCGCGTTATATTGCGCCTTCTCTGTAAAAAGCTTCTCAAGCTCCGCCTTGGCCGTCTCAGCCCGGCCGGCAAGTCGATCCTTCTGAGTCGACAAATTGCTGCGATAGACCGAGATGCTCTGAAGCTCGTTATGAAGCTGCGCCGTCCTGCGAACGATATCAATTATCCCCGACTTCTCATCATCGAGATGAGCCTCAAGCGATGCACAGTCCGCATTGATCTGCCTTATATCCTGTTGTATCTGCTCGACCGCCCGCCCCTTTTCTTCGAGCACCTTCTCGCACGCCGCCAGCTCCTGCTCGTACTTCGCGCGGTCCTGCTCGAACACTTCCTTCTGCTCTCGCAGCCTGTCTATCCGCTCGGTCGCTGAGTCCTTACGCTGCTCTAACTCCGATACCCTCGTCCGCAAAAAGTCGATCCGCTGGAGCCGCTGCTCGATCTTGCTCTGAATCGAAACCAGACTATTACCCGTCTCGCTCAGCTTGTGCTCGGTATCTATAATCTTCTCGCCTAACTGACTGACAAGACCGTCCTCTCGCGTAACCTCCGCCGCTAAAATCTCGGACTGCTCGGTAACGCCAGCCAGAACCGTCTGTTTCTCGCCTGTCAATGTGTGATTCTTGGCGTACTCGACCAGCGAGTAGTTAACCTGCAGCTCCTTTAGCCGCTGCGTATACTGAAGATAATTTCTCGCCTTGCCCGCCTGTAGCTTCACGCTCCGAAGCCGCTTGGCGACCTCAGCAAGTATGTCCGCCAGCCGCAGCAGATTTTGCTCGGTTTTTTCCAGTTTGCGAAGCGCCTCTTTTTTATGAGCCTTGTATTTGCTTATGCCCGCCGCTTCCTCGAAAATACCTCTCCTGTCCATCTTGGATGCGCTCACGAGCAGATCGACCTGCCCCTGCTCCAGAATGGAATAGGCCTTGGTGCCGATCCCCGTATCCATAAACAGCTCGCGAATATCTTTCAATCTGCATATCCTGCTGTTGATACGATACTCGCTCTCGCCGCTCTTGTAGATCTTGCGGGTAATCTGCACTTCCTCAGTATCGATAGGCAATTCCCTCGCCCCATCGCTGCCCGGATTGGAAACAAAAAGGCTTACCTCCGCAGCCCCCAGCGGCTTTCTGCTGCTACTGCCGCTGAATATAACGTCCGCCATCTGGTCGCTGCGCAGGCTTTTGGTGCTCTGCTCGCCAAGAACCCACTTCACGGCATCGACCACATTGCTCTTGCCGCAGCCGTTGGGCCCGACAATAGCCGTTATAGGTGAATCAAAAACGAACTCCGTCTTGTCGGCGAAGCTCTTGAATCCATTCAATATTATCTTCTCAAGTCTCATCATCCTACCTGAATAACGTCCGGTAACTGACACCGCACGATGGGCGTGTCACTTATAGGTCTTGTTTCATTAACTGTTATCGGCCGAAGGTTCGTCATTTCTTGACAATTGGGCCGATTTTCGGCGGGGGTCCCGCTCGAAATTCCGCTACTACAGCCCCTCTATCGCACATTTGCCTGAGCAGGGCTAATATCTCTGAATATGGAACACCCAATCCTCCAGGTTCAACCTGACCTTTCTTTGCCCGCTTATCCCCCAGCACCCGAACAATGTCACCGAGTTTGAACGAGCTGTTCAGGCTCATCACCGCGCTCGGATTCGACGAATGCTTACGGATCACCGACACATATTGCTGGCCTCGCGGGGCGTTGATTATGATCGTGCCGTCCGCCGATTGTATAAAGCTGTTCTCGCGACAGTAGATCGGCGAGCCAAACAATACAATCCGAGGCTGACCGCTCCGCGAAACGAATATCCCTTTTGTTCCCGCGTACGCAATACGCTCGAGATGGAAACTGTCCCCGATGGTCTCTATAGCAATGCTGACATCATCCAGTCTGCGTAACTGTTCGTAGGCGGCGAGCCTGATATCGAAACTGCTGTCACGTAACAGTTTTCGAGCAACAGCCGAAGCATCATTCCGGCTCGCAGAGCAGGCTATCGCTTCCAAAGCTTCCATCCTGTTCGCAGCCCCAACGCTAAGCGCGATGTCACGCAAAAGCTGGAAGCCTGCGTCACTGCCTAAATTCAGCATACACCTCGCGGCGTGAAACTGGGCCTGTTCGTTCGAGGAGTTCAATAAAACCTGCAACTTCAGAAGGCTTCGATTGCCTATCGCCTCCAGCGCCATCTCACTTTCATATTTAGATGGTTCAACCGCAAGTCTCCGAACGAAACTCTTAATCCTCTGCTCGATGAGTTCCGCTGTCTCTTCGAGATAAAGCGCTTTGACGATTTCGATAAAATCTTCTTTTCTGTTCCTGTATCGAGAAGGCACAGCGATCTGCACTCGGCCCGGCAGGACGGCTTTGGCTGTTCCGTAACCGAAGCGGCCGTTCAAGCGATTTCGAATAGTGCTCGTCACTTCATAGTCGCGTTTGTTAAGTGCTACTGATATCAGATATTCATCAAGGACTCTGCCCCCCGCCAGGACATAGCCGGTCCTGGCATCTTTGGGCGGCCCTTCGAGCTTGTCCATAAAGACCGGACCGCCCGCGTTAGCCACCGGACGAGTCCCAATCAGGAAACGACCCACCGGCTTCATCTCCGCCCCATACAACCAGCCGCCCACCAATGACGTCGTCTGAGTGCCATCCAGAGCCGTTACCCTGATGTCGAAGCGTTCGTTTTTCGATGAAAGACCCGACATTTGCCCATAAACGTGAACTACCGCCGTATTATGACTGTTCAAAAGACCCTGAATATTAATCCGATATTGGGGCAGCTCCGTCAGAATATAACGCATCAAGTACGCCCGGACACCCGATGGACACTCCGAAGAGCCTGTCCCCCGCAATCCCCCTACCAGCCCAAAACCCTCCAACTCCGCCGATCCAGGAGCAACAACCTGCGCCATAGAACCGATGGTTTTCCCTAAGTCCACATCCTCTATGAGGCTTGCCGATCCCCCCTTGGAGCCATACTTATCACAGCCCGCCACGAGGCATACCACGACCGCTGCGATTATCCATAGCCACGTTCGTCGACTGTTAGCACTCATAACACAAGACGCCTCAAAAAACAGTTGGATCTCTCCGGAAAGATCACCGATCACATACTAAGCCACAGCCCCAAGCTCGTCAAGCCTATTTCACCTTTCCCACACAAGCTTTTCTGCTTCATCCGGCTAATGAGCAGTTGGCCGTTGCAAGCTACTTGCCTTGAAGTTCTATGGAGAGAAAAATCGTTTGGGCGGAGGGCCGAATTAGGGCAACCGGACGGTAATTTGGCCTTCTGAAGCCCCGTACTATTGTTCTCATTATTCCCAGTTCCGAAATACACCTACCCATTATTCGGAAGAGCCGCGTTTCTCAGTCTCCTGTCTGTGCCAATCACAGGTACGGCCCACATCAAGCCACAGCCGGGTGTTCGATGTGTCCAAAGATACCTATCACTCCCCAACCATCTGGCAAACGACAGTCCTCGTCCTGGACCGCGTATCGAAATCCACGAGTATAATCTGCTGCCACGTCCCCAAAGTAAGCCTGCCCCCGACTATCGGAACGCACAAAGACGGCCCAAGCAGCGAAGCCCGCACGTGAGAGTGCCCATTGTCATCGTGCCAGGTCTCTTCATGTTCGTACCGCTGGTGCTCAGGCGCAATCTTCTCGAACGCCGCCGCCAGATCGTGATTCACCAAGCCCGGCTCGAACTCGGTAGTCGTTATCCCCGCCGTAGAGCCAACGTTGAACACCGTAACAGTCCCATTCCCAACACCAGACTTAACAACCGCCCCCGCCACCTGCTCGGTTATATTAATAACCTCACAGTCGCCCCGCGTCTCTATCTTCAATTCATGTGTCTTAACCATAAAACCATAATAAGCCAATAACCACACCTCCGCAATCCCCCATTTACAGTCATCTCGA
>CAZYMD010000031.1:0-10875 GCA_964649005.1 uncultured Pirellulales bacterium
CCGCTGGCAAGGTGGGGCTGTTCGAGCTGCCTGGGGTTCCGGTTACGATAGAGGGGAAGGTCTATCGTACAAATCCAGTGAAGGTGAATATTCTGGAGCCAGGCAAGACCGACAAGCTCGATCTGGAAGTAGTGCTCTCTGAGAAGCAATGCTATGTAGGCCAGCCGGTAATTATAACAGTCAACATTTTCGTCGATCCTACTGCTGATGTCGGCGAGTTTCATTTCAACATACCTGCTTTAGACGTGGATGAATTCTATATCGAGGAGACCGACGTCACCGATCCTCAGGCCAGGCAGTCCCAGCTCGATACGGGGCTGCCTATTCTTGTTAGCCAGCGTTCGGTGTTGCGCAACGGACGGCAGATGGTACAGGTTACGTTCAGCAAGGTTCTGATTCCGAAGAAAGCTGGCAGGATAGCGCTGGGTGAGTCGTCTGTATCGGCGGCTGTTGCCGTAGGTCGCGCCCAGTCGCGCGATCCGTTCGAGAACTTCGGATTCTTCGGCTCGCGCAAGCAGTACAAACAATTTTTGGTCACAGCGCCGGGGCAGGAACTGAACGTTCTGCCTTTGCCAGATCAGGATAAACCTGCGGATTTTTACGGGTTGGTGGGGCGATATAAGATTACCACAACAGCTACACCGACAAAAGTTAACGTGGGCGATCCGATCACGCTGACGATCAAGATTGGGGGGAGCAAGTTTCTCAAGCCGGTACAGTGGCCTGAGTTGGAGCAGATGGCGGCGAACTTCAAGATTCCGGCGGAGAAGGCATCGCCGACAATCGAGAACGACACGAAGGTTTTTACGCAAACGATCCGCGCTAATAACGAGCAGGTGACGGAGATACCGGCGATTCCGCTGGCGGTCTTCGATCCTGACCAAGGGCGGTACATAGTGACAAAGAGCGAGCCGATCAAGCTCGATGTTGCTCCGACCAAGGTATTGACGAACGCCGATATCGAGAGCGCCGGTCATAGGGCGGTTAACAAAGATGTTGTTGCTATCACCAAGGGGCTGTCGGCAAACTATGAGGAACTTGATGTTCTGACCGATCAGGCGTTCTCGCCGGTTGCGGCGTTTGCGAGTCCCGGCTATGCAGTTGTATGGTCGCTGCCTTTGCTGGGTCTTTTGGCCAGTGTGGCTGTTAAGTTAGTGACGAACACCAGCCCTGAGAAGCAGGCGGCAAAACGCAGACGCCAGGCATGCGCCAAGGCGGTGCGCACGCTCAAGAGCATTGAAGCGTCACCGGTGCAGGAGAGGAACGAGTTGATTGTCTTGGCGCTGAAGCAATATATCGGAGATCGGTTCGACAGGGTGGCCGGGTCGCTTACGGCCGACGACTGCTACGAGGTTGTAGCGAAAGCGACGGGCGATGTGAAACTGGCGCAGGAATACAGGCGGATCATCACGAACTGCGAGGCGTCGCGATATGCAGCGGCGGGCCAGGTCAAAGCGATTGGGCCCGACGGCATTAGTGAGCTTGTTCGGCAGGTGGACAAGGGGGCGGGAAGAAAAAGATGAGCCGTGGTGTGATGATTATTGTTGGTTTGCTGGTGCTTGTCGGGTGCGAGGGGCTCGTCGGGGCGGAGTCTGCCGCAGGACGGAAGCTGACAGACGAGCAGGTGCATCGGCTGTTTCATCAGGCCAACGATGCTTTTCGCAAGGCGAACGAAAAAGTGGGCGAGCCGGAGGCGGAAAGGCTGTATGGCGAGGCGATATTGAGCTACGAGCGGATCATCAACGAGGGGCAGGTCCGCAACGCAAAGCTCTATTACAATCTGGCGAATGCGTACTTTCTCAAGCAGGACTTGGGCAGAGCGATTTTGAATTACCGCAGAGCCGAGAAGCTGGACGGATCAGATGCGCAGATTCAGAAGAATCTGGCCTTTGCGAGGAGCAAGAGGATCGACCAGATACAGCTAAAAAGCCAGCAGCGCGTGATGCAGACGCTTTTTTTCTGGCACTACGACTTTTCGATGCGGAGCAGGTTTGTTCTGGCTTGCGTATTCTTCGCGATTGTGTGCATTGCGCTGACGGTGATTATCTGGATAGGGCGGTCGGCGCCGGCGATGGCAACGACCGTCATAGCTGGGATACTGTTTCTGTGCTTTGCGCTTTCGGTAGTCGTGCAGGCCAAGAACGAAGCGGGGCTTATATGCGGGGTGGTCACGGCCAATCAGGTCGTCGCAAGACAGGGCGACGGTAACAACTACGCGGCCAGCTTCAAAGAACCGCTGCACAGCGGAACCGAATTCGACGTGCTCGAACAACGAGTTGGCTGGCTCCACATCCAGCTCGCCGATGAGACCGACTGCTGGATACCGCAAACAACGGCTAAACTGATCTGAGAGCCAAGGGCTCGATTCATGCTGCACTTATTAACTTCATAATCAACTATATGATTATTGTGCAAAGCACCCTCTGGCCGAGCCGAGAGTGTTCTTTGAATGGGGATAACGGGTGCAGGAAGAGGTAATGTGGCAAGGGGCACCGACAGGCTCTCATCAGACGGAAGTACTATCAACTTCTATTTGTTGTCTGCGAACCTCTTGTTCATCAAGTATTCAGTCCGGAGTTCGGCGATTTTGTACCTGAACTCCATCCAATCGCCTAAAATCTCATGGCCCTTTTTGACGGTGTCAGCATCCCAACTCTCCGGTTCCCCCATGGACTCGCCCAAGGCAGTATATTGGTCGATCACCGGCTTAAGGATTTCGTTATAGAAGTCCAGATCCCCCAGTTCCTGATCGTTCCAGAAAGTAGTGGCCTTTCTTGCCACCGCCCGGAATTTGAACCATGCGGTTCTGAGAATCCGCTTTTCGATTTCAATGCTTTGGCTCGCCGTCGGGATCTGGAAATGGATCAGGCCAAAATTACCGGTATCATGAACCTTGCCTCCCCAGGTCATTGACGGCCCCCAACGCATAATACTGAAGCGCCAGTAATCGTCGTTTAGTGGAAGACGGTCATAGAGACTGGCCCATGGGACAAAGAGGAATGTAGCGAAGCCGGTCTTGAGTGCCAGCGATTCGATTCTGACACTGTCTTTCAAGGACCTATAATGTTGATGTGGCATCCCCCAATCATAATGATTGATGCTACTTGTCAACTGTTTCACGATCATCTGATAGTACGGAACTTTCTCCAATCCCGGGCTGAAGAATACTTCCAGGGCGACATCCTTTCCCTCATCGACGAACGTTTGTATCTGCGGCTGCTCACAGTGAATATAAATGTACCAACCTTTTGAGTCATACACCATATAGAAGGAAGTTTCTCGACCTTTGAGTTTGGGATCAGAACTGACGTCACGTAAAGTCGTCGCATCGAGAATCAGCCCTTTGGCGGCCTCACTATCATAGGGAACAAATCGCGACTCTTTGCCGGACCCGGTCTTTACCATCTCCGACTGCGACCAGGCGGTCACCCCGTATGGGGCACTCTCCATATAGCGGCACTCGTAGACTTTCTTTCCCTGGGCCTCGTCCGCATTCACAGTGCCGAACGCCGTAACCAGCACGATCATCCGTATGATTGTCCTCATGATCTATTTCTCCATCGCTATCTGTATTTTCAGGATGTACTCAATCATCTCCATGCGCACCGCGCTGAGATCCGCAGTCTTCTCGTCCATCAACTCCAGCCACATCAGTGCCTTCTTTGCAGCGTAGACGGCTTCCACTTCACCACTGGAGATTGCCTTGGCTGCTTCCTGTTTAAGTTTGGTCGCATAGCGAACATCATCGATCCCTTCCCGGAAACCTTCCCAGGCGATCGTATCTATCACTCCGCTGGACGTAGGATAGACCAGATTCATTTGTCGGAATGAGCCACCCATGAAGTCGTTCCACACGTTCTGTTTGTATTTCTTATACAGTGATGGGTGCAACCCGGAGAAATAGATGTAGTTGAAAGAACCGTCATAATACGCTTTGTATCGAGCCAGGCCCTCCATGCGCCGAAAGACAACAGGGTTTTCGGGGCCGGTATGCGGGCCGGCATAACTTGCCACCTTCGCTCCCAAAGCATGCCAAGTGGCCACGTTTTCACGATTCGGCCAGCCGCCATGATTGGCGTAATCGATGCAGTAGCCGGCCAAGTCGAAGTGTCTGCCCGGATGGGTCGTGACCCAGAGTTTGATTCCCTTGGCGGTTGTATACTCCGCCCGCTCACGCATGATCTTGATGCGGTCTACTCCTGCCTCATCCCAACTGGTGATATAGATGTCGTGGTGTCCGACTTCGCCCACCAACGTCTCGACCAGAGCGTCGATGCGGGCCTTGTACTCTTCGAGATTCTTTTCTCCCGCGGGATACGCCCAACCACTGGAGAGGAGAGGTTTCATCACGAATCCAGCAGCCTTCATCATGCGCAATTCACGTTGGAGATTGGCAATCGCATGGGCACGATCCTTCTGGTGACTAAGTTTCAGGTCTGCACGGCAATTGAAGACATTATGCTCCAGGAGATTCCGATATATGGCTTTCTGCTGTTGATCGGCGACTTCAGGCGCAATCCCCAATCGATTGCAGATGTCAAGGATGCCTGTACCATAGAGGGTCACCAGATAATCAAGGTTCCGATCATAATAGGTCTTGGGCATGGGCAACTCGAATGGAAGGACTCTCACCGCCAGATCCATAGCCCCGATGGTTTTGCCATCGGCAATCAACTTGATCCTGCCCTGGTAAACTCCGGCAGCGATCGTTTTCGGGACCTTGACTGTGACCCAAATCTGCTTATTTTCACCTTTCTTCAGAGATACAGGCTGGAGCGTCCTACCGTCCGCAACGGGCTCCTCCAGATAGTTGAACGCCTCGGTCGCCTGATCCTTCGGATAACTGATCCACGTATACTTGTCACCCACACGGAGATAATTCTCCTTCTTCTCACTGTCAACACGTATGAGTGTTTCATCGTTCAGCAACAGTTCCGGCACCAGTTCACGACGACTGCTATCGCCGAAGTAGCTGTACCAAGCCGTTCCGCCCTGATACCAGCACTTGACAACTTTGATATCGACATTGGCGGCCGGTATGTTGTCGCCGGGCCCCGCCAGCGGTGATGCCTTTAATACGAGCCTGGCGATATTGCTTCGTGGAGCAATTACGAACGAAACGGGTTCGAATTCACCTTTGGCAGCAACCATACGCAATTGCGAGCTGAGCCGCCCATCGCTGGGCAGCGCGTCCGGCAAGCGAGCAATCGAGCTTATCGCCGGCACCTCGTAACAGGCCAATGGCCCCTGGCTCCAGGGGACGTCCGTCGCAGCACCCAATCCAGGAACGATACAGCTCATAAGCATCACTGCCGACAATCTTCGCAAGTACGGCCTGATTATCATACGTGGTCTCCGTTTCATTTGTTGGCTCTTTGATCCGCCCCCATTTGTTGGTCCAGCCAACATTTTCCAGATAACTTCATAAACAGTTCTTCTGTGCGCTACGACTTTCATAATAGCACGATATGCGGTTCAACGTCAACGCTTCCGCCTCTCAACTTGCCCAACATTCTTGTTAGAAAGGTTAATTCTTGGATCTTGGAGTATGCCTTCAATTTCTTGTTTCAGCGCGAGACGAGCATTTAAGAACTGCTTTGCAAACCCAAATGAATAAGTTCTGAGTCTGATCATATTGTATTCATCGTCCAACAATAATTAGATAGAACTGCATAAGGCTCTGATTTCGATTTCCTGTTTCAATAAAACGCCGATGGATCGCATGGCAAAGTCGTGCATTTCAATGTCTTTTCAGTCCAGTACGTTGGGCTAAGCTCCAATCTATCGAGGCAAACGTATGATTGTCACCTGACGAAGGCATCTTCGGGCCAGCTTCTCCATGTCACTGCTGATTACAATGCGATTAAATCTATCATCCTCAGCTTTTACAACCGACTTATTCGAAACGGAAAAACCAAAATGACCGCCATCATTGCATACATGAGAAAACCGCTCAATTCTCAAGACGGTTGCTTCACATTGTCGGCAGAGGCGGTGGGACTACGTCAAGTTTGCTGCGTTTGGAGCATTTCTTTTTTCTGGTAGCATTGTTCCTTGAAGACTGCTATTTCTGAGTCGAGGTTCGAGCTGGCCGAATCGCCGAAGAAGGCGTGGACTATGGGGAAAACCAGGTCGGGTTTTTTCTTGCGCAATTCCTTGGCCATCGCTTCGATTTTCGCGGTTGCTACGCCTTCCTGCATGCAAGTGAACGGACCCACGTGGAAGATGCCTGAGATGCATGCGTCGCCGGTTGGTTTGACCATGTCGTGCATGAGGTGGTAGGCGATGCCCGTGCTGAGGGGGGATTCGCCTTCGATGTTGCCGTGGCCTTCGTGTTTTTCTTCGAGCAGCTCGATCATCTCCATTGGCTTGGGCAGAACGTGTCTGCCTGCGAGAACTTCATGGAAAGGTTCGGCGAGGACGTGCTCGATGTGCGCCATGTAGCGGCTTTTGAACATGGATTTTGAAACTCGGCCAAGGTCGCGGAAGATCTTGGGGAAATCGAAGCGTTTGAGCACGAGCTTTAAGTCACGTTTGGCGTTACGAAGGTTCATTTTATTGACGTAGTTGAGCCAGTCGGTAATTGGATCGCGGACGATTTCGAGGCTCTGGTCCTGCAACTGGTTGACGACGAAATTGGTGTAGGGGTCGTGCATACGCATGTAGATTTCGCCTATGTAGAGCACGAGCGGAAAGCGGGCGTCATTGGTGAGCTTGAGGCTCTTGTAGGCGGTGACGGTGTCGCGGCCCCACTGGACCATGTCTTTGGTTTTAGCGCCGCTTTCAATGACCTTTTCCAGGATTAGTCTGCGCTGCTCTTTGAGCTTGTCGACAGCGGGCCTGTCCTCGGCGTAGGGTCGGAAGCGCTGGGTGATGTCTTCGAGCAAATCGGAACAGTTGATGCCCTTGAAGAGGATCATCTGCATTTTCATCGTTCCCCAGAAGCCCATCTTTCTGGGCATGGGGATGTCGAAGTAATCGGTTTCGGAGGACGGGCCGGCGACGGGGATTTTTTCGAGGCCTTCCTTATCCATGAAGAAGCGCATCAACTCGGTGTATTTTCCGAATCGGCATGGGCCGCTGGTCGTGGGCAACATGACGAGGTACTTGTTTTCGACGTACTCGCGGCCTTCTTTTTCGATCTGTTCGTGGAGGAAGCCGATTGCGTCACCAACGACGCCCTTGAGCGGGTAGCAGACTTCGGTGTAGATGTGCCTTCGGGCGGCTTCGTAGCCTCGGGTTGTTCCTGTGGGCAGGACCAGGCTGTCGACACCGAAATGGCGAAGGCCTGCGGCCGCGACGTGGCTGGCGTCACCCATATATGGGAACAGCCATGTTCGGCCCTGGACGTCTTTCTGGGAACGTAACTTTATTTTTTCTTTCTTGAGCGGGCTGTGTTTGGTCTGGTTTACGACGCGCTCATGGGCCTCGGTGCGGGTGACGAACGGGGCGTTGTTGGTCTGGGCGTCGGTAACGAGGACAAGAATAGGTTTATTGGCAGCCTGCTGGATTCGCTCTTCCTGGTAGATCTTGAGGCTGTCCGGACCGCAGGCGAAGTTTATCATGCGTATGGCGAAGAGGTTCGGGTGCTCGGCGACGTAGAGATTGGCTTTGAGGATCTTGACGCTCTGGACCCAGAACTCGTTGGTCACGATGTCGTCGAGCGGGATGTCCATGAACTTGTGTTCGAGGAAGACCTGCGGGATGTAGTCGAGGCCCCGGACCTGGGCGAACATGGTGCCTGAGTTGGAGCTTGCCTCGGGATCGAGCAGGACGTAGTCGCGGCCGATGCCGACGTAGGCCTTGTCGTTGTTTTTGGTGATTCGTTCGAGGAATTTGTCCCCTTCAACGAAGAGGGCCTGCCTGAAGGTCGCTTCGGCGTGCTCAGCGTAGGCGATGGCGCCGCGTATTTGTCTGTCGGTGAAAGTGACGCCGAGACGGCCGAACTCGACTTTGAAGGCGTGGACGAGTAGTTCCGTGTCGCCGAAGTGGAGGATCGGGTTGATCTGTTTGTTCTTGTCGAGGGAGAGGACGTCGTTAAGAACGTAGCCTTCGGATTCGGTGTAGATGCAGTATTTCAGGTCCGGGGGCTGCTCGGTTCGCTGTTCGATGAAGCTCGGATTGAACAGGTATTCGACTTTTGGCTCGGCGTTCAGGATGGCGGCGTGGCCTGTAGCGAGCTTGCGGGCGATGCAGAACTCGGTTCGTGAATTGTCTATGCCGATCTTGGCGATCATGCTATTACTCTTCGGCGAGATGACCGGGTAGAAGCCAAGGCGGGCGAGCAGGGCGCCGCTCCAGATGCCTTTTTCGCCAAGGGTAGCTGTGCTGCGTTTAATACCGACAGTGACTTTACCTGTGATGTCGGTTTTGCCTGAGGAGACATCGTCGAGCGTTGCGCCAAACTGGGCGAAGTGCTTTTCGAATATCTTGTGGTACTTATCAACGTAGTTAGGCTTGGGTTTGCGAGAAGCTTCGGAATTGCCGCGCGGGCAGAAACCGCCAGTGATGATCTTGTCGTCTTCGATGCTGAAGACTTCGAGAGCGCAGTCGCGCATACCGCAGGTGTCATCAGGGAAAAGCTCCCGGCATTGGATCTTTTTCTTTTCAAAGGGCATATCAACGATGGACCAGCCTCTAAATGCGGTGGCGCACTTTTTTCCCTGGCCTTCTGTCTGGGTAATGTGCCTGCGAATATCGAGGGCCTGGCCCCAGGCGCCGAACATTTCGCGGTGGGGGTAAGCTTCGATCTGTTTATCTGTGACCTGTGCGAGGGCGGCAAGGAAAGCCCGACCAAGCGGAGGGCCGCCTTGTGCGGAGCATTTATGGCCAACGTAGCCAGCTCCGCCTACGAATTTGAAGTAGTAGCTCGCGGCTGTCCCACGGACGATTGCGGCGGCGATTTCGTCTCTGCTGAATCCTTCAGCGATGAGCCTGTTTTCGTCCATCTCCATGAAGACGCCACAGGTGGAGTCTATAATGGGCACCTTTGGAGCGCGTAGGGCGGCTTCCTGCAGGGTGTTCTCGACATCGAGATTGATGATATCGGCCATGTTGTCGAGGGTCTGGCCGGAACCGGCCTGGCAGGAGTAGTTCATCTTCGCTTCTTTGACGGTGCCATCTTTGGCGAAGCTCGTGAACTTCATATCCTGTCCGCCGATTTCGAAAATCGTATCAACCTCAGGGTCATAGTGCTTTACACCCATTGCGTGACATGTGATCTCATCGGTAACCCTGTCGGCCAATTCGGAGCCGGCGGTTGCGATCTCCTGCACTTTCTTTTTACTGACCAGAATCTTTTCGTAGAGCTTTCTGGCCGAGCCTGTAGCGCCGACGCCTCGAATGATGACGTTATCTTTGTGCCTGGAAAGATATTTCAGGACGCGCTTGAGGGATTCCTCGGGATTTCCATGCGTTTTGATGTAGAGCTTGTCGAGAAGGCGGCCTGTTTTGAGGTCGACGAGGGCCCCTTTGGTAGTAGTGCTACCGCCATCAATGCCAAGAATAACCTCTGTATCTGGTTCGATTTTTTCGACAAGGTCCTGACTTTGTTCGTGGACTTTGGCGAGCGAATCGGAAAGCGGCGAGGTGAATTGGCGCTTTTGACGACTGTAATTGGCGACCTGGTCCAATTGAGCGGTGCTGAAAACGAATGTGTTGTTTTGCTCTATCGCCTTTGCCGCTGCTCCTATAGCCGCAACGTTATGGAAATGGTCCGGCCTTTTCACGGCCACGCCGACGAATTCCTCGAGATTGCGACATATAACGTTGTTAGCCATCACGCCACCTGTGGCTATTGCCTGATCAGACCGCCCGGCTGAATTAAACTCCATCGAGCCGAGAACATCTATTCTGTAATTCCTGGCGACCGTTCTGAACAGACCGGCAAGATTGTCGATACGCGCGGCGCCTTCGTTCTGCTTATGAATCAGGTCGGATTGAATAACGACTCCGCAACGAGCAAGGAACTCGCTGGGCTCATTCGATTTGTCCGCCTCTACTTCCGCTCGCCTGAACATCTCTTCAAGGCGGGCCTGAAGCTTGGCTCTGTTACTTATGCGTATGGTTTCTTTTTCATCATCACTGCTGGCTGATGCAGTGTCCTGAAATTGAGGGGCGGGGATATCCCCTTCGAACAGTCTTCTGCATTGCTTTTCGAGAAGCGTGCCTGAGCCGCCTCCGCATTTTGTGCCTGTTTTCCACTCCTGGATGATCTTTTTGCCGCCGGCAAGGCCCAAATTGAAGAAATAAGAGTCTTTGGCGCCGATGTGAAAGATGAACTGTGCATCAGGAGCGATTATTTCGGCGCCTTTAGGGATGACAACGCTGTCATAGACGTAACAAAGCTCGCTCATGACCTTCGGGAAGGACTCGGCGCCGCTGCCTGTAAATGCAGTGCATTTTATCTGTGCGCGGTCGAACTTCGTGGTTATATCGCTCCAGGCCTCTTTAACAGCGCCAATAGGATTGGCGAAATGCATGATTGGTTTGGGGCTGTACACAATCTTGCCTTGAGGATCGAGTGCCGCATAATGGACAAACCCACTTCCCACATCGAATCCGACGAACAGTTCTTTCGCTTCCATACGAGTGTTTTCTTTTTTATCTGATCTATGCATAACTATCCACTATACCAGTATTTACATGTCTGTCTCGTCCCATACCAGCTTTTTTGGGCTGGCTGGGTAACTATATAACTTTTCGCCCGGTTTTGCTGCCTATGGAATACCCAAACCTCACTACAGACCCAACCGGCGGAATATTATAATCTGCAACTGCTCTAACTCCAAGCTTTTCCCCCTTTCATCCACAAGCACTTGCGTGAATATTATCCAATATAATCATAAGGTGTTTTGGGTGTTTCCATACTTAGCC
>CAZYMD010000031.1:10975-23405 GCA_964649005.1 uncultured Pirellulales bacterium
GGCATTGCCCCCGGCATGTTCTGGTGCAGACGGACAGCAAAATATGCTTTCTTGCTCGCTGCATACAACTCCGCGTTCATGCGCAGCGCTTTAAGACCCTTCTCCCAGACGGGGTATTGCGAAAGATCGACTCCGTTCTCAGAGAGTATACTTTTTATTCGCCCTAAGTCGCGATTGTTTTGCATGTCTTCAGCGAGAATCTCCCGATACCACTCAGGTGTAGGTTTATCGCACAAATCCTCCGCTCGCTTGTCTTCCTTAAAGCCGCTCCATGTTGCTAAGCGATCCGCACTGCCTCCTTTTAAGTGGCTCTTCGCATAACCGTAATCCGGAATGACAGAGTGATTCTGGCACCACTGCTTTTTCGGAAACATGGCGCGCCGCGTTATTGCAGTTGAAAGCTCCAGAACCTTCCACGCACCGGGAAATTGCCCCTTTTCCCACTTTGATATAATCTTATCCGCCTTAATGTTCCTGTCCTTCTTGAACTCAGAAAACACGGTTAGGTTCAACCTGCCCCAGGGAGTGTGAATTGCGCTTTTGCCTTCGTCGCCATGATAACGATCGAGTCGCAGGCAAACCGTCCTGACGCCTTTATCCCACACGTGGTTTAATTGCTTTATCCGCTGGTGAGGGTCCGAATATGGAACAGTATTCTGCCCCTCGAACTCAAAACCAAGGTCAAACTCAACCCATTGCTCCCGCCCGCCAATGGCCCCGATGATCGGATTCATGGGGTAGTACGGCTGCCAATCATGCGGATAGATTTTGCTCATTACAGCCGTGTCGAGGGGCATCTCGCTTGTTGCCGCCATGACGATGTCCAGCTCTTTTTTCTTATACACAAAAGAGCGAACCGCCAGACGCACATTATGACTGTGCAGCGGTTCGTCTATGATACTTACAAGGTCGCTGACATTCCGGCGCGCCTCGTCAGCAGTCATGTTTTGGTAGACCTTCACGCCCGTCTCAGCAAGAGTCAGGACAATCCCGTCCAGACCGGGTAGAACATCTTTCGCAAAGCTGTCATATTTATTTTGAAGGTATTTCTTCAGTTGTGGGTCACGTAGATTGAACTGCCCCGCTCTTACGCCTTTTGGTAATTTCTTTATCTCGTGCGTCCAGCACCATATTCCCAAACCTTCGGCCTTTATTGTCTTTATGGCTTTCAGTACTTCCAACCGGCGCTTTGAGTCGTCAATAACGTCGTCGGCATTGTGTACAATTCTGTGGCTCAGATGAAATGCGTCCACGTCAAACTCAGTAGCAAGCGCGACTGTGTCCTTAATGTACTTCTGATCCAAAGTGAGCGGGAGCCAATGGATCTTAAGAATCTGACTGTCACTCAGATTCCCCGATGCACCAGCGTGCGTCATAAAAAAAGGTAACAGACAAATAATACCTGCAATAAATGCTAAATGAAATGGCAGCCATCTCTTTTCTGATCTCATTTTTTTTCTCTTTTTTTTGTATGTTCGACTATCATGTCATTATCCAAATGCTTATCTTACCGATGGTACAATGTCTCAGTGTGAATATCTACTGATATAAGCATAAGGTTTTTTTTGCTGCTCTCGTCAACATTTTAGTCGTGTGGATAACCTGTTGGTTTATCTATTAGGGAAACTGTTAAAAAAGGGAAGGCTATAACTAAAGTGAGCAAAAGAGCAACGATCTGTTAATAACGCAAGAGTGCAAGGCTCAATATCTTACAGGCTTTCCACAATCTCGCACGAGCATTTTCCCTGCGTAACAGCCTTCGAATAAAGCAATTAGAACATTGCTCCATTGTTTACTAACAATTTCACAGTCCATACTACAAATACTACTGTCTTGTATATTATATTATTTTAATAATAACAGTAGTAGCAATCATGTGTGAAGAACAAGAAAAGAACGGAGCAGATACTTTTATTTAGGTTGTTTACCGCACAAACTTCCTTGCGATGTCCTGTCGGTTTATGTATTTTGTCTCTCCATGCCTGACCAATGCTTAAAATCTGACAGCCGCAAGCGGATTGTTTTATGGATTCGCCGTTTATTGGGGTACCTGATTGCTCACGCCTCAAGCGCGATCATATTCGGAGCGCTTTTTTGCACGTTGACGGTCAAGTTCTTCCATGCTATCCGAACCGATCTTCTTAGTGAATACCATACCTGGATTCTTTCCGATGTTTGTTTCCTTTTGCTTATTGAGTTGTTTTTTGCAGTATTGTGTTATCGCTGGCCGCGCAGGGCTGTTCTGCGAGCTACAACTATTATGGCCGCTTTGGTCTGCACATGGTCGGTGATGAATGCCGGCTGGTTGATCAGGACCGGCACACAGATACTGCCGCGAGTGTTGTTGCCTGTATTCCGCGATCCTTTGAACGCGTTGTTGATGATTGGTGTTAATTTTTACCAGGCGCCAATAGCCACAGTAGCGTTGATGGGTCCCAGCGCTGTCGCTTTAACTTTCCTGTTCTATGTTCTGGCTAAGCCGCGAATACCTACTTACAATTCCAAGGCTTTTTCGATCCGGGCTTTGCTCGTTATTGTTGTGATCCTAGTAACATTAGTTATGCGGCCCGCTATGGTGAGGCCAGGCTCCTTCGACATTCGCTCTCTTGGACTTCGCTATAACAGCCAGATGTGGGCGTTCGGGAGCTTGCTGACACCGAGACATAGAGGTTTGGATAATCCCAAAAGAGAACTCCCCTGCGATGACACCATCACATTATCTCGGCCCAATGAACTTCCACAGACAAACGTGGTGCTTGTGATTCTTGAGGGTGTGCAGTACAGATACACTTCACTGTCTGATGTAAACACTGTTACTACCCCGTTCTTAGCCCGTTTTGCAAAGGATGGTGTTGAGTTCACTAATACCCGTTCAACCCTCACACACACAACGAAGGCGGTATTTTCACTGTTGAGCGGGCGCTTCCCTTCGGCCTCTCAAGATCTCGCAGAGACGGTTCCTGCGAGAAAACCATATCTAAGCCTGGCCACTATATTACGGAGGCAATTAGGATACCGTACGGCTTTCTTTCAGTCCGCAAAGGGTAACTTTGAATCAAGGTCAGGTTTGATTCATAATCTGGGCTACGAAAAGTTTTATACCAGAGACGATCTTAATGACCCGAACAGTTTTATTGGATATTTGGCATGTGATGAGTTCGCCATGTTAAAACCGCTAACTGAGTGGCTACAGCAGGAGGATAAGCCATTTTTTCTAACATATTTGTGCTCTATAACGCATGATCCTTATGAGGTTCCTGAATGGTTCGGCCAGGTGGACCGAGAGCCATTGATGCGTTATAGACAGACCATATCTTACACGGATACTTTTCTGTCGGCTTTGGATGCTGAGTTGTGTCAGATGGGTTTCGGTGAGAATACGATCTTTTGCATCGTAAGCGATCATGCGGAGGCCTTTGGCGAGCATGGCCTTCTGGGCCACGAACGGATAGCTTATGATGAGGTGCTGCACATACCTTTGTGTTTGCGTGCGCCGTTTTTGATAGAGGCCGGGAGGAAGGTGACAGAACCTGTCAGCTCAATAGATGTGACGCCTACGATTCTGGGATTATTAGGATTTGACACGGTGGACGCTGGCTTCGATGGCATGGATGTGCTTGGTGAAATACCACTCGATCGGAAGGTTTATTTCTCGGGTTGGATACCAGATGGGCCTGCCGGATATGTTTGTGGCGACAGCAAGTTTATCTATAATCCGGCTAACAGTGCAGTCTTATCGTATAATCTTGCCGACGATCCACGGGAGGTGGTGGCTTTTCTACCTGTAGGCGACGACATTTCCAATGTAATGAAGGATATAACAGATTGGCGTGAGAGCACTATTTTTCGCATAAATCAGGGCAGAAGCGGGCGGAAGGTATTGTTCGATCATTGGCTTTGCTGGTGGACAAACCGAGTGGCGGATGCGAAATACGAGCCGAGCGGTGAGTGGTGACATGTGCTGAGTGTGCTTTAGTCGTGTGTGTTGCTGCTTGTCATCATAGCGGTGTTGCCATCAGTAAACATAGCGTATGCGCAGGCAGAGTGGCCTTTCTTAAGCAGTGCGTGGTTGAAAGTGGGGTGGTTGGGGTATAGCGGCGTTGCGTTGGGGCAACAGCCTGTTAAAAAGCGTAGTTTTGAAAATCTTTATTTTTCTGATGCCAAACATAAGTAACTCTTTTGTATGATAATAGTTATGCTGTTATTGTCTTAATTACCTCAGAAGCTTTGTGATCCTGGTATAGTTTTTGCACATTTCTCTTGTTTATAAAATAACTGACATAATTGGGCGGACAGCCTAAAACACTACTTTGGAGGAGGATGAGTCCGCCCGATTCTTTGAATAAGGCAGAACTACCTTAGACACTGACAGTTCTGATGATAGCATGTTTTTTGGAGTCGTTCCGGAGGAGGGACGACTCCTTTTTTACGCACATCTTTAGCTCCAGACGATACCAAGCCACTGGCTTGCGGTGGTTACCTGTTCATTTGCCTGATGAAGCCTTTCAATCTTGTAAGAACATTGGCGTTGTGCAAGGCGACGGCAACCAGTAACGTATGGCAGGCTCATGCGAGGTAGCGATTTCTATAATGGGATTCAAAATGTGCGTTGCTTATGTGAAGGCAAATAGAATGGCTTTATAATGTCCTCGTGTTTTGTTCGTTCGGATTCTCCTACTCATGATCGTAAGCGAGTGTATAATCCTACTTTATTATGGAAAGGTCTGTATATAGGATAATCGATGCGAATTTTAACCGGGCGCGGGAGGCTCTGCGCGTTATTGAGGAGTACTGCCGGTTTGGGATTGATTCCAAGGCTTTCAGCGCAAGAGCCAAGCAGCTCAGGCACGAATTATGTACGGTTATTAGCCAGATGGATGGCGGGGTGCTGTTGGCGTGCCGGGACTCGGATAGCGATGTAGGGTTGGGTACGGAGGTTATTGGGCAATTACAGCGCGGGGATTTGCGGGATTGCTTTACGGCGGGGTGCAAGCGGTTGAGCGAGGCCATGCGCTGCCTGGCGGAGATGGTGTCGATTGAGAACTCAGTCCTGGCAGGCAGTTTGGAGAGGCTTAGGTTTGCGGCTTACAGCTTAGAGAAGGATGTTGTTATGTTTGCTGATCCGGCGGATAAGTACAGTACGGTTCGGCTTTATGTCGTGATTACGAGCAGTGAGCAGGATGAAGTATTGTCGCTGGCGGCTAAGTGTGCTGAGGGTGGCGCGGATTGTATTCAGATGAGAGCGAAGGGGGTGGATGACAGCGAGCTTTTTGAAATGGCGGTTGAATTTGTGAAGGTTTGTCGCGATGGCGGGGCTCTGAGCATTATCAACGACCGTACGGATATTGCTGTAGCCAGTGGGGCCGACGGGGTGCACGTTGGGCAGGAGGATCTGCCTGTTGCAGAGGTTCGGGCGCTGCAGAAGAAACCTCTGATTATTGGCAAGAGTACGCACGGGCCTGAGCAATTGCAGGCGGCCATTGCAGATAACGTGACATATGCAGCGCTGGGGCCAGTTTTCCAGACGGGCACCAAGCCGAAGGTAAAGCCAGTGACGCTGGATTACGTTCGCCACGGCGCCAGGGAGCTTGAGGGGACTGGGATTGGTAATGTTGCCATCGGCGGGATTACGGTGGATAACGTCGAGCAGATTTTGAAAGCGGGTGCGAGATCTATAGCGGTTTGTGCGGCGGCTACGCAAGTTGCGGATCCAAAGGCGGCATGTAGAGCTTTGAAAGAAAAAATCGTTCGATATGCCGTCTCTTAGAGAAGCGTTTTGATGAATGATCCGACGGTGATTGTTTTTAATGAGGTGGAGATATGTTTAAGGTGATGCGTTTCGATCGAGTTGTCGTGATAATACTCGTTTTAGCTGTGTCCATGTACACGAGTGCTTCAGAGATAAATATGTTGCCAAAAGCGGCGCCTGGGAAGTTTTTCCCATTGAAGGCAGCGGATCACAAGGACGCTGCGACATTTGAGGCAGGCGAGCCTGTTGTGGGGACTACGTATTTTTACTGGTACGACGTTGAGAGCAAGGCGCACATCATCGACGGTGATGGATCGGATGCTCTGACAACGCACCCGAATGACTTGGAAAACATCAGCTATAAGAGCGCTTCATGGCACAGGGGGCAGATGCTGGATATGATCGATGCGGGGATTGATTTTTTGATGCCTGTGTTTTGGGGTGTGCCTGGCAAGTATGATGGGTGGAGCTTTGCAGGATTACCGCCAATGGTGGAGGCGCACAATCAATTGCAGAAAGAGGGCAAGAAGCCTCCTGCGATTGGATTGTTTTATGATACGTCAATTCTGGCGTGGAATGAATTCAATGAGGATGGGAGTAATTACCATGTTGATCTGACGACTGAGTTCGGGAAGGAGTGGTTATATACGGCGGCGCGTGACTTTTTTAGTTTTATCCCGCTGAGCAAGTGGGCGAGGGTGGATGGCCGGCCGATCGTATTTCTCTATTCGGCTGGTTTTGCGGAGAAGCAGGCCGAGGGGCAGTTGGAATATTTCAAGAAGCGGTTCAGGGGAGATTTCGGGATTGAGCCTTTTGTTGTGAAAAATGCCGACTGGATTGGGCGGGCTGAGGCGACATATTCCTGGGGAGGAGCGGTTAACGGGCCTTTGCTGTTCGAGCAAACTATTGCTCTGGGACCCGGCTACGATCACAGCGCTGTGCCGGGCAGGACGCCTTTGGTAGTGGATCGCGCCGCGGGCAAGACATATATCGACAGGTGGCTCAAGGTGCTGTCGTTGAATGCGGAGCATCGACCCTGGATGGTGCATGTGGAGACGTGGAATGAGTGGCATGAGGGGACGGACGTTGCGGATTCGAGCGAGTACGGGCGCAGCTATATCGTTCTGACTAAGCTGTTTAGTGATATGTGGCGTGCGAAAACGAGTCTCAGACTGGTCGGCTCTTATGCGCAGGCTGAACGCGTGAGTTGGAGGGCCGGTGACGTCAAAGGATTGGAATTGCGGGCAAGCAGTGGCGATGGGATTTGGAAAGAGCGCCGCTTCGAGACGGTGCAAGCTGTTGTCTCCGAGGAGAATCCGCATTCAGCTACGAGCAGGTTTTTGTATTTCAATATCGATGATGCATTCGCTTTCGATTTGTACGACAAGACAGTGACAGTCAAAGTTGGATATCGCGACTCTGGCTGTGAGCGGTTCTGGATAGAATACGATAATGTTGACGCAACAAAAGGACCGATGGAGGGGGCCTTTCGTTCAGCAGGTGGGGTGGAGGTTGGTGATACAGGAAAGTGGAAGACTGCAATGTTTGAGTTATCTCAGTGCAGATTTATGAATCGTTGTAATTTGGGGGACTTTAGAATCGCAGTTTCAGGCGGCGATTTATCGCTGGCGGTTCGAGGGGTGCAAGTGGATAAGAAATGAAGTGACTGGCTTAAACCGGCTGGATAGATTGGAGAATCGATATGAACGGACGAAATTGTTTTTTGGTTTGTGTCGCGGTAGTGATTGTGGGGGCGATGAGCGTTCGAGCGGAATCGTTGTGGGAGTTGGCGAATAAGAACAGGGATGTTCTGAAGATATCGACTCTTATCACGTCACAACAGGTGCGGGATTATCTTGGAGGCGAGAAGGGGACTGTCGATGCGATTGAGTGGTGCAAGAAGACCGGGGTGACGCACGTTTTTATTGAGAGCTTTCGCGATGGGTATACGGCCGAGCGGGAGACGCTTGAGAAGGCGAGGGACCGGTTTGTGAAGGAAGGATTCGAGGTTTCGGGTTGCGTGACGCCCACGAAGGTTGGCAAGCAGTCGACGGGCTGGAATTTGATTTCATGCTATACGGATGTGAAAGCGCAGGAGCGGATGCAGGAAATCTTCGAGTACGCGGCCTCGATATTCGATGAGATTATGATCGATGATTTCCTGTTCACGGATTGTGCGTGCGAGGAATGCAAAAAGGCGAAGGGGCAAAAGAGCTGGCCTGAGTACAGGTGCGATTTAATGGTGGAGATGAGCAGACAGCGGATATTGGGTGCGGCAAAGAAGGTGAATCCCAAGGCCGAGCTAATCATCAAGTATCCTCAGTGGTATGACAGCTTCCATGACCGCGGTTATGAGGTTGTGAGGCAGAGTGCTGATTATGACAAGATATGGGTTGGCACGGAGACGCGTAACTTCGAGGACCCGCGATGGGGCGGGAAGGTGCAGTACGAGGCGTACTATATCATGAGATGGCTGGGCGAGATAGGCGGGACTAAGACCGGCGGCGGATGGTTCGATCCTTACGGGACGACGGAGGATACGTATGTTGAGCAGGCCAGACAGACTGTGCTGGCTGATGCGAAGGAGATGCTGCTATTCTGTTACGGTTCGCTGCTCAACCAGACGGGACCTGCGAATGTTGAGAAGCTACGAGCGGAGATTCCGGGCCTGTTCGAGCTGGCAAGGATAGTTCGAGGCAAGCCGATCAAGGGAATCAGTGCGCCGAAGCCGCCCAACAGCGATGCGGGTAAAGAGCAGTATGTTTTTGATTTCGTCGGGATGCTGGGGTTGCCATTGGTTCCTTCTGCTGGGATTGACACTGATTCGCCGGCGGCTTTCTTTGCAGTGCATTCGTTGAAGGATCCAGGTTTTGCAGAGAAGCTTAAGACGATGTTAAAGGCGGGTAAGCCGGTTTTAATAACCGATGGTTTGGCGGAGCGGCTGGATAAGACACTGGTCGAAAATTCCAATGTCACAGTCTTGAAGGTTGGTGGCGATCCCAAGAATCTGCTGAAACTGACGCGAGAGGAATTGAAGCCGGTCAGGGATAAGTTGCTCGCGCCGTTAGGTATGAAATTCGATGCGCCGAACAAGGTGGGATTGTATCTGTTCGGGGAGCATCATCTTGTCATTGAGAATTTCAATGATGAGGCTATTGATGTGAAGCTAAGTCTGCCGCGAGCTAATGATGTGCGGACGGTGCTCGTGTTGCCTGGCGAAGGTAAGGCGGATTTGACGTGCAGCGGTCGTGATGTTGAGTTGAAGGGATTGACGCAAAGGACACTGGTGGCCGTTCGGTATTGATTGGCGAGCAGGAAATTATTTTCTTATTTCGATCCCAACAGGATTGCTGGCGACTTTGATATCTTCGAGCGTAAAGGCGGCGCGAATTATGTGACGACCTGGCTTTAGGATGATTCCATAGCCCTTGTGCAATTCAAGGGTAACGCCTTTGTAGGCGGCGCCGGGTGCCAGTGGCCAGACCTGGCTGTCAATCATCTCGCCGCCAGACCAGCGATGCCATTTTCCGTTCACTTGAATGCGGCAGAACTGATGTTTGTTCGCGGGCCAGAAAGCGAAGGTTCGCTTTCCGTTGTTTTGCAGGTCGAACTTGAATGTGGGTGTGTCTGTTGCTTTCCATGTCCGCCTGTCTGATGTGAGGCGGCACTGTAAACCTTCTACAGGCGAACCCCAGATCGGATCGGCCCAGGGATCGGCGTTTATAAGGCCCTGTTTAGTCTCCAGGGGCTCGAAGCAGCCTGGTACGAACAGGATCAGTGAGAATGCAATTATGGTGTATATCCATGAGTATCTCATGCAGTATTCCTTAGTCAGTTAGGTTGCCACCATTATACATGGCGTTTCTGTAAAATCAGTAAAAACTCGGTTCCCTTGTATTGTGGAGCTGTGCCTCAACATACTTGTTGTTGTGTGTAAGGCCTAATATGCCGAGGATTTGGAGGCCGACATCTGGCATCTGCCATTGCTTTTTAGCAGGATGAGTATGAGGCCACGGGCTGCAAATCCTATGCCTTGTGGGTATGCTTTTTCAGGAATTATCCACCGGCGGCATTTTTCTGTTTTTTAGAGGTAAGCGTGACAGTCTTGATTTCGCCCGTCTTGACAATATCTTATCGATAAGATTTCCCACTTTAACAAGGATGCGTTTCGAGTTACTGTAAAACATTTATTTGCAAGGATTTAAGTTTAGTATTATGGAATTGCACGTTCTTTTGTTGTGATATTGGGTGTAGCCGGGATGAGTTATGAGTATTGTTTGCTATTGAACAATGATCAGAGAGGTTTTACCTCATCTTTGTTTTCAACAGGTTATCCACAAAAATTGCAAACCCGCAAAGAATTTGAATGGACCGGAAATTGGGCGATAGATGCAATTTATGGTGTGTTACCGCTATTGTACAATATGCAGACGGATGTTCTTTGTGTGTAAGCTGTGGATGACTCAAATTTAAGACTGAGCAAATGTAATGGCAATCTTTGGCAATCTTTGCTATTTTGACCGAGCGGCCCTATAAGGTAGCCGGGGATTATTTCTTTTTTGGTGGAGTACGCTCAGCGATGGAGCGCAACATTTTACGGCAGAAAATCGAAGATGGCTCCAATTTCACAATCATAGCGGAGCTGACAGGAGGGCCCGGTTTCAATTTCGGCCCTATCGAGCGTTTTTTGGCGGCATACAAAGATCACAGCGACAAGCCGGTGCCGGACGGCTTCGATTTTGCCGGCATTGCTCTGCCTCAGAGTCCGGGTGGTGTGGCTAATATCGAGCCTTCCAGCGTGATAAATCACTTGGCTAAGAAGGACCTGCTGTGCGATCTTGAAGTGGTTCCACACGTGACGTGCAAGGACCAGAACGCTGATTCGATCACAAACTCCCTAATGGGGTTCAAGACCACATGTATAGACTCGGTTCTTGCCCTGACAGGCGACAAGCCCGTCAATGCCAAGGGCGTGTTCGAGCTGGATTCCATCGGATTGCTCGATCTGGTCAATGGGCTCAATCATCAGTCTTACACGAAGGCGCGACCAGAGGCGCTGAATGACGTACATCAGTTTTTTGTCGGTGCCGCCGTTTCGCCCTTCAAGTACACAGCCGGCTCGCAGATCCAGCAATACTACAAGATGGAGAAGAAGATTGCCTGCGGTGCGAAATTCTTCATTACGCAGGTTGGCTGGGACTGGAGGAAGTCGCTGGAGCTGTTCCAGTATATGCGCCAGAACAACCTGAAAGTACCGATCATCGGAAACGTTTATCTGCTCAGCACAATCACGCCGGCGCCAAGGCTGATGCACGATCTGAAGCTGCCAGGCTGCTTTGTCAGCGATGCTTTGCTGGCTAAGGTGCAATCTGAAAGCGTGGACGATCATATCGAACGTGCAGCTCAGCAGGTGGCGATGTACAAAACGATGGGCGCCGCTGGTGTCGATATCGGTGGTGTCCACGATTTCGGAATGTTTTGTCGTATACTGCAAAGAGCGGCCGAGATTGGAAACGATTGGGAGCAATACAAGGACAATCTCTGCTGGCCTGCTGAAAAAGCCTTCTATCTTTACGACGAGAGCGGACAACCCGTGAAGCTGCCTGAGTGTAGGAAGAAATTCAGCCAGAAGTTTTTCAATTTTTGTCACAGGGCGTTTCTCGATTCAGAACATAAGGGTTTTCATGCATTTAAGAAGATGATGTCATTCCTTGGTGCTGAGAAGGGCGAGGGTTTTGTCTACAAGCTATTCAACGCGACGGAGAAGGGATTCAAGTATTTAGCGTTTGAGTGCGAGGAGTGCGGCGACTGTTATCTACCTGAGAATTTCAGTCTGTGTACGATTGGCGGCTGCGAGAAGGGGATGGATAACGCCCCTTGCGGGGATTCGACAGTGGACGGTCGCTGCGGCAATAATGTTGAGCGTATTTGCATCGGAGACAGGATCTTCGAGGCGGCCGCAGCAGAGCCTGGCGGGCTGGATCGGCTGCGCAAGACAATCAATAAGCCCAGAAAATGCGAGTTGGAGCATACCTCTTCTGTTTTGAACTATCTATTCGGCAAGGATCATACCATGAAGAGCCCAATAATCGGCATTGCTGAATCCATTCATGCGTCAATACCCAAGACAGGCAAAGTTATGAAGCAACTGATCGATCTTGGGCCTGAAGCCTACACGAACGAGAGCGGTCCTTTGAATTACATCAGGACCCTTGTCGAGTCGCAGGTTGCCGATGGCGCGGACTATATCGAGGTCAACCTCGACGCTTTCGGTGAAGACGATCCTCAGCTTACAGTCCAATTGATGCGCGAATATGTCAAGCTTGTTCGCAAGTGGGGCAGAGGCGTGCCGATATGCATCGACAGCAGTGACGACGATGTTTTGATCGCAGGCTTGCAGGAGTGGTACGACACGGACGAGAAGGTTTCACAGCCACTGATCAATTCTGTGAAGGTTTACACCGCGGATCGCATGCTGCCTCTGAAGAAGGAGTTCGACTTTGCGTTCATTGGGCTTCTGGTCAGCGAGGACAAGCCCACTGGGCCGGGTGGTTCGCATTCGGTGGATGAGCTTTATTCTCTGGCGCGGGAGATGTTCGATAAGGCGGTTGGCGAGCATGGCTTCAAGCCGACCGAGGTGTTCTTCGACACAACGGTCTTCCCGCTGGCGATAGATATGCC
>CAZYMD010000031.1:23505-26791 GCA_964649005.1 uncultured Pirellulales bacterium
GCGGCGCCTGAGCTGTTAGAGCTGGTTGAAGCGTTTGCAACGATGGATGGATCGACCGAGCGGCTAAACAAGGCAATGGAGCTGATGGGTAAGTTCTGCCGTGATAATAGAAAGCCCGTTTAGCCTGGAAGCCGAGGGCCTGTGCTCAGATTGGCCCAGCATTGTTTAAGCCGAGGACCTGCGTTGCGGAGTCTTAGATGAGCAACAGAGAGGATCCGAGTCGCATTATAGCATCAGGAGGCTGACGGCCATTATCAGCATTCCGGCGACTATTCCGCCTATGACGAGGTGGCCGTGGCCGTAGGCGTGGGCCATGGGGAGGAGCTCATCGAGCGAGATATAGACCATAATTCCAGCGACGAATGCCAGCAGGGCGGCAAGCAGCGCCGGGCTAAGGAAGGGCATTAGAATCAGGTAGCCCAGGGCGGCGCCGACCGGTTCGGAAACGCCCGAAAGGAACGAGTAGAAAAACGCCTTGTTCCTGTTGTTGGTGGCGTAGTAGATGGGGATGGAGACTGCGATACCTTCAGGGATGTTGTGGATTGCGATTGCGATTGCGATGAAGACGCCTAACTTGAGATCGCTCAAGGCCGCGGCGAACGTGGCGAGGCCTTCGGGGAAGTTGTGAATGCCTATGGCCAGCGCGGTGAAGATGCCCATTCTGAGCAGCTTGTGACTGTCGCCCGGTGTGTTGGGGTGATCGATGCCGTCGTATGTGTGTGGATTTTCGGCATCGGGGACGAGGTAGTCTATAAGGGCAATGACGCCGATACCGACGAAGAATGCGAAAAGTCCCCAGGGTTCGCCCACCTTATCGATAGCGTCAGGGAGCATTTCCATAAAGGAAATATAGATCATCACCCCGCCCGACAAGCCAAGCGCGAACGACAGATAGAGTATCTTGGGCTTTCGGATAAAATAGGCGATGGCGCTTCCGATGCCTGTGGACAGGCCCGCAAAGATGGTCAGTGCGAAAGCAGCGCCGAGATTTTCTGTTACGGCCATAGTCAGTTCCGGATTCCTCACCGGGGTAATCTGTTTGACTGTTTCCGGTAGTATGATAACGCCGACGGTTGGTTTTGCAAGGATCAGACGTTGAGTGGTTATGGTTTTATGCTTTCTGACGGGGCTGGATGTGGTTAGAATTTTGAAGTTCACGAATGGCATGTTTGATTCAAGTGCTTGGAGAAAGGGGCATCGAATGTTTGGACATAGAGCATATTCAGTGTGTTTCGCCATGATCTTGTTGGCGTTGGGATTTCCTGATGGCAGGCTCAAGGCAGTGGAGATGACCGGAGATGTTGTTACGCTGCATGTCGGGGGAGTATCGAGTTCACAATTGTCTTATACACTCGATGGGGCCTTTAAGATTGCGAGGAACCTCGGTCCTGGAAAAGCGCGAAGGATTGTCATTGCCGAGGGCGACTACTTTCTGGATGAGCCACTTGTTTTGACAGACGCCGACAGTAATCTCGTTATTGAAGCCGATAAGGGCGCCAAAGTTACTCTTTACGGTGGCAAAAAAGTAGCAGGCTGGAAGCGGGATGGAGAGGAGTTTTATTCGGCGGAGCTTGCCGGCGTCAAGGATGGGAGCTGGGACTTTCGTGCGCTGATTGTCAATGGGAGATACTGCCCGCGTGCGCGGCTTCCCAAAGAAGGGACTTTCACACATTTGAGCGAGTTCAATGTGCCCTGGATGAGCACCACTGGTGGAGGCTGGAAGCGCAAGCCCACGCAGGAGGAGCTGACTACGCTTAAATACAAAACCGAAGATATCGGCCCTTGGCTGGATGTGAAGAATGCGGAGGTGACCGTATATCATATGTGGGATGAATCGCTCGTGGGGCTCAAGGGCATGGATGCAGGGGCGCAGACGCTGACCTTTCGCAGTCCCTCGGGACATCCCGCAGGTGCGTTCGGCGTGAAGAAATATGTGGTTTGGAACGTGCGGGAGGGGATGACCGAGCCTGGTCAGTGGTATCTGGACCGGACGGCGGGCAAGGTGGTCTACTGGCCTTTGCCTGGCGAGGATATGGATGAGGCTGTTGTATATGCCCCCAAGCTGGAATCAATCATTCGCATCGAAGGCAGCAGGAACGAACCTGCGCGGAACATCTTCATTCGCGGGATTACACTGTCGGTAACGACTACACCCCTGAAGACCGGCGGTTTCGGGGCCGGAGCGTTTGATGGGGCGATTCAGGTGAGCAAGGCGGAGGATTGCCGGCTCGCCGATCTGGAAGTTTTCAATGTGGGCGGGCAGGGCATTAAAGCATCCGGAGGGAATCTGCACGTAGAGAGATGTCACGTTCATCATACCGGCGCCTGTGGCGTGCGGATCAACGGGAACGGGTGGATCGTTGTGGATAGCCACATCCATGATATTGGCCTGACGTATCCCAGCGCGATTGCACTGCCTGCGGGTGGGAGCAATGCGCAGATCGTTCACAACGAAGTGCATGAAACGCCGTACTCGGCGATCACCTGCGGCGGCACCGGTAATCGCATCGAAGGAAATCTGATTTACCACGCGATGCAGGAGCTGCACGATGGCGCGGGCATATACTGCTTTGCAGGCAAGAATCTCGTGCTGAGTGGGAACTTCATACGCGACATTGTCGACACGGGAGGCTACGGCGCCTCGGCGTATTATCTCGACGAGCGCTCTGAGGGTTGTGTGGTCGAAGGGAACCTCTCAGTTGGCGTGGTTCGCCCATCGCACAATCACATGGCCAAGGGCAACGCTATCCGCAACAACGTTTTCGTCAATGAAGGGGATTTGACTCTGACGTTTCCAAAATCATCCGATTATAAAATCGAAAAGAACGTGCTCGTTGCAGGCGGCAAAATCATGTTTCAAAATCCCGATGGCATTGCGAGTTTCAAGGGCAACGTATCGTTCAGCAAGGCCGGAAAGATTGAAGGACAAAAAATGCGAGACTACAGCAATATAGGCTCGGAAGATTATAAGCCCGGGACAGAGAACTCTACCGGTGATCCGCTTCTGAGCGGGCTGGAAACAGGCCGGATCGTTTTCGGAGATTCTTCGCCTGCGAAGAAACTGGGTATAGAGCCTATAGACGTCAGCGATGCTGGGCCACGGTTTTAATTTAGTCTGGTATGGCTCTATGATGGATACCATCGGCGGGGATGATTTTGACCTTGACGGTAGATGCGGCTGCTGCTAAAAACAGGGCAGTTCACAGAGTTCTGAGAATTATATTGAAGGGAATCATGCTATGGCAGATGAGAATCAAGCAGCCAATCCTGAGGAGAATGCCGCACA
>CAZYMD010000031.1:26891-32411 GCA_964649005.1 uncultured Pirellulales bacterium
CCGGCGGTGAGGCCATTTCTGAAACTGGAATTCATGACAGCGGTTGAGCGCGGTCGAACGCTGGGCAGGGCGAGTACGTCTACATATGATGTAGGTGTCGCTGGTTGGCAGGATCTTGTGGGGGAGTTCGAGGCGCCTGCGGAGGCGGGAGCCGGGTGGATTGCGCTGGAGAAGGGGACGAACAGTCCTGTGGAGATAGATGCTTATCTGGGGCAAGTGAAGCTTGTTGAGATCGAGGAGTTTGCGAGGTTTACGGAATTGCGTTTCGAAGAGCCGCCCCAGCCTTTAGAGAAGCTCAAAGGTGTGCACCCGAGGTTGTATTTGACAGCCGAGCGGATCGAGAAGCTCAAGAAGCTAATCAAAGATGATGCCAAGTACGCTGCGTTGTTTGCGGAGATAAAGGCTTTGACGGACCAGGCAGTTCGTCGCGGCCCGCCTAAATACAGGCAACACGACAGCTACAGTGGGGATGAGCAGCTTTGGCAGAGAGACGTTGGCAACGGGATGCCCTATATAGCGATTGTGTATTTACTGACGGAGGAGCCCGACTATCTCGAAGCTGCAAAGCAACTCATGTTGGCATCCTGTGGCTACGAGACATGGGGGCTTGGGCGGATAGATGGGTCGGATCTTGCGACGGGTCACCAGCTTTATGGGCTGGCGTTGAGTTATGACTGGCTTTACCACGACCTCGACGCTCAGACGCTCAAGACGGTGCGCGATTGTCTTATCAGGCGTGCGGGTTTCATGTTTGAGAAGGCGGTGAACGAGCAGATATGGTGGCACGATGCGTATCTGCAGAATCATCTCTGGGTGAACACAGCTGGCTTAGCGGCAACGGGCTTTGCA
The DNA here is from genome assembly GCA_964649005.1 of uncultured Pirellulales bacterium. Classification (GTDB taxonomy): domain Bacteria; phylum Planctomycetota; class Phycisphaerae; order Sedimentisphaerales; family Anaerobacaceae; genus CAZGMJ01. Next base: position 27,741 of record CAZYMD010000031.1, read on the forward strand.
CTCTATGGCGAGGTGGATGACGTCGATGGTTGGATCAACTTGCCTTTGGCTAAGTTTACGCGGACGGTTCGAGCGTTGGGCCCGGATGGGGCGTCTCACGAGGGTGTGCCATACTGGACGTATGGCTTGGAATATCTTTTGAAGTTCATGGATATGGCGCGTGACTTGTTGGGTGTGGATTTGTTTGAGGGCAGCGAGTGGTTTGAGAACACAGCTTACTTTAGACTCTACGCATCTTTGCCTAGGGATAGCTGGCGGAGGGATTCATCGTTAATGACTTATGCGGATGGGCCGCGTTATGACTGGTATGGCCCCGACTATATGCTGCGGAAGTTAGCGAGCGAATACAAGGATGGCCACGCGCAGTGGCTGGCGGATGAACTCGATGAGGCGAATGTATGTCACCCTTCGGCGAGCTTCCTGAACCTTCTCTGGTACGATCCATCGGTCGATGCGCAAGGGCCCGGTGAGTTGCCAACCTTCAGGCATTTCGATGACATGGATCTGGTTTACATGCGTTCGGACTGGTCGGGGGATGAGAGTTTGTGCAGCTTCAAGTGTGGCCCACATATCGGGCACGAGGCGGTCCGGCAGTTCTCGTTCGACCCGGGCAGCGGGCATGTGCATCCCGACGCGGGGGCGTTCCAGATTTTTGCATACGGTGACTGGCTCATCGTAGACGATGGCTATACGCTCAAAACCACCGAAACGCAAAACACAGCTCTTATAAACGGTATCGGCCAAACCGGCAGTGGCGGAGCGTGGTTCAATGGATCGACATTATGCGCGGAGAATCGCGGTGCGAGAATTGTGACGGTCGAATCGATGCGCGAAATGGATTATGTCATTGGCGATGTTACCGATGCCTATGAGAAGAAGGCGGGATTGAAGAAGTTCGTAAGGCAGTTTTATTTTATCAAGCCTGATGTCTGGATTGTGGTGGACAGGCTTGAAGCTGCGGGGCCGGCTGAGTTCGAGCTGTTTCTGCATTCGGATTGGCCTTTCGAAAAAGCAAGTGAAAACGAATACAGGTTGGTGGGCAAGAGCGGAGAAATGAGTGTTTTTACAGTGGCGCCGGGCGATGCTTCAGTGCGGGGTTTCAAGCAGCCTTTCAAGGGAACGGATGGCAAACCAAAGGGAACGATTGACGCATTGAGCGTTCGCAACAAAGACAAAAGCGAAGTTGCGACATTTATCAACGTTTTGTGTGCATCTCGCAAGGGTGGTGAGAATCCGGTTGTTTCAATCGAAAGTCCTGATGATATAATGCGGATTAAGATTCAGAACAATGGGCATGTTCGGCGAATCGAAATCGTTCTCGGCGCGATTGATTTTAATACACCAGTTCTCAAGTTGAATCGTTGAGATTGGTACTGTCTTTTTGTTGCATTTTGTACGCGGCCTGTTTTTAAGATTTCTCTTGGGGAGATGATCGAATGGGAATGAATCGAAGGCAATTCATTAAAACGTTGGGCGTGACAGCGGTTTCGCTGGCGGCAACTAATTGTGTGAGTGTCAGCGAGGCGAGTAGTAGGCAGGGGGGCAATGGCAAGCCCAACTTCGTCATCATATTCTGCGACGACATGGGTTATGGCGACTTGGGCTGTTTCGGTCATCCGACGATTCGGACGCCCAATCTGGACAAGATGGCCGCCGAGGGTCAGAAGTGGACGAACTTCTACGTAGGCGCTTCGGTCTGTACACCCAGCAGGGCGGCTTTGATGACGGGACGGCTTCCTATTCGTAGCGGGATGTGTAGTGACAGCAGGCGGGTGCTTTTTCCTGATTCGGCTGGCGGACTGCCTGAGAGTGAACTGACCATTGCAGAGGGATTGAAGAGCCGGGGCTATGCGACGGCGTGCGTGGGCAAGTGGCACCTGGGTCATCTGCCTCAGTATCTGCCAACAAGCAATGGTTTCGATTCGTATTTCGGGATTCCTTACAGCAACGATATGGATCGTATTGCAGGCGAGGGCAGGAAGGCGTTTTTTGATCCGAAGGTGGAATACTGGAATGTGCCTCTGATGCGTGATGAAAAGATCGTTGAACGACCTGCGAACCAGCACACGATCATAAATCGCTATACGGATGAAGCGGTCAAGTTCATTCGCAAGAGTAAAGACAAACCTTTCTTCTTGTACCTGGCGCACAATCTGCCACACGTACCATTGTTCGTATCGAAAGAATCCGAGGGCAGGAGCCTTAGGGGATTATATGGTGACGTTGTCGAGGAGATCGACGATGGTGTGGGCAGAATACTCAAGACGCTGAGGAAGGAAGGTCTGGCGGAGAATACGTTCGTTGTGTTCACTTCGGACAACGGGCCCTGGCTGGTATTCGACCAACACGGCGGCTCGGCGGGTTTGCTGCGCGAGGGAAAGGGCTGCACGTTCGAGGGCGGTATGCGCGAGCCATGTATCATGTGGTGGCCAGATAGGATCAAGCCAGGCGTGGTAAATGACATGGGTTCGACAATGGATTTGTACACTACGATGCTTATGCTGGCGGGAGCAAAAGTTCCCGAAGATCGGGTAGTAGATGGACTCGATTTATCGCCGGCGATGTTTGGGACCGGCCCCAGCCCGCGCAAGACGATGTTCTATTATCGCGGCGCGCAGCTTTACGCAATGCGCAAGGGACAGTACAAGGCTCATTTCATAACCAAACCTGCATATGGCAAGGGTGATACGGTGCAACATGATCCGCCTTTGCTTTATCACCTGGGGCACGATCCATCGGAGAAATACAATGTTGCGAAAGACCACCCGGATGTTATCGAGGATATTCGCGAAGAGGTCGCAAGGCATCAGGCGAACCTCAGAAAGGGCGAGGACCAGTTGGCTAGGCGTATCAAGAATAAATAAACCGCGATTGGTCGGTAATTTGGTGTTAGAAGGTCATGCGCGAGGGTGAAAGGAAATGGAAAATGAATCGTCGAGATTTTTTTAGAGTCGCTGGTTCTGGAGCTGCGTTTTTTGCGATGACTGGTTGCTGCATGGCGGAGCGTAGGTCGCGCAGTGGACGTCGTGGCAAGCCTAATATAGTTCTGATCATGGCCGACGATATCGGTTACGAGTGCTTTGGCTGTTACGGCAGCGAAATGTACAAGACACCGGTGATTGATGGTCTGGCTCGGACGGGGATGCGGTTTGACCATTGTTATTCGCAGCCATTGTGTACGCCCTCGCGCGTTCAGCTCATGACGGGAAAGTACAACTTCCGCAACTACAAGGCCTTCGGCATACTCGATCCGAACGAGACGACCTTTGCGCATTTGCTGAAGAAAAGCGGCTATGCAACGTGCGTCGTAGGCAAGTGGCAGCTCTATGGCAGCTCGCTTGAAAAGCGGTCGTCTCAGGGCAAGGGATCATATCCTGGACAGGCCGGCTTTGACGAACACTGCCTTTGGCAAATCGAGCGGCGGGATTCCCGTTATCGAGATCCTCTGATCGTTGAGAACGGTAAATATCGCGACGACCTCAAGGGCAGGTACGGCCCCGATGTCTTTTGCGATTATGCTCTCGATTTTATCGAGCGAAAGAAGAACGAGCCTTTCCTTTTGTACTTCCCTATGGCGCTGGTCCACGCACCCTTCGTACCGACGCCCGACAGCAAGGATTGGGCGGACGCACAGGACAAGCCCAACAAGAAATATTTCGCGGACATGGTCACATATATGGACAAGATCGTTGGTCGTATTGTCAATAAGCTCGACCAGTTCGGACTGCGAGACAATACGCTCATTCTGTTTACCGGTGACAACGGAACCGCCCGAGGTATCCAGTCGCGCCTTGGTGACAGGATCGTTCAGGGGGGCAAAGGACTAACTACCGATGCGGGCACGCATGTCCCGCTTGTCGCAAACTGGAAGGGGACGACTCCGACCGCCGTTTGTGATGACCTGGTCGATTTCACTGACTTTCTGCCGACACTTGCCCAGACGACCGGTGCTGTAGTGCCTGATAGTCTAAAGACAGATGGCAGGAGCTTTTTTCCACAGCTTTGCGGCAAAAGAGGCGATCCCAGAGAATGGGTATTCTGCCACTACTTCCGCGATCCAGGCAATCCGGTAAAGCGCTTTGCGAGGGACAAGCGATGGAAGCTCTACCAGAACGGTCGGTTGTTTGACCTTCAGTCGGACCCGCTCGAAGAAAAGTCGATGAAGCAGAGCGAGGATAATTCAGAAACCGCCGCGGTAAGGACGCGGCTGCAAGCTGTTCTTGATTCGCTGCGATAATGCGGTCATAATCGCGGCATAAGAGACAACTTTGGCCAACCGCAATTTTATTACAAGGAACGCCCAGCCATGACAAACAACACACATACACGTCGTGATTTTCTCAAAGCCGCCGGCTGTCTTGCAACTACATGGGCTCTATCCGGCTCGAAAAGTCTGATAGCCGCTATGGCATCGGAGCCGAGACGTCCCAATATCGTTTTCATTCTGGCTGACGATCTTGGGTATGGCGACCTGACTTGTTTGAATAGCGAATCGAAGATTCCAACGCCGAACATGGACAGCCTTGCCGCTGAGGGGATGTTCTTCACCGATGCGCACAGTCCGTCGGCGGTTTGTACGCCGACCCGGTACGGTATTCTGACCGGTCGATACAGTTGGCGAAGCCGGCTCAAGAGCGGCGTACTGAATGGTTACAGCGAGCCTCTTATTGA
>CAZYMD010000032.1:0-31648 GCA_964649005.1 uncultured Pirellulales bacterium
TGACGTCTGTTAATGGGGCAGCATGCACATCCTGTAACTATATTAGGTCTTCTCATGGTATACCTCCAACGATTTGAGACGATTTGACAGATCTTTCATATTTAGGCGCATCCAGTACTCGGTGGCAAAACTATGGCCTTCAGACGTGACAGCCATGTATTAGGCGCCGAGCAAAGCGAAAAACGACAAACGGTCATCATTGATGTTCACAGATTTGACAGCCACGGTATCCGCCGAGAGGCGTGAAGTCAAGGGATCGGAGTGAATCTTGAATTCTAAAATGCCACGCATTTCAAACCGTATGAGTTTCTTTGCTATCGTTTGGTCTACTTGAGCAAGTGATACTTGCGGATACTCCAACTCAGACGTTATTACAGGTACTCATGTCTACAGGCGTTTGACTCTTATATTTCGATACCAGACTGGGCGGCCGTGATCCTGGAGGCCGATGTGGCCGCTCCGCGCGAAGTCCTTGATGGCTGCGTCTTTGAATTTGTTGGGTTTTTCATCGGGATTCTGTCCGGCCGTAGTCCAGCGGTCAACGTCCATGTCGATGATTTGCTCGCCATTGAGCACGACCTTAATCATATTGTCCTGGCAGGTGACCTGGCAGTTGTTCCATTGGCCCGGCGGTTTGATCGTGTTCTTTGTCGGGGCCAGGCAATCGTAGATGGCGCCGGCCGTGCCTGTGATGCTCAGGCCTTCTCGCCCGTACGAATTGGAGACCTGTATCTCCATGCCTGTGTAGACGGGATTCTTGCGGTCCGGCGTGCGGATGAAGATTCCGCTGTTGGCGCGGTCGGTGGTTTTGTATTCCAGTTCCAGAATGAAGTTGCCATACTGCTCTTTGGTCCAGAGGTAATCGAGGTTGTGCTCTTGGCCGTCCATTTTGCGTTTCACCGTCAGTACGCCGTCTTCAGAAACCCATGCGTTGTTTGGGCCGGTGAGCCAGCCGTCGAGGTTCTTGCCGTTGAATAGAGTTATAAAACCTTTTACGGGGTTCGGCGGATTGTCGGGCAGTCGTCTGATCCAGATGTTGCGGAATTGGATCAAGCTGGAGGCGGGGCCATGCTTGCCGGTTTTGCTGTCGATTCCGCCGTGGTGCTGGAGAGCGATGGGGCCGGTTTTGGGCAGGCCCGGTATTTGTGCGTTGTCGATTACTGTCTTGCTGTTGAGCATTACAGTGACGCGGTCGTCTATGGCTGTTATGTCCATTGAGTTCCACTGGCCGACGGGCTTGTCGGCGCACACCTTCGGCACAGCGGCGGCGTGTTGCTCGGGCGTAAGCGACCGATCGTTACGCACGTCCCACATCTCGCCCGATCCGCACGGCCAGCACCAGAGATTGATCTGGCCTCTTGTATTGCCTCGCACGTAGATGCCTGAGTCGGCGTTCGGCGTGGGGACATTGATGACATTACCGTCGGCGTCGGTTTTGTACGAGCCATCGGGCAGAATCGTAGGCATCGGATACTGCCCCGATGTCTTTTTGAAACGCCATTCGAGGTGCAGCGAATAGTTGCCGAATGATTCGGAGGTGAGAAGGTGCTTATCGCCCTTCGCCTCTGACATGGCGTCGTAATCGATGACGCTGTCGATGACTTGCCAGTGACCATTGTCACCTTCTGGGACCTTCCAGCCTGTGAAGTCTTTACCGTTGAAAAGGACCTCATACTTCGGCCAGTCTCGCCAGGTTGGATATGTGTTGTGATCGGGCAATTTCTCAGGTACGCCTGGCGTTGTTGGATTGCCCTTGTTGAAGAAGATATAGAGCCCACCTTTGCCTGCGATCACGACGTCGTTGCGTCCATCTTTGTCCATGTCGGCGGAGTTCAGTTTCATACCCACGCTGACCACGTAGTTGGGGGCGGGATTGAGCATTTCGCCAGGATAGTGGGGGAGGTTACTGAACGACAGGATGTGGCGCTCGAATTTGCCTTTTTGGATGTCGTACCAGAAGGCGTAGAGCGGTTCGCCTGCGCCTATGTCGCCGCCATGGTGGGCGAAAAGTCGTTTGCCTGTGACAAGATCGGGCTTGCCATCGCCATTGAGGTCTTCGAGGACCATGGTATGAAACTGGCTGTATTCTGTTTCGATCCAGTGCTTCTCGAACGTGCGCTTGCCGTTGGCAGCAACTTTCTGCTGCATCCATGCCAGGCCATAAGCGTGGGCTGAGCCGATGATGACGTCGTTTAGTCCGTCTTCGTCCACATCATGAACGAGAATAGGATGTGAGCCTGCGTTGCCTCTGCCTTTGGCAGGCTCGAAACTGTAGTCGTCATGGAAGGTCCATGGTGTGTCGGTCGCGTGGCCCGGCTGCTCGTACCAGCCGACGGGAGTAACGATGTCCACGCGGCCGTCGCCGTTTATGTCGCCCAGGCCATTGCCGTGAATGTCTCCTTTTGTGCCTACGACATGTTCGACAAACCAGGGGTCTTTGTCGATGTGTTCGAGCCATGTCATGCCCTGGCCCTTGACGAGACTCCAGTGATTGCACAGAATGTCGTCGTCGCCATCACTGTCGATGTCACCGTGGATTACGCCTTCCATGTTGAGAGCCATGTGAATCCTTCTCGGTTTCCAGACGACGTCTTTCTTACCGGGATTTTCATACCAGAATGCGCCTTTCAGGAACATCCAGCCTGAGCTGACGACGTCCATTCGTCCGTCGAAGTTGACGTCCATAGCAAACTCGCTGTTATCGTCGATCTCGGGGCCGTTGGTCTCGGCGCCGTCTCGAAAGTCAGCATGTTTGGTCCAGTGCGGATTCTCGTACCAGTTGCGGCCTGAGGCGATATCGAGATCGCCATCGCCGTCTACATCGAGGACGGAGGCGCATTCGCAGAAGGGTCCGAACCAGTAGGTGTGATTGGCGGGATCGTGGATTGGCCCGTCGATCTTGGTGGGGATAAAGATGACTTCCGCGGCCTGCAGGAGACCTGCAGTGAAAGTTAGTATTGTTAGAGCTGTGAAGAGCAGGCTTATCCGTCTCATTTTTATTTTCCTTGAAGATAGATATCTGTGAGCCTTATAACGACCAGCCATCCCTGTAAGCTTGCTTGATGTATGCGTTGGCGGAGTCGTTGTTGGTGAATCTCATGCTCTCGCTGTCGTAGTTCAGATGTTTGCCTGCGCGGATTGCGATGTTGCCGAGCAGGACGGACTCGGTCAGTATGCCTGCCCAGCCGAAGTGGCAGCCCGCGGGCTCACCTGTCCTGATAGCCTCGATCCATTCGGCCCACGTGCCCGACCTGCGTTTGAGCGTCTTGGGCGGCATTTTGTAGGCCTTGCGTCGGGATTCCGGGATGATCATTTCGTTCCCCATGCTGCCCATCATGATCCCCTTGTCGCCTACGTACATGTTGCCTTCGTCGGGCAGCTCGCGTCCCGGCTCGAGCTCGGCAGGTCTTGGGGGTTTGAGGCCGCCGTCGTACCAGACCATACGCAGGGGCGGCATGCCCTCTCTGGCGGGGAAATCGTATGTAACTATTGACGCCAGAGGCGCGCTTTCGTCGAAGACCTGGCTTGCGCTTGCGTTGATACCGGTCGGGTAGCCGAGCTTCAATGTGCTGAAGACGTGGTTGAAGTGGTGACAGCCCATGTCGCCCAGGGCGCCGGTGCCGAAATCCCACCAGCCACGGAAATTCCAGGGGTGGTAAACCGCAGGGAGCGGGTTGCCGCTTGCCTTGACTTGGCGCAGGGCCATGTGGCCATCAGGCCAGCGGTCGACGAATGGCCTCATCGGGGCCGGGCCGATCCAGAGGTCCCAGTCGAGGGTGTCGGGAATTGGGTCCCGACCGGGCGGGCGGAGCATTCCCTGTGGCCATAAGGGGCGATTCGACCATACGTGCGCCTCTCGCACGTCGCCTATAGCGCCGTCCCAGATCATCTCTCGGACTCGACATGAGGAGTCGGAGGTATTTGCTGAGGCGGTGACCTGTGTGGCGATGCCGGCTTGCTCGGCGGCTTTGGTTAGAACGCGGTTTTCGTGGATGGTTCGTGTCAGAGGCTTGACGCAGCAGAGGTGCTTGCCCTTGCGAACGGCCTCCATGCAGATGACTGCGTGCGTGTGGTCGGGGGTGCCGCAGTAGAGAGCATCGATCTTGTCACCTTCGGCCCCGAACATCTCTCGATAATTGCGGTATTTTCTGGCCTCGGGAAAAAAGTCATATGTTTTCCTGGCGTATACGTCGTCGATGTCACACAGTACGACGAATTTCGTGTTGGGCTGCTTGGCTATATCGCGGATTTGTCCGTAGCCGACGCCACCTATGCCAACGCCTGCTATCTGGATGGTCTCGCTCGGGGGCACATGGCCTGCGCCTCCCAGAACGTGGCGGGGAACAATAGTGAATGCGGCTGCTGCGGCTCCGTTTCGTAGAAAATTACGTCGGGACAAGAGGCCCGGTCTGGTCGAATATGTTGCTGTTTTGCCCAAAGAGGTTTTCATAGCTGCACTCCTCGTTGAAGGAAGATTCTTGTGGATATTGCAGGCGCGTCAGCGAAGCCATGCCTGTTTGATGTCGGGATTGCCTGCTGTATCCAGGCGTTTGATCTGATCTTCGGTTAGTGCGATATTTAGGGCTTCGATATTCTCGTTTAATTGTTCGGGCTTGCTGCCTGCGATGATGGGAAGCACGGGCGGATCGCTCTGGAGCATCCAGGCGATGATGACCTGATTGAGAGTGGCTCCCACTTCTTCGGCCACTGCTTTGAGGACGGCCAAACGTTCGTTGGCGTCGGGGCCTGCGAATTGGGCAGGTATGGGGCGGTCTTCTCGTGTGTACGCTCCCTGAAGGAGAACCGAATAGGCGATAAGCGTCATGCCACGGGAGTTGCAGTAGTCCTTCAGGTCGTCATTGATACAGATTTGCGGACCAAAGTCGGCGGCATGTCGGGGGCGGAAATAAGTGTATCTCTGCTCGACGGCACAATAAGTGTTCCATCCGTTGAGCTTAGCGACGGTGTTGGCTTCGGCTATGCGCCATACTTTCAGGTTGCTTGCACCGATAGCGCGTATCTTGCCTGCTTTGATCAGTCGGTCGAATGCTTCCATTGTCTCTTCGAGCGGCGTATCGGGATCGTCGCGGTGGGCGTGATACAGGTCGATGGTATCGGTTTGAAGCCGCTTGAGACTTTTTTCGCATTCCCGTTCGATTTCGGCGGCGCTTAGTCCGCCTTCGCAGCCCGGGTAATCGAAACCAAGCTTTGATGAGATCACCATCTTGTCACGATTCGCTCGCTCTTTCATCCATTGGCCAATGGTTGTCTCGCTTTCACCTCCTTTGCAGCCTTCGAGCCAGCTTGCGTAGAAGTTGGCGGTATCGACGAACGTGCCACCTTTCTCGCTGAATAGATCGAGCAGTTCGAATGAGGTTGCCTGATCTATCTTGCTGCCAATCGAGTCTGTGCCCATGCAAAGGGTGCTGACTTCGACGTTCGTATTTCCCAGTTTTATCTTTTTCATCAGTGCTGTTCCTGTCACTTATTGTTGATTCATACTATGAAACTGCATGTGAATAGCGTCACTTGGCGAACGTCACCAGGGTGACGCCTCCGACCATGATGAGTACCCCCACGACTTTCATGATGGTAACAGGCTGTACTGGCGAACCGAGCCAGCCAAAGTGGGAAACAATCAGCCCGCCTATGACCTGGCCCGCAAGCAATGTAACCATTACAGGCCCGGCTCCAAGCTGTGGCATTAGCCAGGCGATGGCGAAGACCAGACATGCGCCGATAGCTCCTGCCGTAAGCAGCACTGGGTGGACCTGCTTGAGCGGCGTCAGTACGCCGGCGCCCCAGCCGGTCAGGCCGATTACTACTGCGGCCAGCGCTCCGATGCACCAGAAAAGTGCGTTGCCTACACGCGGGTTGTTAAGTTTCACTCCTACAGCCCCGTTCATCGATAAATGAACGGCAAGCACAACTCCCAGAAATACTGTAAATGCCAACAGATGTACTTTCATGGCTTCGTCTCCTTTTTAGAAAAATAAACCTGGACCAAGCTGCTTATTACATGCTGTATGCGCCGACAGCAATCCTACGTTTTCACGGTATCGGAGTCAATGCTCTTGTCTTTACGAATGCTTTGTGCATTTTTCGGTTTTCTCGTGCGAATCGGCGCTGAATGCTGTTTTTCGGATTTATGCCACCAACACCCCCTGGATACTAACCTTGGCTATTAGCTTTTGCTTGTGGTATTATTTTCGCTGTTCGACAGGAGTTCGCAGCCGTGCATCACTGCAAGTGCATGCATGGAAGCGTGATGCCCATGTGAGACTGGGCGATGTGACGTCTCGGATACTGTAGAAGGCTTTTTTAAGGACACTGTGCCATGGAAAGCATGCCGATGAGTGTGAGAATTCGTCTGAGCGTTATGATGTTCTTGCAGTATATGATGTTCGCGGTATGGTGGGTGCCGCTGGCGGCGTACCTGAAGAACGCGAGCATCGGGACCGGCTGGCAATTCTGGATTCTTGCCGTGATGCCGTTGGGCTGCCTGATCGCACCGGTCCTGTGCATGATCGCAGATCGACACTTCGCCAGCCAGAAAGTTTTGATGGTGCTGAATTTTGCATGCGCTGTGCTGTTCTTTCTCGGCGCCAGACAGGACAGCCCTGCTGCAATATTCGTCCTCCTTCTGCTGGGTATGCTCTGCTATATGCCGACCTGGAGCCTTACCAACGCCATCGCCATGACCAACGCGCCGTCGGAGAAGTTCCCTCATATTCGCGTGTTTGGCTCAATCGGCTGGGTTGCATCCGGTGTGTTCGGTGTTCTGGGGCTGTGGCTGTTCAATAGTAAGATAGACGGCACGGTCATCCCTCTATACTGCGGCGCCGGTACAGCGCTGATCGCGGCGATTCTGAACATGACTCTGCCGAACACGCCGCCTCCGGCAAAAGGCCAGAAGGCCTCAGTGGTCGATGCGCTGGGCCTGCGGGCGCTGGGCCTGCTGAAGGATTTCAACTTCGCTCTGTTCCTCCTTATCTCCCTGCTTGTGATGGTCCCGTTCACGCTGTATTTCTCACTGGGCTCCCAGTTCTTCATAGACCAGGGCTTCAAGCTGGTGACTATGACCATGAATTTAGGGCAGTTAGTGGAGATATTCCTGATGCTCCTTGTGCCGCTGGCTCTGGCGCGGTTCGGTATCAAGTGGACTATGGTGATCGGCCTAATCGCGCTGGCGATTCGATACGTTTCGCTCTGGGGCGGCGTTACGGACGACAAGATGTTGCTTTACTACATCGCGATCCTCGTACACGGGATCATCTTCGGATTCTTTTTTGTCGGCGGTCAGGTTTATGTCGATAAGAAGGCGCCACCTGAGATTCGAGCGCAGGCCCAGGGTCTGATCGTCCTGGTTTGCTATGGCATCGGCATGCTGCTCGGTACGTTCGTCAACGTCAGGCTGGTCCAGCACTACACTGCCGATGACGTCACCAACTGGAAGCCAATCTTCATGATTGCGACGGTAATGTCCGCTATCCTGGTTGGCGCGTTCTGCCTCTTTTTCCGTGACGACATATCGAAAAAAGGCGAAGTGGCGGCAATTGCTTAGAATTATTGAACAACTTATAGTTACAGCGGCTCTGTGCCGGAACAGGAGGCTTTCTATGAATGGGAATAATACATTTAAGGTTGTGCTGATTTGCCTGGCGGTTTCTTTCTTCATAGGCCCTCAGAGCGTGGCAGAAGCGGCGGAGGGCTGGCAGGCAAAAGCAAGTTTGGCTGATGCTGCTGCGGCGCGTCAGAAAGATTTCATCTACCACGAGGAGAAGGTGCCTGAGTATACGTTGCCCGATCCGCTTGTGATGGCGGATGGGACAAAGGTTGGCGATGCTCAGATGTGGCGCACCAAACGCAGGGGTGAGATTCTCGAGCTTTTCCGCTCGCAGGTTTATGGCAGGGCGCCTGTCGAACGGCCGCAAGCGATGACGTTCAAGGTTTTCGATCTGGAAGAAAAGGCGCTCGATGGTCAGGCTACCCGCAAGCAGGTTACAGTGAACTTTACGGGCAAGGAAGATGGGCCAAGTATGGATATTCTGATATATCTTCCTAATGCCGCCAAGAAGCCTGTGCGGACTTTCGTTCTCCTGAATTTCGGAGGCAACCATACCATCCATCCCGATCCGGCTATCAGACTGTCAACGCGCTGGATGCGAAACAATCAGAAGGCGACGGAGCAGTCGCGCGGCAGCAGTTATGCATCGTATCCGGTCGAGAAGATTCTCGCACGAGGTTATGGCCTGGCGACGATCTATTATGGTGACATCGACCCCGATTTTCACGATGGTTTCAAGAACGGCGTGCACCCTGCGTTCGACAAGCTTACCGACGGAGAACGCGCGCCGGATGCGTGGGGCTCGATTTGTACATGGGCATGGGGTCTGGCTCGGGCCATGGACTACTTCGAGAGCGATAGCGATATAGACCACGATCTGGTGGCGGTGCTTGGGCACTCACGGCTGGGCAAGACGTCGCTCTGGGCGGGGGCGCGCGATGAGAGGTTCGCATTGGTGATTTCCAACGATTCGGGCTGTGGTGGAGCGGCTCTGTCGCGCAGAGGCTACGGCGAGACGGTCGAGCGGATAAACAACAGTTTCCCTCACTGGTTCTGCGGCAATTTCAAGAAGTACAACGGGCAGGAAGGGCGGTTGCCTGTCGATCAGCATATGCTTGTTGCACTGATGGCGCCTCGTCCGGTGTACGTGGCCAGCGCGGACGAGGATTTGTGGGCGGACCCACGGGGCGAGTTTCTTGCCTGCAAAAATGCCGAGCCGGTGTATGAGATGCTTGGGCTAAAAGGGCTGGTAGTTGAGGACATGCCCGCTCTGAACAGTCCGGTCCAAAAGGGCAGGATCGGTTATCACATTCGAACCGGGGGACATGGTTTGACGGAGTATGACTGGCAGCAGTACATGGACTTCGCGGACAAATACTTAAAATGAGACGAACGCCGCCTTTGCAACGCGGCGGCGCTCGCGTTTGATTTTTTCTAATCTGGCTTTATGACGAACTGCGAAGGCTCACCGGCTGAAGCATATATGGTAGCTACCTTCTCCAGGGCGGCAGCGTTGTGGCCATAGACTGTCAGGGATCGCGGAGCGAGCATGCCCATCACGTCGGGGATGTCACATACTCTTAGGACATTCAGGAACTGAGGGGCGTTATCATTCATGTGAGACAGGGGCGGTTCGACGGCGATAACGCCTGCGATTTCAGGTTCCAACAGAGAGGCATAAGCTGCCAGGACGGCTGCGCCGCCTTGGCCCGCCAGATATATGGGGACGTTGGCGTTGTTAGCTTGCAGGTAGCGGGTTGTAGCGATGATGTCCAGGAGGCGGCCAGTGTCGACGGTGCGGCCAAGAAGAACGTGGGAGCGTTCAACGTAGTTTGGCGGATTCTTTTGGGTCCAGCGTGTTTGATCGACGCCGCGTGGGGTGCACGTATAAATAAGGTCACCAGCTTCGGAGATACGGTTTAACAAATCAGACGCGTTTTCAGATGAGTGGGCATCTCGTACTACTATCAGCAGACGTTTAACATCATCGGTTGACACAAGCTTTTTGGCGCGTTTGAGATGCACCTTAATGCCTGGCTCGGATTCGATCCATTCTTCTTCCTGTCCAGTCTCTTGAAGGAGCTTTGCGGGCTCGATTCTTTCAGGCAAAGAGCGAAATGTGACTCGACGCAACTCGGCGAGAATCGAAGATTTCCAGGTTTCGTACTTGCCTTGTTTAGGCGTGTCCACCTGCGCCATCGGGACGAAGTGACGGTCGATGGTTGTGTTCAATTGGTCGCTCGGGAGGTCTGAGTCTTCTGGGAATACTCTGAGCTTTTCAATTTCTATTGGGTATTTTCTGTTGTTGCCTTCGCCTGTCACCAGGTCAACTTCGCTGTCGGCCACTACGGTCGGGTCGTTCTTGAGGTGCATGTTGATGAAGCGGTAGGCGGCCTGGCGGATGTCCTGCCGATAGGCGTGACCGCCTATGCTGACGAAGCTGTCGACGAAATCGCTTGCACCATAGAGGCTGTAAATTCGTTCGAGCCTGTTGATTACGCGCTGATTGGCGTCCATCGGGAAGATTGTATCGTGGTCGCTGTTGGTGAAGAGCATCGCGCGAGGGGCTATCAACGCGGCGATTCGGGTCCAGGGCCATTGGAAGGTGTTGTACAGGAACATGCAATCGCAATGACCGTTGATTACGCGGTTGGAGATGTATGAGGGCAGGTCCGCCATTCCGCTGACGGGTACTGCGACTTTGGCGCGTTCGTCGGCGCATGCGATCCAGTAGGTTGCAGCGCCGCCACCGCTGATTCCTGTGACTGCGATACGCTGCGGGTCCACGTCAGGCCGGGAGATGAGATAGTCGATACCGCGAATGCCGTTGAGGCATTCTACGCCTGCGGGGGTGTAGCCTCGTGAGTGCCACCACCAGCGGCCTTCGCGATAGGTGCCATGATGAATAGCTGCAATTTCGCCAAGCTGCAGCGAGTCGAGCGTCAGGCAGATGTAGCCATGTCTTGCAAACCATATGCCGTGAGATTGGTAAGCGGTTTTATTGCCATTGCGCCCTCGATTGGCGTGACCACAGACGTAGATTATGGCGGGGAGTCGTTTACCTTTTTCGACATTAGAGGGCCTGTAGAGATTGGCAGTGACATATAGCTTCGGTCTGCTCTGGTAGTGGAGCATGTCCACGACGTAACCATCGCCTTCGAGCGTCCCTGTGATGGTGGGTTTTAAGGGAGTTTTCTCAGGCATTGGCGCCAGGCCCAGCATATGGAAGTATTCTTCCTTGTAGCCAGCGCGGAGCTTTTGCCAATCTTCGAGGGTTTTTGTGTTCTCAAGGAAGGTTTCGTGGATTTTGTCTGTCTCGCGTTTTAGATATTCCTGAATCATCTTATCGCCCGGTTGGTCTCGGTCGGGTGGGCCGTACTCCTGGCCCAATGTTGATGTGGCGCTGATCCATATTATGGCGCAAGTGAGAATTGCAGTATTTAGAAGTCGCATGGCTTGATTCCTTTCACGCTATAGTTTTGGATTATTGTTTTGCTGACATTGCAGAGTTACGTTGTTCCTGTTGTAGGATCCGCAGAGCGTTTTTCCTGTATACCTTTTCGAGGACTTGATCGCTCAGGTCCAGGCCGTAGAGGGGCCAGTGGTAGCTGGAGTGATCCCATACGTAGAAATGCTCGTCTGCGGATTCCAGGATTCGAAAAGTGGTTCTGTACATATCTGCGCCCAATCCCATGTCGGTTCCGTAGACCAGCCGGTCCTGGTATTTTTCGTAGAACTTTGCGGTGAATCTGGGGATGGCGGCGGTTTCTGCGTAACGGGCGGATATGTCGGCGTACAGGTTGGGGTACTTGTCGAACAGGTTTCCGAGGCGGCTGAGATCATGGGAGCAATTGGCGAAGTGACAGACCACGAAGGTCGTTTTGGGGTGACGTTTGACGGCCCGTTCGAGGATGTCCACCATACCTGAGTGCCCTACGATATCAGTCTGATTGTCCAGCCGCCATCGGTAGGCGTTCATAAGTCCATCGTTTTTATTATCCATAGGCTCGTACATCCAATATGGATCGGCCACGTGGATACTCACAGGCATCTTCAATTCCGCACATTTTTTCAGTAGCGGGTCCATGCGGGGATCGTCAAGGTGCATGCCCCACGCCCTGGTGGGTTTGGAGTAGAACAGGCCCTTGCCCTTGTCACCTAACTCACCAACGCCCCTAGCGCCGAGCTTGTAACAGCGCTCCAGCTCTTTAACAGCGGCGGGCCCGAAGTCGGGCTTGTCATATCCCGTGTAGTCGAATCCGCACCAAAGCTCGAATCGGTCGGGATATTTCGAATATTTTTCGTAGAGATCATCGAATGCCTTACCTGCGGTCATGGTCAGTATGATTGTCTTGTCTACTCCCACTTGGTCCATTACACGAACCCATTGTGCGATTTGCTCGGGCGTTTTCGCATACGCATGGGAATGTATATCGATCACAGGGTATTTGGCCTTGCTCACTGTTGTCTGGGGAATGTTATAAACAGAACGAGGATGAAAATCCTTTAGCAACAGTGTCTCAGGCGACGAGGGGGATTCGGCTGAGAATAGTGCTGCCGTACAGCTAACGACGAGTAGAAGAATGGCGGCGATGTGCAAGAAGGTTGCACGACTGGATGTAACAGGTCTCATGATGAATCTCCTTAGTATTTACCATGGAAGCTTTTGAAGCTTTGTGCCCTTTGCTACAAAATATACAGGGCGTTCGGTTACGGCAACTTTATTATAGTTCAATTCATTGCCCTGAATGTCTATCGTTTTCCAATTCTCAGGTACGGAAATACTCATCGAATCAGTATCTTCATTCGTCCACACTACGATAACCGTTCTGTCGAGACTTTCAAAACCATAAGCCTTAAAAGTTTTCGGAGACTCAATCGGGCCAAGTGAGCGGATTGGTGGGGCCAGCAGATTCGCCATTGCTGACTGTGTTACGAGCATCTTACGCGGCGCGCCGGCCCACTCGAAGAAAATGCCTGAGAGGCTCTCGTTGTTGAGGCTGCCCGGCGTGCCTGAGTGATAAATAATCTTTTCTGCACCGTAGGCGAGCAGGAGCGTGTTGAACTTGACCTGCCATTCGGCGGCTTCGGCTTCGGAGTCGACGGGCTTGAGCCAGTTGCTCGAATAGGGTTCGGAAGGTTTGTCATCATCGGCATAGTATGCGCCTTCGGTGAACCAGATGGGGATGTCCCTGCCTGCCGAACGCATCCGGTCGCGCAGCTTTTGCAGAGGTTCTTCGTACGCATCGGGGGCCATCAAGCCAGGGTAGGTGTGGAGGTTGAGCACATCGACATAGTCCAGGCCATTGGCGTCGATGAACTCGCGTGTGTAGGTAGTCGGGCTGCCCGCGATGCCTCCAATCACCAAGGCAGTCGGATCTGCTTCTTTGATTGCCTTATAGGCAACTCGTAACAGCCGCACGTAGTCCGTGACCTGATAGCCTTTGGTGCGTGGCAGAGCGTAAGAAGTGTAGATCGGTTCGTTCAGAATTTCCCATACTGAGAGTCTCTTTTGGTAGTGCTTAACAGTGTGGCGTACGTACGTGGCGAATTCGTCCAGGTCCTTTGGCATGCGGGCGATGCGATCCATGATGTCTGATGAGTCCTTTGGCGCGGTGGATGACCAATTGGCGGAAGGGAAGGGGAGTACGGGAAGCACCTTGAGGTCGCGGTCCAAAACGTGGTCAATCTGACTATCACATTCTGTAAATTCGAAGGTTCCCTTTTCGGGCTCGACATCGTTCCACTTCAGCGACCAGTCGCGGAACCAGCATAGGCCGATCTGTTTGCTAAGTTCCAGCATTTGGGGCCAGGGATAGGCGTGGTTCATTCCGAAGAGGCTGTCTGCATGTTTGTAGGGCGTGATTATGGCGAAGCGAATCGTCCGGGTGAGTATTACTTCCGCGTTCCTGCTCTCAACATGCAGGCGGTAGAAGCCTTTCTTTGTCACTCCTGCTTCAAGAGGCAGTTCGGCATGCTTGTGCGGGGCGACGAGAATATTCGCGTTGGTTTGGTGCACGAGGACATCATCGAAATCGGTTGTTCGGATGTGAAGATCGACGCGCTTTGGCGCATCGCTGTCGTTGAAAATTCGGGCTGTCATTTTTGGCTGGCTGCCATACGGATACAGATTTCCAGATTGTTTGGTTTCCACGCCAAGCTCGACGGGGCTTGTCGGTTGGTGGGTCGTAGCCTGAGGATTTTTTTCCAATTGCACTGCATCGATCCATATTGTGCCTGCATCTTGTTCGGATGCGTCCAGATCCAAGCCCAAGGCTACGAAGAGCTGAGTACTCTGCGGTCTAAAAGTGAAACTGTATAGCTGCCAGGAAGTTGTGAGGTGCACCTGTTTGCGGAGGCTGCCGCGAAACGCCTGCCTTGCGGAAAGCACGCCGAACAGGTCACTCGAATCGGCTTTCATGTATGCCGACAGTGTATATTCTGCACCAGGCTCTACAGTTATCCAGCCACGATTGGCAAGAAGTGGTGCTTTGACAGGCACTCGGTAGAGTGAGAAATAATCGAAATAGAAAACAGGAGTCGTCTCAGGTGTCAATTCGATTTTGAAACTTGATTTGTGGAACTTGCTTGCTGCGGTATCCACCGAGCCGACAAGCCTATTCAAATTGCCTCCCCATCCGGGCAAATCGGCAATGCTTCCCCAACCGGTGGCGCCACATTCGAAACTGCTGTTGGGAATAAGATTCACACTGGTTGTGGGCGGAACGATTTCTGTGAACTTCTCTTTCAGCGGCTGCGACGGTTCTAATTTTGCGTCGTCCAGCCAGAAAGTTCCTGTTGAGGTATACCAGAACTGGAGGCGGACATGGTCGGAGATCGTCTGTGCGGCTCTGAATACAAATTCGAACTGCTTCCATTTGCGATTCGCGCGGAAGGATTCCTGAAGGCCGCAGTTCTGCCATGCTTTTGTGTCGGAGATGGCCAGGTGGACCGCTCCGCCCGGGATGCCCTGCTGGCGGGCGGCAAAGGATATTTTGTACCACTTGCCCTTCTCCAGCTTTACGGTATCCAGTTGACAGAGCATAGCATGGCTGGCGGAGGAGCGGGCGGTGAATTCTGTGCATGAGAGCTTTTGGCTGAAACCTCCGGCAAATCCATCGTCACGCGACCAGACGGCAACGACGCCCTCGTCTGCTGAGAATTGCCAGTGGTCGGCCATGCCATCAGAATCTGTGTCCTGTTCGAAGCCGCCATTTAGGATCATATCTTGTTGTTGGGCGTAACAGACCGACAAAGCGATGGCGATTACAATGAAGATAGTCGGTGTATTGCTTAGCTGAACTTTCATTTTCAAGATGCCTCTAAAAATCTTAGCTCACGCGCTAGTACCCAGCTATCCATACACTGATGAGTGTAGCGCTTATTGTCGGGGATCAGCGAATCTAACGCTGAAATCATCAATGTAAAGGTGGTTCGCCTCAAGCGCCCACCACTGCAGGAATTCGGCTCCGATTGTGACATGGTCGGCCTTCGCGCGAAATCGCAGGCTGACCCGTAACATTTGATGTCTTGTCGCAAACCACTGCGTGACATTGGCAAGGTCGGTTGTTTCGAAGTCCTCCAGCAGGCCGACGCCCCGTTCGTCCACGGTTAGGCGAATCCGACAATCTCTGCCCCATCCACTGCCTCGATCACCGGTCAGCAGCCAGGCGGTCAGGATGTAGTCTTTCCCTTGCTCGACTTCGATGCTCTGGTAGATAACTTCGCGTTTCCAATCCTCGCGGCCTTCCGTCCATGTGTGGTCTTGGTCGGCATAGAAGGACCAGCCATACAGGCGGCTGCCTGTGCGAGGTTCGTAGCCGTCTGCGCCGACTGTGGAAGCGCCGAAAGGCTTTGCATCGGGTACGTAGGTGTCAGGCTCTTTTGCGCGGCCTTTGCGTGTTTTACGCTTCCAGCCTTCGATGCCCTGCTCGAATCCTGGATTTTTAATCAGCGGCAAGTCTGCCTTTGCATCAGTAGTGACAGGGTTTTGAGGTTTGTCGAAGCGGGGCAGGTCCTGCCCAGCGGGTTCGGTTAGAAAGCTCTCGATGCGCGAGTAGGTGCGTCTGGAGCCTTTTTTGTGGGTGTCCGATGAGACGCGATAGAGATATACGGTTCCAGGTTCCAGGTCCTTCAGTCTCACGCTGTGCTCGGTGTTTCGGATCGACTCGGAGCTGGCTGATTTTCGCAGGTATCGATCTGTCCCGAAGTCGACAAGCGAATTGCTTTTGGTTCCCGTTCGCCAGCGGATAAGGGCGGAAGTGGATGTCACCTCAGAGACGGTGACGTTATAAGGATATGTAATGCTGTCTGGTTCCTGCTCGCCAACGATGTAGCATAGTTGGTCGAATTGCTCCGGCAGGACTTCGCCATCCCGAAAGGCTCTGCCTTCGGCGTATTTATTGCTTGAAAGATAGGAAAAGAAGGGCTCGTTGTCCATGCGATGGTATTGGAGGTAATAACGCCTGCCCGGTTCGAGCTTCACTGCATCGGGGAACCAGAGGGCATCGGCGCCCCAATTGCACACCATCTTGACCCGACACGAAGGGCCGACCTGCTCGCCGCCCGGGCCATCTTCGTGAATGGAAAAGATGAACTCGGCGGCTCCGGCTCCCCAGCCACCACAATTGGCGAAGGCTTGAACTACGTTCGGAGCTGTCGCGATAAAGCTTTGGCCTGCTACTTTACATAGGCCTGAGCCAGGGCCTTCGGGTATGAAGTGCAGGTCGTCTCTGGCCGCGGCGATCACTGTGGGGCCGCCCAGGTCCTGGTCGATTGTGATGCCGAGGTCGCTTTCGGGGTGAGCGACGCCGTCGTAATAGGCGATTCCATTTGGATAGACATCGGGCGTTCGCGGCATGCTGTGATTCCATGTTGCGCCTTCGGCTGAAGCGATCTCGAGCGCGTAGACTTTGCCGGGGGAGGTGACGAATTCGTTTGACGGCAGGCTCGAACCGCAAATCCAGACCATGTCCTTTTCGGTTTCGAAAGGGCCTGCTACACGTTTGCCTGCAGGGGAGTCTTTGAAAAGGGAGACGAGGAATTTGCCACTTCCCGATGTGCGCCAAAGCGAAAAACCATTTACGGCGGTTCCCTGCGCTATGAAGCTTTGCGCGAATCTCACGCGAGCGGGGCCCCATACTTCCTTCTCTAACTCGAACTTGGGCTGGCTGGCGTGGTCGATGATGGTGGTCTTATCATCCTCGATGCGCAGTGAAGGGACTATTCTACCGTTGAGCAGCATGTAGTACTCGCCCGGCTCTATTCCATTGAATTCATACAGGCCGCTTGGGCCGGTTATCGTCCAGCCAATCAGCGAGCCTTCACGGTTCCACATCGCGACGCCTCGCTCCATACCACCTGCTCGGCCTTTGACCTTGCCTGCGGCGCAGCATATCTCTGTCTGGAACAGAAGACAAGTCACACAAAACAAAATAACAAGGCTATTTAGCTTTTTATGCAAGGTCTAATCTCCATCTATTTCTTCGAGCAAAGCGCCATCGACGTACAAGCTGCTAACATCGAGCGCGAATCGTTGCTCCAATTCGAAGCCGACTACTATGTGGTTTGCTTTGGCTTGGAACTGGACAGAGCCACGTCTCCAGCGGCCTTCTGTTGCGTACCACTGGGAAGAGTCCATGTGTTCTGATTGTATTTGTCCATCGAGTAAGGCCACCAGACGTATCTTTACGTCGCTGCTGCGGCCACCCGTGTGGTCGGTGTAGACCGATCCGCTGAAACAGTACCAGTGATTGGCCTTTGCATCTACACGTTGATAAATCAGGGTTGTGGCGTCTTCGCCTGTTTTGCGATTCGTCCAGCCAAACATTTTTGTTCGCCAAGGGGGGACAATGCCTTCATTGCACGGGACCACAGAGCCATTATCACCTTGTCTTAGCCATCCTTCCAATCCCAGCTCGAAGGAGGGATTGGACAATCCGCTAAACTCAATATGCCGGCGATGTGCGTTCAACTTAGTGAAATCCTGTTTAGTGATCTGACCTGCGACGGTTGCAATCAAGTCCTTCTTATTGTTATATTTTCCATTGAATGCGGCTCGGCCTTTTTCATAAGCAGTGGATTGATAGCTCGCGAGGAATTCATTGCCGCTAAGGCTTTCGATGTGCAGGTAGTACTTGTTGCCCGGTTGGACTGGGGCCTCATCGGGACCCCATCCGACAGTGGCATCGTGAACTGCCTCTGCGGATTTGCTTGGGCCAATCTGCCTGCCTCCAAGCTTCCCTTCGTGAATGCTGAATCGCACGTAGACGGGCGTTTGTCCGATGCCCTCCAACATGGCTGAGCAAAAGGTGATGTTTTGGCTGATGGCGATGAACTCCTGGCCGACTGATATTGCGCGATACATTCGCTCGTGACCGGCCAGGGCATAGTTTGTTCTCAGATCATCATTATCCTCGCATATGATGACGCCCAGGTCCGAGTGCCGCCTTGGGACACCATCGAAATAGGCCTGGCCGAGCGGATACACATCACCGGCCCCAGCCAATGCCGCTATCCACGTCTTATTCGCTGCCGCGGTCATGTTCAGTGTATACGACTGGCCCGGTGTGGTCGGCGTTTCAGTTGCGGACCAAGCGACTGAGACACTGCCTTCACCACCTACTCTGGGTGTTATTCTGGCAGGCCCTACGGGCTGTCCGGCCGGGCCTTGCCCATCGAGCAACTGAACGTTTACGTGGCGGGCGGGACCGAATGCCTTGATGGTCACCGCTGTCAGGGCCAGGCCGGTTGCCTGGAATGACTGGCCAAAACTGGTGTATGCTTGGACCCATGAATCGCTCTCAATTGCTATGGACCTGCGCAGCTTGAGGTCGAGTTTTGTGCTTTCGCGTTTGCTGATTTCCAGAAATGGGACGCTCAACGGTCGGTAGCCATTCATGGCGGGTATTGATATAGAATAGGCGCCCGGCTCCAGGCCCGATAGAACGTATGAGCCATCATTTTCGCTCGTGGTTGACACTGCAATGCTTCTGCCATGCCTGAGCGCGCATACTTTCACACGTCGAAGGGGCTTGGCGCTTGCATCATCGAGAACCCGGCCAATAATGTCACCGGCTGAGAGTTCTGTCGGACAATACAGCATTATCAACGTAAACGTCAATATCGAGACCCAACGTAATGGGTTCCATTGTCGTATCGATTCTTTCGACCAGTGGACTATTGCCATATTAGAGTCCCTATTGGGTTTATCTAATCCGGTTCCATGTTTCTTCAATGCAGACTATTTAGCCTTTACTACAACGAGGGTGATATCATCCGTCCGTGGGGCGGAATCCTGGAATTCGATCACGGCGCCGACCACGGCCGAGCATATCTGTTCTGTCGGCAGATGAGCGTTATCCCTAAGGATCTGGTAAAAGCGTTCTTTGCCAAAGAACTGGTCTTGGATGTCTCGTGCTTCCCAGATGCCGTCGGTACCGACAACAAGGATATCCCCTGTGGCGAAAACAATAGGGCCGGCCTGCTCGAAAGTGGCGTCTTCCATGATGCCGATGGGCATGCCTGTGTTGGGGAGCTCCTCTATTTGCTTGTTATTGCTACGGAACATAACGGCCGGTTCATGGCCCGCAGAGGCCCAGGTCAGCGATCGAGATTGATCGTCGAGAATACCATAGAATAGCGTGACAAATCTGTCCACAGCGGTATCCTTCATGATCCAGCGATTTATTCCACTCAAGGTTTGGATGAGATCGTGGCCGTGGTGTCTGACATCAGCCTGCAGATTGCCTCGGATGGCCGCCATCAGTAGTGCGGCGCTGATGCCATGGCCGCTGACATCTCCGAGAACGATGCCGTGCTTGTCGGGTGCGGTCTTCGACAGGTCGATGAAATCGTAACAGTCCCCGCCAGTTTCATCACAGAACAGGCATTGCCCGGCAATATCGAAGTTCTTCAAAAGAGGCGCCTGTCTGGGCAGGAGGTTCTGCTGTACAGCCCCGGCCAGTTCGAGCGAACGCTTTATTCTCTCGTGTTCATGCAGCTTGGGACCGGCCTGGTTAAAGACCATTCCTAATTGTTCGAGTTCATCGCCGGTGGTGATATGGACCTTGGAATCGTAGTCTCCCTGGGCGAGCTTCCTGCCGGCATCGATTAGAGCGATGATTGGATGCGTTATTGATCTGGCCCGACGAACAGCAAGTATGACGGCGACGATAGCAGCGAGAACGAAAAAGACGGTGGTGATTTGCAGCCAGGCCAGGCTTTCCTCGAACAGAGATTGTTCCATGGTTCGAGCCAATTCCGTCACTTTCCCGTATGGGACGATCAGGAGGGTGGCCGAGTTCTGGACTTCTATGGGGCGATACGCCCAGAGATAGGATTGTCCCTTGAACTCCATTTTACGTACACCTGACGTGCCCGCCATAATGTCCGCGACCATGTCGTGGAACGATGAGGTGTCCTGTGAGCTGAGTCTGCCCGGGACGACCCTACGGCGCCAGCGACCGGTCGGTTGTTGAACTTTGTCGTGCAGAAGAATCCTTGCCGTCGGCTCCGGTGTGGCATTTGGATCGACCTGGACGAACATGCGTTCAACGTCCGTCCCCCAGCGTTCGGGCAATGCAAGAGATGAGAATATTTCGGGAATTGTTCTGACCAGTGCGGTTGATCCTGCTGCTGATCCGTCAGGATAGCGAATAGGCAAGGATATCATCACAGTGACTTGTTCGGTCGACGGGTCGATAATAAGAGGATCCCGCCTCATCTGACGTGGATCGCCTGGTCTGCGAGGTCCATCAGGTCCTCGCATATCTGGACGCCTCGAATTGGGTCCTCTGCGATCAAGGCGTTGTATGTCGGGCCTTCGGGTGTTAGGGCCAGACATATCCTGGCCTTGTGCACCAGGCTCTCGTCGCTCCGGGCGTTGTATATCGGGACGCTGCGAATCGGTATTTCTTGGATCAGGGCGTTGCATATTTGGACGCTGCATGTCGGGTCGGGGCGTATTGGGGGGTTGCATGTTGGGCCGTCGCATATCAGGGCGTCCAAGGCTTGGAGTTCGGCCCCCGGCGGGGTAGTGAGTTTGCAGCCCTTTGTTGAACATTGTTGACAGCCACATGGTTCCTTTGGGTGCGTGCATATAGGCTTCGTGATACACTTGCGTTAATGGCTCAAGAGCCTTCAGGGTCGGTGTGACTTCGTTAGGATCTATCCATGGCGCCACTAAATACCCCTGCTTCTGATAATCAATCCGGAGGGCGGCCACGTTGGGATCGTTCGTGTCCTGGAAGAAGGGATGGAACTGTGCTGTTGGAACAGACAAATTCGGATCAAAGCCAAAGGTTGACTCAGTGCGTTCAAGGGTTTCAGTCGAGGTTGTGCCGGAGAGCGCCAACTCGATCTCACGAACCTGGCGTCTCAGCAGGGACTGCACCAGCTCGTTTTCGCGTGAAAGGACTTCGACGTAGCCTCGCAACTGTTCCTGCAGAGCTTGCTCTGCGTTTTCATCCAGGACCTGCCGCATATTGGCGGCGAGACGATTGCGTGCTATGTGGAGCGATACCTGATGCGCCAGCGAGGTTACTGCTAAAGGAGCCAGAGCCGTACCCAGCAGAAGAATCAACAGTCGTGTACGTATTGCCATATTGCTACCTGGTCTTTCTGATTGCTGCTGGCGCTATTTCCGGTATTCTAACGACAGTCACGTCAGACAGCGAAGATATTTTCCCATCGTCTTTCAGGAACGAAAAAAGCAGAGAGGTTGTTGGTCCAGTCTGTTAGGTGCCGATAAAGCTGACTTTCATCACGAAGTCTAAGAATATTGCGTTACAACAGAAATCATGAATTCAGAGTCCTGAAATCTACGTGGGTGAATGTATTTGCCAGGCGAAGCGCGGATCGGTAAACTCAAATCCGAATTGTCAGCGACGCTTAGGGAATGACGGCAAAACAACACTGAATCCGAGTGAGGCAAGCCATGAGAATATGCTTGAAGATGCTGTGTGGTATGCTTGCAGTGAGTAGTGTGCTCTTTGCGAGTGAATCAGGGCGGACATATCACGACCGGGCATTCGTGCAGGACTACTGTGAGAAGATTCCACTTTCCACCGAGCTTGAGGGAACGAAACTTCTGAAGGTTCGCGCCGACCGAAATGGCCTGATCAGTGTCCTTTCGGGCAAGGGGCTTTTGCAGATCCATTCAGGTACGCTACGCCGCTGCATGCTCCACCGTCCCATTTCTGATATGCACATCAGGGATATTGACGTGCACGATGGCCAGTTTGTGTACTTGACCGACGAGATGGTCCTGAGCAATGAATGGGCAGGGCGGTTTCTTGTGCAACATGACCGAGCCGATGCGAAATTTGTTGTTATGGGAGAGAATCTGGATTTCGCACTCGTCGCGGGTAGCCATGCGGCGTACCTTAACAATGGCGGATTAGTGGGCGGTTGGAAGGATATTGAAGCAGAAGCGAAACAGTGTGTGTTTGATGGTAAACGAAGTCGATTCTTCTTTTTGACAGACAAAGCTCTTTCGTGTCTTGAACGGGATGGGTCGATGAAAGTAGTGTTTCGTTATGATAATATGAATTGCCTGGCGATAACTAATGACAGCAACATGCTTCTGATCGGCACATCCGATGGATATCTCACGCTGAATGCAGGCTCTTTCGAGCAGTCTTCGGGCGTTGAGAAGAATCTACCCTGCGCTGATGTTCGATGTATCGAGAACATTGATGGAAGGACGTGGTTTGGAACTCCGAAAGGGGCGTTCGCTCTGAATCCCGGCGGGAGGATTGATTATTATGCCTCCCAAAGATGGCTGGTGGACGATTATGTTATCGACATATCACATGGTCCGGATGGTTCGGTTCTGATTCTTACGCGAGGCGGGCTAAGTGTAATTCGATTCAAGGAAATGACCCTGGCTCAGAAGGCCGACCACTTTGACAGGCTGACTCGAAAACGCCACATCCGCTATGGATTCAACAGTGCTTTTGTCATGAGCAAGCCGGGCGATTTGTCGACTGGAACGCTGATCGACCAGGACAACGATGGTCTATGGACGGCGATGTATTTAGCGGGCGAACTGTTCCGTTACGCTGTAACGAAATCGGATGAGGCGCTGCGGAACTGCCATGAGTCATTCGAGGCGATGGAGCGCTTGACCGAGATTACATCGATCGAGGGATTTCCTGCACGGTCCTTTGATCGGGCCGGATACCAGGTGGCGGACAAGAAGCACTGGCATACGACGGCCGATGGTCAGTGGGCATGGAAGGGGACAACGAGCAGCGATGAAATCGTAGGGCATTTCTTTGTATATACGATTTTTGCGGAGATCATTCCGGACGATCAATTGAAGGCGCGAGCTGTTGCGCTGATGGATGCCATTATGGACCATATCGTGCGCAACAACTGGTATCTCATCGATTACGATGGCAAGCCGACGCTCTGGGGGCGGTGGCATCCTGAGTACGTTAATAAGTTCCCTCGACAGGTGGGTGACAGACGGCTCAATTCAGTCGAAATCATATCTTTCCTGCAGGCAGCCTATCACTTCACAGGCAAAGAGGTATATAAGGAAAAAGCGTACGAACTGCTGGACGACCACGGCTATCTCGATAACATCATGATACCAATAACCGAAATCGGTCGTGTCTCGGGAATTGACCTTACGACGGAATGGAACCACTCCGACGATGAGTTGGCGTTTCTGAGCTATTGGAATCTGTATCGCTACGCATTTACCGAGGAGTTGCGGGATAAATATCGCAGAACTATCAAGGGACATTGGGAGATCGAGCGGCCTGAGAAGAATCCTCTCTGGAGTTTTATCTATGCCGATACGGGAGAGGAGCAGTTCGATCTACAGGAAGCGATATGGAGCCTGAAGGAGTTTCCGTTGGATATGATTGGCTGGACGGTGCGTAACAGCCACCGCAAAGATGTGGAATTGCTGGGGCTGAACTTCCGACAGCAAACGATACGAAGCGTGCTGCCGCCGGATGATCGCCCGATGAGCAAATACAACGGCAATGCATTCCGCCTCGACGGTGGCGAGAATGGTGGGCGTGAATACAGCGGGGATATCTACCTGCTGCCCTATTGGATGGGACGGTATCTCGAAATTATCCGTTGACAATGGCGCGTTGGGTCAGTTTACAGCTTGGATTCTTCGGTGTTCCAGCCTTTAACTCTTAGCGAAGGCTCTTCTGAGGAAGATCGGAACATGCCTGTGACTGTCTTGGTTTCTTCAGGCAGCAGGCTTATGTAATTATCCTGCCAGAAAATAGGCACAATTGGTTCGCCTGTGTCCTGATCGAGAAGTAATAGTTGGGTGAAGAACGCGATATTTTCACTATTGTTTGTCAATTCGACTTCGATTGTATGTTGTCTATTCTCATTCTTATCGTGACGTTTGATGCTTATCTCTGCGCTGGGCATGGAATTTAGTATTGTGAAGTTGGCGTATTTTTTGCTTGGTGTATAGTATTCCCATGGGGAAACTTTGGCGTCGTAATCCATCACATCAGGTGCGGTTGAAAGCCAATAGAAGTTGTCTGCGATTTCTTTGCCTGTTTGGTCTTTGAGCTTTAAGCTGGCGAAATAAGTTTGGCTCAAGTTCTCCAGTTTCGGGAATTCGAATATATTCCTGGTACTCTCGCTTTTTGCATCAACCTGGAGATTTTCTTGCAGCAGAAGTTCTGAATTGATATTGAACAGTTTTATTATGGCGGTCAGATTATCGAAGTTAGATAGCTTGTCGTTGACGAGGTATATGCTGTTGTCGCCATAGTTGTAGATTAGCTGTGGCGAGGCGCAGGCTTTCTTCGCGGCGTAAAACGCACCAGTTGGCAGGAGATACCAGTCATAGAGCTGCCAATACATCTTGGGCCAGGCGGCATTGAGCATCCACTGTATCACGCCTGTTGCTTTGCCCTTGTTTACGCGAAAAGCTTCGAACATGGGGCGCATTAGCTCATAATTCAACAGTTGGGCTTTCCTGTCGAAATCTTCGAGGCTGTCAGGCTCGCTATAGCGATGTCGGATGGCCTGCCTGTATCGGTCCAGATTATTGAATTCGTTCAGCCCGCAGTGAAATTCCCAGTACTCGTCGATGGGCCAGAGATGATCCTTGGGGATCATTTTCTTTAAGCTTTCGAGTGTGGGGACAACGGCGCCTGGTGAGGTTTCGGTGTTGAAGCCATAGGCGCCTCCCCGCTGCGTATCGGTGTACCAGTAGACAGGCGGAGTATACGCGTAGGGTCCGAGCATCTTTACGCCGGAACCGCCGCTGACTTCGCTGACGATTTCCTGGCTGCCAATGATTTGCTGCTCGCTGCCGATGCCGCCTGTAGAGGCGAGGTAGGGGCGCGTTGGATCGCGCTTTTGAAAGATATCTACGTATCTGTGCTCCAGTTCGGGTGCGGGGATCTTGTCACTGGCTACGGCCCAGACATAGATACTTGGATGATTTCGCAGCCACAGGAGCTGATTTTCCCACGACCTGCTCACCAGATCGATATCTTCCTGCGATATAACGCCTCCATACCGTTCGTCAACGGGTTTGCCCAGATACTGTTCGTGCTCCCAGTGACAGCTCCAACCGACCATTACCAGAATGCCATATTTGTCGCACAGGTCGTAGAGCGTTTGATCCGTTCCCCATATCCCTTCGCAGCGGATGCAGTTCAGGTTCATATCTCTAACATATTGCAACTGTGCATCGATCTTCTCAGGCGTATCTGCGAGCAATAAATCGTCGGTCCAGCCTGCTCCTTTGAGTAAAACATTTTTTCCATTGATCTTAAAACCTCGGTGACCTGTCTCGGTCCAATAGTCTGATACATCACGGACACCAAATCGGATAGATGCGATATCCGAGACGCGCGAACCAGCGGTGAATCTCAAGTCCATTTCGTATAATTCAGGTGCTCCAAGCTCGTGGGGCCACCAGAGTCGTGGATTTGTGATGTGGAGCTGGGGATATTCATCCGAGGTGAATACAATTGCCTTTCTTTCATAAGGCTCCAGATGTACTTTCTTTGCGAAATGTATTGTCTCGATCCGGCCGTCGATAATTCCTGAGACAGATTTGGAAAGGTGGTTCACAACTTCAACGGAGACAATCAGATCGGCCTGGGTGAGTGTCTTGGTGTTCAATTGTGTCTGTACGAAAGGATTCTCAAGAGAGACGCCGTCGCAGAAACGAAGCCTGACCGGGCGGAAGAGCCCCATGTTGCGATCCGGGGGCGGTGGATTCCAATCGACAAAGCCGGTTGTGAAATCTCCAGGCTTTGGAGCAATGACCCTGACAGCAAGAACATTCCCCCCTTCGGCAATGAATTCTGAAATGTCATACTGGAACCGCCTGAATGCGCCTCTGGCTTTGTGGGCCGTGACGGTCGGATTGCCATTTACCCAAACATCAGCAGCGTAGTTGATGCCATCGAACTCCAGGAGAACTGTTCTGGCAACTTCGTCTTCAGAGAGCAGAAATGCAGTTCGATACCACCAGGGCTCCTCAAAAGGCTGCTGCGGTATCTTCTTGAGATTGAGAGCGAAGTAGGGATTTTCATACATCCCATGCTCAACGCAGGTCGCAAGCACCGTGGAGGGCACTAATGTGGTAAGCCAGTCGTGTGTATTAAAGTCTGATTGTGAGACCTCCCGCCCGGATTGGCTGATTTTGGCAGAGGCTTGAATCTGCCACCCATCTGAAAGGCTTATTTGATAGTTCCGATCGTCAGGCTCCATCGTTCTCCAGGGGCAGTAAGTACGGAAGCTGGGACAACTGGCCCATTATGGCAGATAGTATAGCATCCTGAAGGCGCGATCAACACCGCTAATAATCAATTGAAAGGTGGGCGGACATCTGCTAATCTGATTTTTCGATATATTTTGAAAGGGGCAGAATCATGGGACAATTAGCTCTTAAGGGTGGCGCACCAGTGAGGGATGTAAAGAGCAATTCATGGCCCCAATGGCCTGTGTGGGATGAACATGATGAAAAAGCTCTGCTGGACGTGTTGCACAGTGGCGTATGGTCCTACAATGGGCCTAAAGAGAAGCAGTTCAATGATGCATTTGCTGAATTTATCGGCGCGAAATACTCGCTGTTGGCGGCGAACGGCACCGTCACTCTCCAATTAGCCCTTGAGGCGTGCAGCGTGGGGTATGGAGATGAAGTTATCGTACCTGGATTGACGTGGCAGGCGACTGCGGCGTCGGCTCTGGACATCAATGCGATTCCAATATTCGTGGACGTCACAGAAGATACCTGGTGTATCGACCCTGCGAAAGTCGAAGAGGCGATCACGCCGCGGACGAAGGCTGTTATCCCGGTTCATCTGTATGGTTGCATGGTGGATATGGACGTCATAATGGATATTGCTCAAAAGCACAGCCTTCGTGTTATCGAAGACTGCGCCCACAAGCATGGGGGACAGTGGAATGGCAGGAGAGCGGGCAGTATAGGCGATATCGGGAGCTTTAGCTTTCAGCTCTCGAAGTTGATGACTGCGGGCGAAGGCGGGGCTTTGACGACGAGCGATCCCGAATTGTACGAAAGGCTTGATGCCCTGCGCAATTGCGGAAGACGGCCCGAGCAGGATACCGGCGCAGACAAGGGAGCAGGAATCTACAGCGATGAAGGCAATTTTCTTCAATCGGGCAACTATCGCATCACGGATTTTCAGGCGGCGCTGCTGTTGGAGGCTCTCAGGCGCCTGCCTGAGCAGAACCGTTTGCGACAGGAGAATGCTGAATATTTCAATGCTCAACTCTCCGATCTTCATGGCGTTCTGCCAATGCGCCGTGATAGGAGGGAAACAGAAGAAGCTTACTACAATTTTTCCTTCAGGTACAGACAGGAACAGTTTAGGAACTTACCGGTAGAGCGGTTTCGAGAGGCTCTGGGAGCGGAATTGGGTTGTCCCGTGGAGGCCAGCTACGAGCCATTGAATGCGTGCGCCCTGTACACGCCGCATACGAAGCCCTGGCGGTACAAACTGACGCAAGAGCATTTCGGGCGGATCGATCCATCGCTTTATGACCTGCCGGTTTGTCACCGAGTATATACGAAGGAGTCGGTTTGTTTTCATCACACTGTATTGATGGGCGCTAAAACCGACATGGACATGATTGTTGAAGCGATTGAGAAGATCTACCGTCACGCCGATGAGCTGGTTAGCCTGGATTTCCCAAGCGGCTCGTAACAGGTGGACTGGAACTTAATACTGAATCCAAATTGGAGTAGCCCGTGAGAACATCAAATAACAAGATGAGTATCTCGATATTTCTGCTTCTTCTGATCACTATCGGTTGCGGTCAATGTGTCGATGCGGCGGTGTACAATCTCCGGCTGGTCACTGACAATGTTCCGGATTACACAGATATCGGCTCCTTCGTGCACAGCGTGACCGGACACCTGCAAACACCGCAGGAAAAGTGCATTGCCGTGTGGCGATGGGGCAGGCGGAGTCGAAGGCAGACAAGCAACTCAACTGAAGACGGTCGGCTGATATGGGACCCGATTCTGCACTACAACTCGTACGGCACGATGAATTGCGGCGTCATTTCTGGTTTGAACATAGCAAGCTGGCTGCAACTCGGTTATCAGGCAAGATATATCCAACTTGGGGATCACACGGTCAGCGAGGTGTCCTGGGATGAGGGAGAGAGCTGGCATCTGTTCGATTCGTCCATGAGTTTCTTCTGTTATAACGATGCCGGTGTGGTGGCCAGTTGTGAGGAAATCAAGGCCGCCCATGCTGGGAAGTTCTCAGACGGTCGGAGCGAGCCTGGCTACTATTACTATTACAATGGTGCGCCGCAGTGTATTACGCATCGTGGCAAAGACGCCTGGCGAAGCTGTAGTGACAACCCGGTTGGTTACGACCGAACGCTCGCCAATGGCGCTGATTCTTATACCGATGGATTCTCCGTGGACCGATACACACTGCATGCCCGCTATGGTCGTCGCTATATATTGAATCTGGCGCGAGGCCAATCCTACACACGATACTGGAGAGCCATGAATGCGGCCGACTGCAATCTCGCCGCCGGGGCCGACGACTTGGACTACTACCGCCCACTTAAAGATAAGGACCCAGACACTCATCATGATCTGCACAACATCCGTGCCAACGGCGTCTGGGTGTTCGAACCCGATTTGAAGAGCGATGATTGTCGGGATGCTTTCTTTGACTACGATGGAATTGAGGTAGGTAAAGAAGGTGGCTCGGTGATTCATCCTACCGGTCGCGGTCGGCGGGCGTTTGTTGTTTTCAAAATCTCGGCGGCCAATGTGATTAGTTCCATGCGAATTTCAGCCAACCTCAGGCGTAGCGGTCCCAATGATGTTTTGAGAATGTTGGTCTCGCGGCACGCAGGCATCGACTGGAAGCAGATATGGCAAAGTGATAGCACCGGTGCTCATGTGGCTGAGCTTGGGCTGCGCGATGAAGTGGCAGGTGTGACCGAATGCCTTGTCAAGATCGAGATGCAGGCTGAGGGCGATCCGGCCGAACTGGGTATCGATGCGCTGAAGTTCAAAACAGTCACACAGTTGAATCGCCGGACGTTGCCCAAACTGACGTTGGGAACCAACCGCGTGCGGCTTTCGGCGGACGAGCAGGTTGATACGATAGTGTTTTGGCCGGTCTTGCACGACGATATGTATAAGGAGACAGTTTACAAAGCCAGTAACATCTACACCGACGAGAAACCAGACGGTATGTACAAGGCCACACTGGGGGCCGCCGTCGACGGCGCCGTCTGCGAAGCGGTATGGCGTATGGAGACGCCGACGGACATTCTGGGCGCTACGCTCGGAGCTGTGGTTACAAATAGGTCACCCAGTCACTCGGTCAGACTTTCGTATTCGTTCAGTGGTGACGACTTCACTGAGTTCTACCAAAAGTCAGACGGTGACAGCCCTTTCGACAAGCAGGTTCTTTATTCTCTGGATGCCGAGGACGCCGCCGGCGCCCGGCAGGTTTATTTCAAGACATCTTTCTTATGTCGTGGTGGTGCGGCCACATACGGTATGCCGGGGATTCAGGATATTCTCATGCAGGTCGAACATCGCGCTCGGGACGCCAGGTTTCAGCCGATAGAAGTCACTTACAACTGGACCGAACACAGTGATACAGGCGATGTCACCAGGTCGCACACGGAGCTGGTTACGTTGCTTCCACATGCCTATACAATCAACGTGGCCGGCTTTCGGGACCCAACGATGAATTGGATTCGCATGAATCTGCAAAGCGGCGTTCCTGAATCCCGGTCGATTGCCTATGGCTACAGCGACGGTCGGGACTGTGGACCGGGGGCCGAGCCTGATATGGTGGTTTACTCATGGGGCACGAATCTGGCTCATGGCAAGGCTTATACAGCGAGCCGCCCGTCGAGCCTGACCTCAAAAAATCCCGACGGCGGTGGCGAACTGACTAACGGCAGGATTATCGCCGCCACAGATTACATCACATCCGAAAAAGTCCAGGCCGCGACGGCCATGTGGTCGTCTGGCGATCCATTGACACTGATGGTTGATCTTGGCGACGTGCAGACCATAGGCGGAGTTCGTATGAGCACGCATCAGCCTAACGCAGAATACTGTCATCCCGGGCGCATTGATGTAGCTATTTCCACCGACGGTGAAACCTGGTTGCCCGGCGGGACAATCGACCACAACGATCTCTGGCAACCACCGGGTGACTATGAGCCTTGGGAACATGATGACAGTCCTCAATACGCACATCTGCCGGCAGGAGGACGCCTGGCCTATTCATATCCATTGGCCTTCGAGCGCCCGCTTGAGGCTCAATACGTTCGTCTTATTGTCACGCCGCTAAAGGGTAGGGGGATGGGATTATCTGAAATCGAAGTCTTCGATAAGGTCGAAACGAAAAAGGCGGCTCCGCTCGTGTCCTTTAGTGACTGAGCCTGGTTTGCAAAGATTTGTTGAGGGTGTAAGTCACTGTTAGATAAGAAAAAATGGGAAAGTAAACGTGGAAACTATTGGAATTGCTCTAATTGGCTCGGGCTATATCGCTCATTATCACGCTCGTGCTTTGCGTGAGATTGAGGGGGCTGAGATCAAGGTCGTCTGTGGTTTGGAAGAGGATGCCACAGGGCAGTTTGCGGGCGAGTACGAGATTTCCGAAGTATGTCACGATGCTATGGGGCTTATCGAAAGGGATGACATAGATGCGGTCATATTGGCGATTCCCAACAAATATCACGCACCTTATGCAATTTCGTTTCTCGAACATGGCAAGGATGTCTTTATCGAAAAGCCGATGGCTATTAGCGGGCTTGAGGGAAGGCAGATTGCAGTTGCCAGCCTGGATGCGAAAAGGCTGGTGATGGTTGGGCATATGTGGCGTTTCGATGTGGAGGTGCAACACGTCAGGCAGGCCGTTCAATCGGGCAGGATCGGCAGGGTGGTCAAGACGCGAGGTTATGGCATTCACGAAAACTGGGGGCCGTCCGACTGGTTCGTCCAAAAAGACCTGGCGGGTGGTGGGGCGCTTGCGGATATGGGCGTTCATGCGATTGACACCATCAGGTACATACTTGACGATCCGAAACCAACTCAGGTTTATGCAAAGATAGGAAAGTTCTATGGCGACTACGATGTCGATGATACAGGGATCGTTGTGATTACGTGGGACAATGAAGTGACGTCCGTCATCGAGAGCGGATGGTGGCAGCCCCACGTAGAGGGGCCTGAGGCGGCCAGTCGCATATGGGGAACCAGAGGATACGCGAGCGTGTTCCCGACAATGATCGAGGAAAGGGAGGGAATCGAGATTCGGCAGGAGAATCCCTGGTTGCCACCCAGACAGGAACACTGCGATCAGGTTATGTACACAAGGCAGATGGCGCACTTCATAGATTGCGTTCGGACGAGAAGTCAGCCTGAGCCAGGACTTGAAGAGGGACAGGTTGTGCTGAATATTGTCGATGCGGCGTACGAGTCAAGCCGAACAGGGCGGGTTGTAAAGCTATAGTGGGATTGGGCGTCTTTGTGACTTGAGGCCATTCGCCCTACGACCTGGCCCTGCACCTGTAGATCATCGCCAGGCCAATAGCCACAATGAGCAAACCGGC
>CAZYMD010000033.1:0-31574 GCA_964649005.1 uncultured Pirellulales bacterium
GACTGGCCTGTATGACTTCCTGCCTGTCCACCCGTAGCTACAAATCCAACCTGGAGTTTTTCGTTCAGCCCCTGGGCCCGGATGAGTTTCGGGAAACCGACAGAGCATGCGGCTCCAACGGCAGCGGCACGTTTGATAAACTGTCGACGTGAAATATTTGACATCAGCTTAACTCCTTAACTTTAGGTTAATGAAAGAATCGATCTTCATTCTATTCTTATATGACGGGTTTTCACCCCAAAAAAATACATCATCAGACGGAATTTGTACATGATTCAAACGCGAAATACAACATCCGCAATGATAACCGATTTCACAAATCAGACAGGACAGTAGCCAGCCTGAAGCGGATATCTTACTGTAAAGTGCCAGAGCAATCAAGGACTCCCATAGCCAACTTTGTTATTACTGAATCTCAACCGATTCCTCAAATCCTACTAAAGCAATATGCATTTCGTCGTATTAAACCGATGGCATGCTCTGAACAGGGATTCTGGGGCTAATACCTTGATATGCAGGCCTGATCCAGAGGAAGGCTTTCGCAGTCGGTTAGCCAGTTCGTCGCCATGACAGCGAAATCGAGAAAATCAACCGCGCAGTCATTATTCACATCGCCCGCCAGTGTGAAGAGGCAAGGTCCGGTGTATTCGATTGTCAGCGATGGTGTTCGCGCAGGGCTCTCGCGAGAGTCGAATCGCTTGGCTGTCGGAGAGGTTGATTCATTGCCCCGGATTAGCCAGCCGAAGTTGGTTCCAGGCGTGTTAAGCCATGACTGCACGTCACCTGCTATTTGTGGTGATTGCCAGGTGTAACTACCAGTTCCGGCTACGGATTGGACGGCGCTGGCGGTGGAAGCAAAATCGCCGCCTGCGTTCTGCCAGAATTTGTTGTTGAAAAACGTATGTAACCATGTCGCATCACCCGATGCAGCCTGTGTACCACCGCCCTCGGAGCCACCGGCGTTCGAACTGCCCTCGCCCCAGTCCTGCAGGACGCGATGCAGTCCGACATTCTGAGGACCCACGATAGTCTTTGACATATTGAGCTCAAGTTTTGCGACGTTGATTGTTGAACCTGCCGGGATTCCACTTCCTGCGATATCGAACATTATAAGGCCGCGTTTGATATCGCCTTTATTGCTCGTGCCACAGAAGAGATACTGGCCGGCCCCGTTGCTCAGCGATCCGGCAGTGCTTTCGAAGAGAGAATTATCTTTTTTTGCCCGGATAACTACCTTGGCGGGTATGACTTGCCCGCGTATTTCACCTGCCGGGAATGCTGTTGTGTGAATGTTGAAATAGACAGCTCCGGCCATAAACTTCGCCTTATCCGACTCTGTGATGGTTGCTGATCCGATGATGGGGCTTGTGCTTGTGCCGGCAACATTACCGGGCGGCGAGATTGGAGGACCATCCACCCCAGCAGGGCCAACGTGAAAGTGTGCTGCGGTTAAACTTCCGGCACCGTTGTTGAGTTTCGAGTCCTCGAAAGTGATTGCCCAGACCAGAAGATTGCTGTCGGTGTTGAGGTTGATCGTTCCCGTTCCGGTCGCCGCTGAACCGGTCCCTGCGCCTGCGGCTGCCTGGGAACCGTCCAGGCTAATGACGAAATCAACTGTGGCGCCTGAGGTGTTGGTTCCTAAGACAAAGACTGTGCAAGCCACTACAATAAGAATCAAGTTAGCCAAAGAGTTCATTTTCCTTACTCCTTAAATTTGATTCTCTCTTATGTTACACGCCATCCAATTCAGAAGGCAGCTATATACCTCATGCATGGGCGCTGCTATCCTTGTCATCGCTATCCGGCGATAGTTCTGAGAATAGCCATGTCCATCATTAGCCCTATAATATACAGCCTGAAACTTAATTATAACGGTTTAATGGCAAATTCAATACATAAGCATAGAAAAACCATAAAAAAAATGGCGAGCAGTATGTGATGAGGTTCGCTCTAAATTTGCTCATGTTGGCAACTTACGTGTGGTATGTTATCATTCTTATACGCCATTTAGGGAGTTGGTGATTACAGGTAACTTCCTCTGTATCGACAAAAATGGGATTTCCGAAGGTATAGGGAGTCGTTGGACTGGCGTTGGACGTCAGATTTCTCCCGTCGGGTGTGTGTCTTGTAAGAACAAGAATTAAGCTAAGGAGACGAAGCTCCATGTCCATATCGATTCGAGGCTTGATGGTTGTTTTGATGCTCCAGATTGCGTCAGGTACGCTCTGGGCTCAGGAAACGGAACAGCTCATACCTGTGCTGGAGGCGAAGATTCCACAGTTGATGAAAGAGGAGAATGTTCCAGGGCTGTCTATGGTCCTGATCCGTGAGAACAGAATCGTGTGGAAAGGGGTATTTGGGGAGCGAATTGCCGGAAAGCCCGAGAAGGTGGATGAGGAAACGATCTTCGAGGCGGCGTCGATGAGTAAGCCGCTTTTTTCGTATGCAGTGCTGAAGTTAGTTGAGGATGGTGGATTCGACCTGAATCGCTCATTAGACAGTTACCTTTCGGAGCCCTACCTGCCCGATCAACCTTCGGCCAAGCAAATCACGGGACGGATGGTCATGCTCCATCGGACAGGATTGCCTAACTGGCGTGAAGGTGGCTGGAGAAAGGGCGGGCCATTGCCAGTGCTACATGAGCCGGACACGTGCTTTACGTATTCAGGTGAGGGGTACCTGTACTTGCAGAGGGCAATAGAGAATCTGACGGGGCAATCGGTGGATGCCTGGATGGACGAGTCTTTGCTGATTCCCTTGAATATGACGCGCAGCAGCTATGTGTGGCGTGAGACATTCGAGGGGAATTTTGCGGGCGGCCACGACAAGGATGGAAATCTGAAGAAGGGGAGGCGTTTTTACAAGCAGGGTAATGCAGCCTTTTCTCTATACACCACGCCTACGGACTATGCGCTGTTTCTGATTGAGATGATGAAGTCCGATCGCTCGGCGAAGCATTCGTTAAAGGCGGAGATGATCGAGAAGATGACAATGTTGCAGGTGAAGCCTGAGGATGACAATGAACGGTCGCGTCGCTCGTTAGGATGGGTTATTGCCCCACAAGAGAAGGGCGGATGGGTGTGTCACAGCGGCAGTAATGGAAGCGGCTTTCGTTGCTCTTCGCGTTTCAACATGGCACGCCGGTCGGGTTGTGTGATTATGACCAATTCCGACAGCGGTGTGAAGGTGTGGGAGTCGATTCTGGCAACGATCGATGCGGCGTCTCTTAAAGATGCTCAGGCGAGCGAGGTCGATGATGTTACGACCTGGGGACCGATTCAGCGGACGATCAAGTACGATTATCGCATTATGAATCCAACGTCCGAGGCGGCCAAGGATATCGATATATATTTGCCTCTACCTTTCGAGACGGCGCGTCAGGAGATTCATTATCTACACCTCTCTGAAAAAGGAAAGCAACGCGTATTTACCGATGTGCACGGCCAGAGGCTGGTCCACTACCATTTCGACAGTATCGATGTCGGACAGTGGGAGGATTTGGGCTTCGTTGTCGGGATCACCTTGAAAAACATGCGATGGAATGCAGCAAAGCTGCCTACGCATCAGGACCCTCCAGTGCTCACGGCTGAGGAGAGGCAGCGGTACATGGTGTCCGAGACGAACTACTCCATGGAAAGCGAGGTGATGCGAAAGGTAGCCGCAGACCTGATCCAAGGTGCAGCGAGTGATTATGAGAAGCTGGTGCGAATACATGACCATATCATTGCTAAAATACGCTATGTTCGCGACAACACCTGGGACCCGGCGGCGGTAGTGCTCACGCGCGGAACCGGATCGTGCAGTGAGTATAACTATGTTTTGTCTGGGCTATGCAGACTTGCAGGACTGCCAACACGGTGTGTTGGTGGGAGCAGCAGCGGATTTCGTGCGCTACCCACTACGGATGCAGTGTTCCATCGCTGGACGGAGGTCTTTCTTTCCGGATATGGCTGGTTTCCCGCGGATTGCTCGCGTGATGCTAATCCCATTAGGGGAAAGAGGAGCCATTTTGGGCGTGTGTACGCCGATGTTTTGGTGTGGTGCCGCCAGGCAGGAGGGGCGGATGATTCGCTCGGCTGGGATTACCGGGCAAAAGCCCGCGTTAAGGGGAACGATCCGGGCATTAAGGTAAACCACCGCACCCGCTGGTTCGTATTTCATCCTGAAAAAAAGGTCGAATCGGCATATGCCTGGTTCCTTAAGGGCGAAGGAGCCATACCTGAGCCTGATCTGTTAGAGTGCGCCCTGCTCCGCGAGAATGGTGCCTCTTTGGAAAATCGCTTGAAGATAATTCAGGCGCTGGCCAAATCAGGACGCAACTTATGTTTGCGTGCGGCGGCGGTTCTCCCAGAAGCCGATAAGTTGCGAGAGACTATAGTGCGGAAACTTTGCCTCACGCCGGAGCTTGCTGAGACGGTGCTCGATAGAAGTCAAAATCTCTATCGCTTGCGCTGCTGGTTCAGGGATAATGAATCCAACCTGATTTCAACTGGAGACGGTCGGTTTAAGCTGGCGACAAAAGCCCAAAAAAAGGAAGTACAATCCACCAGTGCCTCCTCATCAAAAATCTGGGCGGACCTTGCGGCGGAATTAGTGAACCGTATCGGGAAATCGCCTGGTATTTCCAGCGGTAAGGCCGTAGTGGTTATGCCTGTGGTGGACCAGTCGGTCGCCGGATTGGGCGAAAAGAGCAGTTCGATCCACTCAACTCTAAAGGATCTCGTTTCCCGGCAAATGGAAGTAAGGCTTATCGATGAGGTTCGCTTCGACAGCCTGATGGAAGAGCGAGGCCCCGGGAGCAAGGAGTACTGGGCCTTAGGCAATGGAGATGTGGGCGATATGCCTGCCGAGATGACGCCTGATATAATCCTTGTTCCACTATGCATTACAGAGCGATCCGAAAAAGAAAAAGGAGCGGTGCTTTACCATCTCGAATTCAAAGCTCTCGATCTGTCTAACTGCAAGTACACCAAAACTGTTGCACAAGTAAATCGTCAAGCGGACGGTATGAAGCAGCCCGGCGTTGGTCTGCTGGTCGCAGGCGGTGATACTGTACTGGCCAGATGGGAACATGATATGGTGGGCCGGAACGGTTACGATTGGCCTCTCGATGGAGTCAAATCCGTTCTTTCGACAGCGGACGCGGCGCTATGCAATCTCGAATGCTGTGTTTCCCTCAATGGGATGCCAATTGATAAGGGAGAACGCTGCCCATTTTACTACCGGGCGCGGCCTGAAATGCTGAACTGTCTTACGCGGAAAGGAATCGACATTGTAACTGCGGCAAACAATCATGGCGGCGACTACGGCCCCGTGAGTGTGTCGGATACGGCCATGTGGTGCGCCAAAGCGGGGCTCGTGTGCGTAGGAATCGGTATCAATTCAGCGAAAGCGGAAGAGCCACGAGTGGTTGGTATTGGCCCCGTTCGCGTTGGTATCGCGGGTATGGATACCTCGATGAGCCATTCCCGAGCGGAAGAGGACCGCCCCGGCACCAATTACACCAGTGAAGAGGACCTCAGCTTGTTCACGGAAAAAATGCGAAAGCTTGGGCGGTGGGCAAATGGGCGTTGCGATCTTCTTGTGCTTACAATTCACTGGGGCAATAACTGGGTCAGAGAAACCCAACCTGTTCACCGGACGATGGCTCGCATTGCGTTCGGAAATGGTGTGGACCTCATACTCGGCCACTCTGCCCACCGCCTGCAAGGCATCGAAGTAATTGATGGCAGGGCGGTCATCTACGACATGGGGAACCTCCTGTTCGACTGCAAACTTAAACCGGAAGGGCAACAGTGCGCCCTTTTCAGACTGTACCTTTCCGCTAATGGCGTTAAAAGAATCGAGGTAATTCCCACGCAGGTGTTGAATGGTTATACCGTCCTTGCAAGGTATGAAGAAGCACAAGAAATCCTCACTGAGATGCGGGCTCTTTGTTCCCCACTTGGGACAAGCCTTCTTGTTAAAGAAGATGTCGAGGGCAGACCTATGGGTGTAATCGACATAGCGGAGCCGAAGGTGACATCTCGGACAGAGCCCGATCCCGGTTTGGCCTTCGCTATGTTTCCCTCTCATGAACAGGAGATTACCCCAGCCGTTTCTGAAGCAGTCTTTGCGCCCACAATCCCAGATGACACCGGCAAAATAAATCAGCCCGTTAAAATTGCGCCCCACGTGGAACTACTTGCATTTGATCTACCCAAAACCGTCGAGGAAGGAAGAATTCTATACCTATCCACATGGTGGCGCGTAACTGGACAGATTAAGCGAAACGTTATGCTTGCGTTTCACCTTAAGCCGTCAGGGGATGAGACACCGCGCAGGGGAACACCCTGGTATACACGACATGATCCGGGCGACTGGAGTGCACCGCTTTTCTTACTGAAGCCGGGGCAAATCGTCAAAGACAGATATCCTGCTCGTCTGGCTGGACTCCAGGCCGGACCATGCAAGGTTTATGCTGTTGTCATCGACACGAGCGAAACTGAAGGCAAACGGATCCTCGGAGAACCCTACTTTATAGGAAACGTCGAGTTATTACCCAGAGTTGAGAAGTAAGAAGCAAAACCGAGCTGTATGAATCGTTATTCGCCAGAGGCTTTAACATCGGTTTCTCATGCACTTCAAACACATTCCTAAGGCAGAACATGGTACAGGGTGGTATGATTGACGCTGGGATCAGTTCGCCTAAATGGCATTCGTCTATATGTGAGAGATGGACGGATAGAGGCCAAGGGTCTGATCATACTTTTAGTGCAGCAAAGCGACCACTCGAGGATAGGAACGTTATCATCTTGTCGTATTGAGACCTGACATCGGGCAGTAGCGAAGCAGCAACAGCTATGTCGTTTCCTCGTCCTGCTCGCTCGAGTTCCAAAGCTGCTTCTGCCAGGCGGTTCGCGCCGAAGTTCACTGCGATTCCTTTGAGGGCGTGAGCGTGCTTTTCAGTCTCATCTGCCTGGCCCTTTTCCACGGCCTGGATCAACATGTCCATTCGTTTCCGGGTGTCATCGAGATATGTTGGCATCAGCTCGATTACACTTTCCTCGTCACCAAAACGATTGATCAGTTGATCGAAGTCGATTATTGGTTCGCCGTCTTCGGAATCCGGAGACTTATCTTTGTTGTTAGTATCTTCCGTGCAGAATTGGACTAATCCATCTATCTGTGTATTTATAGCAACTACGCTTTCTTCAACACGATGATCTGTTGTAGACAAGTATTTGTGCAAGGTCGTCCGCAGCTTGTGTCTGTCGATTGGTTTGGTCAAGTAGTCATCACAGCCGGCGGCAATACATTTTTCTCTGTCGCCCTGCATTGCATGAGCGGTCAACGCCACAATCGGTATGCTCACACCTGATTCTCTGATCTTTCGTGTTGCCTCGTATCCATCCATATTGGGCATCTGCATATCCATGAATATCATGTCAAAAATTTCGGCCATCGTTTTTTCTACTGCCTCGAGGCCGTCTTTAGCCAATGAAACGTCAAATCCCATCTTCTCCAGCAGTAGCTTAATGAGCAATCGATTTGCCAGAAT
Organism: uncultured Pirellulales bacterium; assembly: GCA_964649005.1. Taxonomy (GTDB): domain Bacteria; phylum Planctomycetota; class Phycisphaerae; order Sedimentisphaerales; family Anaerobacaceae; genus CAZGMJ01. The sequence continues at coordinate 7,541 of CAZYMD010000033.1, forward strand.
GTCTTCAGCAACGAGTATACTGCCCGACAGCCTCTCCCAATCTGCAATCTGTGGTTGTGTAGTTGGCTTGATCGCAAGATCCTTTTCACTGAGGCTGGATTGTTCCTCGATGTTTACGCCCGCTGGTATCTCAAGCGAGAAGACCGAACCCTTGCCCCGATTGCTGGACAGCGTAAGACTGCCACCGAGCAATGCCGCCAGCCTTTTTGTAATGGCCAGACCCAGACCCGTTCCGCCATACTTTCGACTGGTTGTCGAATCCGCCTGTGTAAACGAATCAAAAATAGTGCGTTGCTTATCCTCCGCTATGCCTATGCCGGTATCTTCGACATCAAAGCACACATGCGGGTCACCATCGCGATGCTGTACAGAAAGGGATAAACATACATACCCTTCTTCGGTAAACTTGACTGCATTGCCGACAAGATTAACCAGGCATTGACGCAGCCGAGCGGAGTCGCTGAAAATGTGTGTCGGCACACCCTCTCCGACATCAATTTTGAAACTGATGCTTTTAGTCTGTGCATTCGGCTTTGCGATGGATTCAATAGAGGCAAGCAGTTCGGCCAATGAGAATTTGGTTTTTTCGATATCAAGCTTTCCGGCTTCTATCTTGGAGAAATCGAGGATGTCATTGATCAAACTTAGAAGAGCTTTACCGTTGTTCATGATTGTATAGATGTATTCCTTGTGCTCTTTAGTCAGATTTTGCTCAGCGAGCATTTCGCTGAAGCCTATAATCGCATTCATGGGCGTGCGTATTTCGTGGCTCATGTTCGCCAGAAATTCACTCTTGGCCTGGTTGGCTACGGTTGCCTCCTGCGCCAGCATGTTTGCCCGTTCGACAGAATTATGGAGCTGTATATTAATCTCCCTTGTATTCTCTTCCGCTCTCTTTCTCTCAGCTACTTCCTCGGTCAGTTGTTCATTGATTGTTGTCAGTTCGGCCGTACGTTTCTGCACCCTAGATTCAAGTTCTTCGTTTGCTTTGACCAGCGCCAAGTCTCGCTGTTGTATCTGCTCGAGCATCTCATTGAATGATTCTATCAGCAGGCCTACTTCGTCGTTTCCATGCTTCATTGCCCTGACAGAATATTCCTTCCTCTCCGAGACAGCTCTGGCTACCTGAGTTAGGCTCAGTATTGGCTCGGAAATTATCCCCTGGAGCCGCGACGATACTACATAAGCCACCAACGAGCATAATGCCAGAAGAGCTACTATAATAGCGGTATTGCGGCTAAGCCGTGCATACATGGGGTGCAGGTCGGATTTCAGGAGCACCGTACCGATCATCTCTCCGTCAACAACGACCGAGGCCAATACCATCAGGGAGCCACCATCGAAAACGTATCCTCTTTGTCTGAGCTGCGGAGAGTGAGCCTGGCATTTCTCTCCAACCGTTTCGTTGCTCAGTCCACTACCATAAGCCGCCAAGAGATGATTCTCACTGTCGTGAATGTGACATGCTGTTATTGAAGACTCCGTATGGAGGGATTGCAACATTCGTTCAGCATCCTTAGAGTCCTGAAAAGCCACCGCAGCCCCGCAGTTCTCAGCGATCATCTCCGCATGGATGGAAATGGACTGGAGCATTTGCTGTCGTGCAAGCGACCATTCCCAACCTATAAACGTAGCACCGGCCAGGAGAAGAACACCGACACATGTTGCCATTATTACCGCGATCAGCTTGTGCCTGATCGTCATATTCTGCAAACACGGCATGCTTTAATTTCCCCAGATTGAATTGTCCTTTTAATATCCTCCGTGATATTGCCCGTTATCGACTCTCAAGGATGGCTTCTTGACTGCTGTGAGGTATCAGGGCTATACTTTAGAACCACATATTTAGTCGGGCTTTCTTAGTTTGTACCATCCCAGCGGCAGAACGTGCTCTTAACTAACAACAAACAAGGTTTACAATAAATTAGGACCATACAATAAGCTGCAGAGTTCCTTCCGGCATCGTAAGATGTTCAAATTGTTCAGTTGGTTATTCTCCTTAAGGTTCTCGTTATCAGACCTAAGGATGCAGAGGGTCAGATATTCTAGGACGGCTACAATCTTAGAATGTTGCATAATTCTCTCATCTGGACCCGGCCTCAGAAGTCATGCACAGCTTGCGAGCCAACGCAAAATGTTGGTTTTGTTATATATCTATGCCTCGTAGCGCAGAACAGGCATGGACCAGAGAACACATGGAATGGAATCAGGTAGTAATCATTTAGCCTGTGAGTCGGCAGCTATGGTTGAAAGTGCTCCGTTTCTCTGAACCATTCAGGACTTTGGGAGATGGTCAGGGCAGTGTCAATCAGAGCGATATGCGAATAGCCCTGTGGGAAGTTGCCCAGAAGCCTTCTCGAAGAAAAATCGATGTCCTCACTGAAAAGCCCTACATGATTGCTGTGCTGGAGAACGTTTTCGAACATCTCAATCGCCTTTTTCTCCTGTCCGATCAGGTAGAGACTCTTAATCATCCAGAAGGTGCATATTGTGAAAGATGATTTAGGCGGCCCGAAATCATCAGGGGTTTTGTAGCGATACATCAAACCATCTTTGCACAGGGTTTCGAACGTGTGCTGCACGGTATTAACGTAAACCGGGTCCCGTGACGAAAGGAAGCCATATTGCTGTGCCAATAGGTTGGCTGCATCCATAGAAGTTGAGCCGTAGAACTGAGTTAAAGCTCCATTAGCGGGATCACAGCCTTTATTGAGAATGTCGGTTCTGATTTCATCCCGCAGACATGCGAAACTCATCGCATCATTCTTCTTCCCAAAGAAAACCGCGATTCTGGCGGCCCGGTCCATAGCCACCCAGCACAGAATCTTCGAGAATGTGAAGTGTTTCTTTTCAGTTCTGAATTCCCAAATGCTGGAGTCGAGCTTTTTCCAGTTGTTCCGCACGTGACGGGTAAGAGTTCTGACAACGGTCCAGATATCGTCTTTGTTGTTCAGTGAGTGATGGAATACAATCAGACTCTGATAGATGGCGTCCAGGAGCACGCCGTAGATGTCATTCTGTTTCTGATTTACCGCAGCGTTGCCGACTCGGACAGGCTTGGAATTTTCATAGCCCGCAAGCCAGGTCAATTCTCTTTCAGTCAAGCGACGCCTATGGTTGATAGAATACAGTATCTGGATTTTCTCATCTTTGTAGGGCACTATATCAAGGATGAACTGCAGGAAACGTTTTGCGACATTATAATGTCCCAGCTTAGTAAGTGTGTTTATTGTCATGGATGCGTCGCGAATCCAGCAGTATCTGTAGTCCCAGTTTCTGACATCTCCGATGGTCTCTGGTATGCTGGTTGTTACTGCAGCAAGAATGGCGCCTGTCTTCTGATAAGCCAGAAGTTTCAGAACCAGGGAGCTTCTTTCGACTTCTTTCTGGTATGGAGTAAATACTGTGGTTTTAGCGACCCATCCAAGCCAATACACCTTCGTTCGTTCGAATTCCAGTTGGACCCAATCGTGGTCCGGTTTGAACAGCTTCTGGTTGTAACTAAGCAGAAGGTAGCAATCGCGTTCGATAGTGAGCGGTGTGGAATCCACGACTTCTTTGAAGGGCAGATCGGTGTACAGGTAGAGGGATTCGTAGGATCCTTTAACTGTCAGATGCTTAATGAACTCATCTGTGACTTCGACTCTGGTTGCGTGCTGTGCATAGGCTGGTCTTGGTTGAAAGATAATACGTACTTCGGGTTTGCCCGATATAAGTCGAATGTATCGGACCACATCCGGCGGGCAGTGATACAAGCCTTCCTCCGTCCTATAGCGAGGCATGAAGTCGATCACTTCGAAAGCGTTCTCACCGCCGGAGAATCTCGTTACCAGGATATTGGTCTTGCCCAGATATTCCTGATCGATGCGATATTCTCCCACGGGCTCTATTTGAAAGCAGCCACCGTTCTGCGAATCCAGTATCCTGGCAAACACTGACGGAGAATCAAAATCAGGCAGGCAGCACCAGTCAATGCTGCCGTATCGATCTATCAGAGCGGCGCTCTTACAGTTTCCAATTATTCCGTAGTCCAGATTCTTCATAGGATTATGCGGACACTCCAAATCAGGCATTGTCAGATTCTTGCAGCCTAATCAGGAACTCACGTAGTTCCTGAGGAGAATTCAATCTAAATCCGGCTCTTGATGGGCCAACTCCGATCTTGCACGAGATTGCATCTTCAGGCAGCGCTGCGAACATGTCTTCATCGGTGTAATCATCACCTGCACAGAAAATAAAAGGCCAGTTCTGATTCGAGAGCCACATTCTTACGGCTTCCCCCTTATTGACACTTAGATGCTTTACTTCGACAATTTTGCTTCCTTCAAACACACCAATATTCAAATTTGCGGTTATTGTCATTAGAGCGCCTTTAAGCTCCTGGGTTCTCAACTTCGCCAGGTCGGGTTCGCTCTTTCGACAATGCCAGACGAGGGAGTAGTCTTTCTCTTCAAGCAAGGAGCCCGGCGTGCGGTCCACGTACAATTCCAGTATGGGGCGGATCACATCCTTCCAACTGGTTTCGGCGGGGATTGAGGTTTGCCATTGCCCGTTCTTCAGACGAAAGAAGGCGCCGTGCTCGGCAATCAGATGTATAGGCAATTCGGAAAGCCAGTTCGTGAGCGTACTCTTATTTCTTCCACTAATGATGACTATTTCGTTTGACGGCTCTTCTATGAGCTGCTTGAGAACTCTCAGAAGGCCGGTATCAGGTTGAGCATCTTCGGGATCTTTGACGAAGGGCACAAGGGTCCCATCATAATCGAACAGAAAGAGTCGGTGTTTCGCCGCCCGATATTGTCTTAGGATGCTCTGCTGGGCGGAATGTGACATTTTTGTGGTCAGGAAGTGTTTTTGTTTCTCTTTGATTTGGTTCAGACTGTGTATGAAGTCGTGCGCCCAACGAGCTACGGTATAGCGGGAGAGCCTCGATCGCATCATTGAATTGCGCTGGCGCCTGTCCTGCTGGGGCATTTCGAGGGCTTGCTTGAGCCCATCGACGACTTGAAGCTTGTCATGAGGATTTACCACAATGGCTTCGACCAGCTCACTGGCTGCACCGGCCATTTCACTCAAAACGAGAATTCCCTGATGTTCCTTCTTGTGCTGACAGGCGACAAATTCTTTTGCGACAAGATTCATGCCGTCACGCAATGGGGTGATTAACGCAACATCGGCAACATTGTACAAGGCCACCAGCTTGTCAAAGGGTAGACTGCGATACATATATGAAACGGGCATCCAATTCAGCGTGCCGTATGTGCCATTGATTCTTCCAACGATTTTTTCAATCTGGTCTCGGAGAATATCGTATTGCTCAACTTTTGTTCGGGATGGAACAGCGATAACCACCAAAGAGACTTTTTCGTGATAGGTGGGATTCTTGGTAAGGAACCAATCGAAGGCTTCCAACCTCTTAAGGATTCCTTTCGTATAATCCAGGCGATCGACAGATGCGATGATTCGGACGCTCTTGTTTGTGGTGATTTTCTTTATTTCCTTCTTCACCTCCGGCAGTTCCATGCCATGTGCATACTTTTCGTAGTCTATGCCCATAGGAAAGGCATCGACACGAACGAGGCGGTCGCCGACCACCAGCTCACTGAGCATGTGCTCGAAACCGGCGATGCGGTATATACTACTCAGGAAGTGGCGAACGTAGTCGTATTCATGAAATCCGATCAGATCGGCGCCGAGCATGCCTTCGAGTATCTCATTTCTCCATGGAAGAAGACGAATCAGCTCAAATGAGGGGAAAGGAATATGCAGGAAAAAACCAATTTGGGCGTCGGGTACTTTTTCGCGAATCATCTGAGGCAACAGCATCAGTTGATAGTCATGTATCCAGATTTTATCTTTTTTGCCCAGTTGCGGGATAATTTCGTCACAGAAAATCTGGTTTACTTTCCTGTACGCGTCCCAAAGCTCATTCTTGAATACAGCATGTTCCGTGAAGTAATGGAAAAGGGGCCAGATGGTTCTATTGGAGAAGCCCGAGTAGAATCCTCTGATGTCTTTGGAGCTTAGCATAACCGGATAACAACCCCGGTCTTTCAGGCCGGCGAAGATTTCCTGCTCGACCTGCGGTGTGAGTTTATCGTTGGATAGGCCGGGCCAGCCGAACCATAACCTCTCTCTGGGTTGTGAGAGAGACGATATTCCCGTAGCTAAGCCACCGACGCTTTGTCTAAAAGAGACATTGTTGCCGGATCTGGACACGGTTACGGGTAGGCGATTGGATACAATAATCAGTTTCGACATTTTTCGGCTTTACCGCAGAGATTATGTTTGATTGAGATGATTATGGGCGACGAAAAAAATCATGTTCCATCTTGAGCTTCTATTAACAAAATCATCTTACTTCCTTATTATAAAGTCATCTTTATAGCGTACCCTTATTGCCGATGTCCCATGTACGCTCGATTGAAGTGCTCTTATGTGCCATGAGACCCCATAGTAACGGAACAACTTCTATGTTTCAATAGTATCGGCCCTTATATCTCAGGCATCATGGCGAACTTATCATGGATGTATGGAGAAAATGGTTCAGATCCGGGAATTCTTCAATTCTGTAGTTGTCATTCCCGCCACTCTCAAGTATATGCAAAATCGCTTCAAGATTCCTTTGGAGTGGGCCCTGAACGTTTTTCTCGCCGTTATCTGCAAATCCAAGAAGAATAGCCCTTTAATCGTCAAGCTCGAGCCGACCTAATGTTACTTCACTGCAACCGAACGAGATAAAAAGATCTTTTCGGACAGAAACTTTGGAGTCAAATCTCCCATCCCTTGCGAAAATGGCCGTGTATGACCGGGTCCACTTGGGGTGTATTGGTCGCCTTCATATTGGGTCCGTCCCAAAGGAGTTTTAAACCAGTTTGTATGGCGGTCACACCGAGCAGGACGATCTCGGTCAGGCGCGCACCATACTCGAAGTTTGAGCTGGCTGGTGGGCCACCTTTGCATGCATTAATCCAATCGCGATGATGACCCGAAGAGCGAGGGATTGTCGCTGGAGGTTGCGTATAGTCCTGCATCTTTTTTTCGGGGATGATTCGGGGAGACCCGCTCCAAACACCCGACAGAATGGCTCCCTGATCACCGACCATCAGTGACCCACCCTGGGACGGCAGATTCCTTCTGAGGTCCAGGCAATCGGGCCGTGGCGGTCGTATCCCACCATCGTACCAAAAGAGATCGACCGGTGGCTGATCGCCGCGTGCCGGGAACTTATAGTGACATGTGGCGGCTATGGGAGTCGTCTCCGTGCTGAGTTGTGTTGAACTGGCCTCGACCAGGGTAGGGTGCTCCAAATTCAGGGCCCATACAGCAGTATCCAGCGTATGACACCCGAAATTGCCGAGCTTACCGCCGCCGAAATCCCACCAGTAGTGCCAGAGCAGGGGCGTGTATGCGGGATGGTACGGTCGTTCTTTGGCGGGCCCCAGCCAGAGATCCCAATTCAAACCATCCGGCATTGTTGGCGTCTCCTTAGGACGTTCGGTAAACGTCGGTATACGATTCTCCCCGGCCCATACGTACACCCGGCTTATCTTTCCGATGGCTCCGTCGCGAACCCATTCCACGGCCCGACGAATGTCATCCGAAGAATGGCCCTGATTGCCTAATTGAGTGGCAACCTTAGCCTCACGCGCCGCCTGGGCGATCCTGCGAGCCTCATACACGGAATGCGTAAGAGGTTTCTCGCAGTATACTCCCTTACCCGCACGGATCGCCGCCATGCAGGCCACAGCATGCACGTGGTTCGGTGTGGCCACTACGACAGCATCGATATCTTTATCTGATCTCTCCAGCATCAATCTAAAGTCAGTATACACCTTACAGCCGTGATACCCTTCGGATTCGGTCTGTCTATAGTGGTCCTCAATCGCCTTCATCGCAGGTTCACGACCGCCGTTGTGCCGGTAATAGAGGTTGCTGTTGTCCCAAAACTTGGCCACATCACAGATCGCCGTGATTTTCACATCACTGTGTGTCAACAGGTTCTTGATATTGGTGATTCCCTGTCCGCCCGTACCAATAATCGCAACATGCAATTGCTCACTCGGTGATATGTGCCCCTGTCCGCCCAGGACATGTCTCGGAACAATACTGGCTGCAGCCATCGCCGTCGATTTAGCGATGAACTGCCGACGGCTAAGATTTCGTTCTTCACGCATCTCTTGAACTCCTTATCAAATGCCGGTTGCGAGTTTTCTGATCCAGCTTCAAGTCATTCAATTATCTTCCGCCGCGGGGATAATAGGTGTGCTGATGGCAGGTAGTTTTGGCGGCGCCACCTCTGAATTATCCAGCAAATACCGAAACATCAGATAGTCGACCAGCTCGTGATAGGCATACCCCACCTGTGTCAGGCAATGCTCCGCATAGGCGTTTAAGAAACGTTCGAGCCCCACAACGCCCGCTTTCCTGAGAACCACCGCGGCTGTTCTTTCCACGGGCGTCTGGATCTTGAAAAATGCTGCTTCTGCAGGTTTAAACACGCGTTGAATATCCTGAATCGCGTCTTGATATCTCAGGTTGTTAGCCAGACTGGACACCAACCGGAAGTTCCACGGCATCTGATTCCGGCTTATTCGAGTATAGTCCGGGGCCTGGTCCCACGCATCCGGCAGATCGGTTACTCCGGCATAGATGGGCACAAAACAGCTCGTGTAGGCCGGTCCGTAAGCGAACCACAGGCAATTCCCGACCGTATCCGGCAGCCAATCTCGGAGCTGTGCGACGAAAACGTATCCGCTGGTTGGCGTACAAAGGGCGCGCTTTGGCTTAAGGTCCAACAGGTCAAATAGTTCCGTTGGTCCCCAGGGACGAGCCAAAGGACTCTTTTTGCCCTGGAGATAAAAAGCCGGGTGCTCTGTAAGATCGAAATTGGTTCCCTCGTAGCCGTCTCGCATAACGGCCATGAGTCTTTGGACTGTGAATAGCCGATCGGGTTTTACGGAAAATGGGTAGCGATCCACCGTGGGATCACCAGTGGTTTGTAGCCCCAGCGACGGGGCAGCCAGACTCAAGGCCCGCCATTCGCGTAAGGAGTTATAGGTGCTGCCCGGATCGCCGTATACGTCCCGCCATATGAAGGGATCGCCCCTTTTCCATATTCCGAGTTCTTCCGCCAGGGAGTGGATGTTGGCGGACATCATGAACATGTCGTGGTTTTCCAGGTCGACCTTGCCAATGCGACTGCGATTGGCACTGCAACCAATTTCTCCGTCCGGTATGCGCTGGGCACACCAGACAGCACCCGGTTTGCCGCTGTCTTTCGTCCATTCCTCACCAGGACCAAATATCTCCATGAGCCAGGCTTCTTTGTCGTCCGCTATCGGCAGTGCCACCCCGGCGTGGGGAGCGCGGTAGTACTGAAAGCCATATTGTTCTATCATGGTGCCGATTATTCGAATGGCCTCTCGAGCGGTTCGGGCCCGCATCAGACCGTTGGCTATCAACGAGGTCGTCCAGTGGTTGCTGTTCGGACCGACGACACCTCGCTTACATGCCAGGCCGACACGCATCGGCAAAAATTCTATAGCAATGCTGAGGCCGTGCTCGTTCATGCCGCCTGTGGTCATATTCTCGACATTACCAGCCAGAATGATGCTGCGGTAGGTCTCCTCTACAGGCAGATGGCCCACAAGATCATAACCCTTACGCAGATTGGAGAGGTATTCCTTATGCGTCTTGGGCCTGGGGAGATTCCAATACATGGGGAGTTTTGTGCCTTGGGGATACTTCTGCGCAGGCATGACATAAATCAAACCCATTATGTCACCGTCACACGAGCTGCTCATCAGAACCGAACCATCCGACGTTGCATCTTTACCGACCAGGATAGTCGAGCACGCAAAGGCCTTTCGCGGCGTCCAGGCAAGCGATCCTATGAGTCCAATCATTACGATGAGTATCACGGATCTTTTATTGATTGTACTCATAACTGTGCTCCTTCAGCACCTCAAGGGTTGATCGCGATACGTTTTCCATATTTGAACCTTTATGATGCCAAAATACCATGAGAATAGCGTGGAGTCGAGTCATCTGCAACCGTCGCGGCCCCAAAATCGCAATCCAACCCGCGACTGGAGATACTCCTGCGTATTGTTACTTGGAAGCGACTCCAAAATAGCCCTATTTTGTCCAGCAGGCTACTACAACCGCCACTTGACCGGCTCCTCTTCAATACGCACCCGGGACAACGAATGATCCACCTTGATAGGCCCATCCCAGCGACCAGATCGACACAGATCAACTTTTCACCGAGTATGGGGTGCATCGCAGGGTTCAAAAGCCAACTCAATATAAGACAGTCAGACTTATCGAATTGGGTTCACAATCCATTATAATGAGGCCTTATTGTGACAATTGCATGCCCTTTAGCGCCTCGAAATCGAGGTGTACAGCGGCTGCAATCGCTATTAAAAACTTGTATATAATTTCAATGAAGATTACTTTTTGTTCGCTTGTCTTTTGGTTTTGTTGTTCAATATTAACATGGTCAACCGGCAATCGCATAAAGAAATTGATGATACAGCCTCTTATGGCTCGAAAGAAACTGCAGAGAATGCTCGCAAACCGGGCGATAGTGATTCGCAAGGCCCTGCTGCTGATCGGGAAGAAGGGAAACATTCTACAAAAAGTTCGCCCAAGCGGAAACACAGCAGGAAGCGATGGACGGTGGACGAATTCCGTGTGCCCGAAAAAGAGGGTCTGACGAGATTTCATGATCTCGGGCTTGCCGACAGAATTATGCACGCCATCGCAGATCTCGGTTTCAAGTATTGCACACCGATCCAGGCCAAGACGCTCGCTCATGCAAACATAGGGCAGAACGTCGCCGGTCGGGCACAGACCGGGACAGGGAAAACCGCGGCATTTTTGATAGCGATGTTCAGTAAATTCATTCGAGATCCGATCAATGGGGAACGCCCCAAAGGCACACCACGGGCCCTGGTTATAGCCCCAACACGTGAACTGGTGATTCAGATCGTCGAGGATGCCATTGGGCTCGGGAAGTACTGCAATTTCAATAGCATCGCCATTTACGGAGGGCTTGATATCAGCAAGCAATCAAACAAGCTCAAAAAACGGGCGGTTGATCTGATTGTCGCTACACCGGGGCGGTTGCTGGATTTCATTCATCGTAACGTTATCGACCTCAAGCAGGTCGAAGTTCTGGTTATTGATGAGGCCGACCGGATGCTTGATATGGGTTTCATACCAGACGTTAAGCGGATCATCAGACAGACATCAACCAAGAACAAACGGCGCACAATGCTATTCAGCGCCACGTTGACCGAAGATGTTCTGAGGTTGGCATCACAATGGATGCCCGACCCGGTCATATGTGAGATAGAGCCGGAGCAGGTGGCGGTCGATACGGTCGAACAGATTGTCTACATCGTCTCTTCACGCGAGAAATTCAAACTGCTGTACAACATTCTCAGAAAGCGAAAGGATAATCGCGTCCTGATCTTCTGCAATCGTCGCGACCGCACGAACTGGCTTGCATCTAAACTTAGGGCGCATGGAATTGCATGTGAGCTTCTTTCCGGCGCAGTACCCCAGAAAAAGCGGATCAGAATCCTCAATGGTTTTCGGGACGGATCTGTGAGTGTGGTTGTTGCCACCGATGTGGCCGGCAGAGGATTACACGTTAAAGACATTGGGCTGGTGGTTAACTACGAGTTTCCCTATGAGCCGGAAGATTATGTGCATAGAATAGGGCGAACCGGCAGGGCGGGGGTGGCCGGCACATCCATATCGTTTGCTTGTGAAGAGGAATCGTTCATCATTCCCGCCATTGAAGAGTACATTGGCAATACGCTGGTATGTACGATGCCTGATGAAGAGCTGCTCAGGCCGACGTCACAAGCTCATTGATGGGCGAAAGCGATAAAAAATAGTGTCGGATCGTTTCTTATCGTCTTGACGGAGATATTAGGCTGTCCATTGCGCAATACCAATACAATCCGCTTTGCGGTTCTGCTCTGTGCCTAACAATCATCACAGAACCTTAAATAAATGCCGTATATGGTACTGAAAATGCCGACAGCAAGAGTATGGGGATAGGTTCAAATAAAAAAGCCCCGCATCTGAGCGAAGCTTTTTGGCTCTTGTCGTCCTGATGTGTATCGTAGACTATACGCCACGAACCTCCGTAGCCTGTGGGCCTTTACGTCCTTCGCCCACTTCATACTCGACGTCCTGTCCTTCTCGTAACGACCTGAAACCTTCGGCTGCAATGTTGCTGTGATGGACGAATAGGTCCTCACCGCCATCGTCCGGCGTAATGAAGCCAAACCCCTTTTTCTCATCGAACCACTTTACTTTACCTGTACTCACGTTACTTTCTCCTTAGGCTTGAAAAGCCCGAACTGATTTTCCCTCGCTTCTCATAAGGAGTGTACTTTGAGGGATAAAAGAATACACCCAGACCAAAGCATTATAACCGTATAAAATACTATTAATTTGTCAATAGGATAATCACAGTTTGATCTGTGACCTATAGTCGATGAGACGCTGCGCGCACGTTGTTGCGTCTTGCTTCTGATCCCTGCCAGTATCACCGTTGTGCTGTCAAGATATGAGGGAGAAAGTTAGAGTTACCGATTAACCTTGAGGCAATCCTGCATGAAGCAGCAGTCGCTGTTCGGGCACTGACCGTTTGCCTGTCCATAGCAAGGGAGATTACCCTCAGAATTTTGGATGGCATGGATCAGTTCGGCCTTATTCATTTTTCCCGGTCGGACTCCAATATCGCGCGCCTTGGTTCGTATTTCCGGTATAGTCATTTGTGTTTCTCCTGGTTCATGTGTCCTAAAACCAGCATATTCCATACTGAGCATATGCGAAGTACCGCAGGTATACAGAACTCAGATATTGCGATACCCAAATTACTTCCTACTGGCCTATTTCATTGGCTCTTCTCAAGGCACCTTGTTTTATCCAGCCTCTTTCCTTGGCGCTACTTCTCAACCACTTGGCAGTGCCTGAGAAGTTCCTCCTACCCGATATAGTATTTCGACCAAATATCCAATGTTCTATAGTCAAGAGCGAATGAAATTATCCCGAATCAGGCTCATTCTGGAGCGTTCCAAGGGCATCTGATAGTAGTTTATTGGCTTTTTTCGTTTTTCGGCGGTATTTTTACACAGTTTTTCGATCAGAGCCGGATTGCCCTCTTTTTACAGATAACCGCCACCCGGCACGTTATGTATCCGGAGTAACCACTGGCAATTTCGAAAATGTCAGTCTAAAGTTACCGTCTTTTACTCGTCATTGCCCTATAACAGCCAGTTCGAACATCTCCTATCGTATATTCTCTCTGAATGCCGTTTTTTTCCGCTGTTTCCGGGTTTTTCTGTAACAAACAGCTTTTCTCAAGCGTCTGATACTATAACTTTGCAGCCGGTAAGGCTTTTTTGGGATGGCCTCAGACTGCATGTTCGTTACTTGGTGTGAACAGGTAGCTTCTATTATGTATACAAGGATTCATGTTATTATGAGACGCAGGTTTTTCGGGCACAATGGCGCCATGCAGTTACTTATTCATGCCATATGTCGCTTAGTTTGGATATCCTTAAACACCAGTGTCTGGGACGGCTTGGTCTGTTCTTGTCGCATTTCCTTGACATAGGCTATCTATTTGATTACAGTTGTAGTTTTATAGGTTTTTCTTTGTGTTAGATACCCGGAGAAGTATGAACCCAGATATTAGTAGTAAGAAGAGGCTCGGTCAGTTGCTGTGCGAGAAGGCTTACCTGGACGAGTCCAGCCTTGATGTAGCTCTGGCCGAACAGAAGGTTGAACATCGCCCTCTGGGCCGGATTCTCGTAGATCTCGGATATATTACCCACGCCCAGTTAAATGAAGCTCTCGCGATCCAGGTTGGCATCGGAAAAGTAGACTTGACGGATTTGACCATTAGCGGCGACCTGATCGGTCTGGTGCCTGCTGAACTTGTAAACAAGTACAATGTCCTGCCCTTGTGGCAGGAGGATGGGCGTTTGGCTGTGGCTATGACCGATCCGTTCCAGCCTCAGGTATTGGAGGATCTCAGGCTTGTAACCGGCTTTGCGATTCGCAGGTACTATGCGACTCCAATTGACCTTGAACATGCGGTTATGAAGTTCTACGGCAGTAACGTCGCCAGGATGCTGGATAATCTCGTTCCGGACGATCAACAGTTGAGCGATCAGGAACTGACGAACGGGGATTTCTCGCCCGCCAAACTGCATGAATTGGCTCGCGAACCATCTCTGGTAAATCTGGTTAACTTAATCATCCTTGAGGCAATCGACGCTCGCGCCAGCGATATTCACATTGAGCCGTTCGAGCACGAAGTTAAGATAAAATACCGAATCGATGGTTTACTTGTAGAGCAGGCTCCGTCTTCCAAGCGTCTCCAGGCCGCTATCATCTCCCGAGTGAAGATCATGGCGGACATGAACATTGCCGAGCGGTTTGTACCGCAGGACGGTCATATCGAGTTCATGGGCAAAAAAGGCAAAATCGATATACGTGTCTCCACTGTTCCAACGGTGTACGGCGAGGCTGTCGAATTAAGGTTGCTGGACCGGACGGCTTCGTTAATGCCGCTTGAGGATCTGGGCATGGATAAGCAGACCCTTGAAGGGTTCATGACCAGTCTACACAAGACACATGGTATTGTGCTTGTTACGGGGCCTACTGGTTCCGGTAAAACAACCACGCTGTATAGTGCTCTTAATAAGATATTCACACCTTCGGTGAAGATGATAACGATTGAGGATCCGGTTGAGTACCGCTTGGAGGGGATCAACCAGATGCCGGTGAATCCGAAGAGGGGACTCACATTCGCAACCGGTCTTCGCCATATCCTGCGACATGACCCTGATATCGTAATGGTCGGCGAGATTCGCGACCGTGAGACAGCGGATATTGCAATTCGTGCGGCCCTGACCGGCCACCTTGTATTTTCAACACTCCATACCAATGATGCAGCCGGGGCTATTACGCGGTTGATCGATATGGGGATTGAGCCGTTCCTACTGGCAAGTTCGCTTGAGGGCATATTGGCTCAGAGGCTTGTGCGAGTTATATGTCCGAAGTGCAAAGAACCGTACACACCGGATGAGCACATAATCAAGAGCTTAAACGGTTCGATTGACATCAAGCCTGACACAGTTTTCTATCATGGGGCCGGCTGCAGTGAGTGTAACAACACGGGCATGATCGGACGAAAAGGCATTTTCGAGCTTCTGAGGATAACCAGCAGGATGCGCGAACTCATAGCCGCGAGACCTTCCACCGACCAGATATTAAAGGAGGCGCCTGATGACCACGTCAGCATGGTGCGTCATGGCATCGACAAGGTTATGCAGGGCATCACGACGCCTGAAGAGATATTCAGGGTCGCCAAGAGCATCACGGAAGACTGAGAGCGGTCGAAACAATACTATTGTAGAACGAGGCACAGGTTCTTAGATTTGCTTTTTCCAATCAGCGTATTGACAGTTTGGCATGGCGAGGTTGAATATTGGGCCACTTTTCATACAAAGCAGTTGACAGACATGGCGGTCACGTTGCCGGGAAGGTCGAGGCCGCGGATCACAAAAGTGCCGTAGTGGCCTTGGCTGATAAAGGTCACTTCGTAACGGAGATGATCGAGCAGGCGATGGCGCCGGGCAAGGAAGGCAGCTCGCTGGCTTCCTTAAATATAGACCGACTTCTGAAGTTCGGCTCGGGGCGGGTTACCACCAAAGATATTCTTGCAATGACCACGCAATTGGGTACGGCTCTGAGAGCGGGCCTTCCTCTTCTAAACGGGCTCGAACTCATTCGTCAGCAGCAGCACAAAGAGGGTATGCGCGAGATGCTCGGTGAGCTGGTCGAGGCGGTTAGCTCGGGCCAGGCTCTCTCGGATGCAATGGCCAAGCATGAAAAGATATTCAGTCCGTTGTACATCTCAATGATCAGGGTTGGTGAGACTGGTGGCATTCTCGAGGATACGACCTTACAACTGGCGGGAATATTGGGCAGAGATGAAAAGATCAAGACGAGCATGAAGAATGCGTCCGCGTATCCAATTTTCGTTCTCTGCATTGGAATGGTCTCGGTTGGAATCATAGTGACGTGGATACTACCAAACATTCTGGCGGCAACCGGTGGCGGCGCCATACAGCCTTTGCCTACAAGGATGCTGATGGCTATCAGTGGCTTCCTTAGAGGTGTTTTCACGACTATACAGGGATGGATCGGCATCGGGGCGATCATAGTTGGATTTTTCTATCTTGTCAGGTGGACCAAGACAAAAGGCAGGCTGCAGTGGGATACGTTCAGACTTAAAATTCCCATTTTTGGGTCGGTCCTGCGGACCATAGCGGTGGGCAGATTTGCCAGGACACTGGGAGCGTTGACTAAGGGCGGAGTAACTATTCTCGATGCGCTTGCCGTTGTGCGTGATACTCTTGGCAATGAACTTTTAGGCAGGGAGATTGACTCTGTTGCAGATAAGGTAAAACGCGGCGAGTCGCTTGCCGATCCTTTGGGCAGTTCCGGTTTATTTCCGCCTCTACTCGTACAGATTACAGCGATCGGCGAGCAGACAGGCAAGCTGGATGAGTTGCTGCTCAATGCAGCCGAGACGTTTGATACTGAGGCTGACTCGGCCTTAAACAGGTTTATGTCAATATTTCCGGCGCTGTTGATACTGTTTTTGGCGGTGATTATCGGATTCATAATTGTGGCGACACTCATGCCGATACTCATGATGTCACTTGGCGCCGGTGGCTTGTAGTGAGGGATTCTTATGCCGGCTCTGGTGTCACTGATATTGAATTTGAACGGTCCGACGATGTGTCAGTTCCGAACTGTTATTGAAAACAGTTGTGTAATAGGCAGCCCAATAACGCGGCTGTGGAATTTGGTTTTTCCCTACAACCCCGGCATTGGGTGTTGGTTAATCGAAAGGTGATCATATGAAACGGAAAAGACAACAAAGGAAGGGATTCACGCTCGTCGAACTGCTCGTTGTGATCGTGATCATTTCGATGCTGGCCGCACTCGTGGCGCCGAATCTGTTCAAGCACCTGGTCAAGGCAAGGAGAGATTTGTGTCCTGCTAAAATGGCGGTTATCGAAGATGCTCTACAAAGATTTTCTATAGACTGCGGCCGGTTTCCTGATGACACCGAAGGCTTGGAAGCTCTTGTTACTGCGCCTGAAGATGTTGCTGATAAATGGAATGGTCGATATCTAAAACCGAGCCAGCTCAACGATCCCTGGGGTAATCCGTTCATCTACATTTCCCAGGGAGAATTCAATCCGGGAAGCTATGATCTGATCAGCCTCGGCGCCGACGGCCAGGAGGGCGGCGAAGGAGATTACGAAGACATAGTGAATGGGCAGTAGCTGCCTGGAAATGTTACTTACGACACGGACTGTGTCTTTACGACGAATTGTCGTTTGCCGGCGGCCGAGCGATAGCAATGTTTTCTTATGTATTGTTATTATGGCCATCCACCTGGACAAATGAAAACGCAAGAGACGAAAACACGTACAGGGATCGTATCGCATGGCTTTACGCTTACAGAAATGCTGGTTGTTATAGCCATCATCGCGATAATTGCAGGTGTTGGCGGCGGTATGTATATAGGAACCTATAAGAAGTTGATTGTTGAAAGGGCCGCACGGAGTTTTCTTTTGATGGCGCAGTATGCCAGGATCATGGCGATTGAACAGCAGCGCCAGTATCGGGTGGTTCTGAATAATGTTGAGCAGAATGGTTTTTATTTAGTGACTACTGAGTGGAACGAGCAATATGAAGAGAGTCAACAATCGATTGTTCAGGACTACTACTGCAGGCCTGTCGTGATGGAGGGGAGTGTGCTCTTCGAAGATATTAAGATACCTTCCATTGGGGCTTACGCGGATGTTACGGAAGATGAGGATGAGGAGACTCAGTCAATATTATTTATGCCTGACGGAACATCTCAGGCGGCGGTCGTTCAAATCGGTGACGGAAAAACGCACTATTCAATCGCCATCAGCGCTGCAACGGGTCGCGCCAAGATTAGTTTTGGCACGAGCGAAAATGTAACCATTGGTATCGTGGATTTGGACGCACAATAAAAGATTTGTCAAAAATGCATAATAATAGAGGATTCAACCTGATTGAGACGTTGGTTGCAAGCGCCATTCTCTCCGGCGCCGTTTTGACGGTCGGGGCGATAAGCACCAACGCGCTGAGCATGGTGAGACTGAACAGGCAGTATGAGACTGCAGCGACAATTGCGGATAAACAGCTCAGAATGATCGATTACATAGGTGTGGATGATTTCGTTGAAATGGGACAGACGGAGGGCGATGTTGAGGATTTCGAGCCGGGTTATCATTGGGAGGTCGCGGCCGAGTATCAGGAGATAGACAGCCTTTACCTTATTACAATCAAAGTAAGCTGGGCTGAGATGAATCGAATTCGTACCCTGGTCGTAGAAACTATGATCGATGGTGAAAGTACATATATTGAAGGTGAGGAGACAGGGAGCCAGCAAACCAATGCGCAGTAGCAGGCGAACAATACGTGGCTTTACCCTGGTTGAAGTGCTCATTGCTTCGACAATAACCGGATTTATTGCGCTCGTTGCGGTGGGCGCTCTCAAGGCGATTACGGCCAGTGCTGAGAGAATCGACGAGAGCATCAACAGGACTTCGGAAATCAGATTTGCGGCCACTACGCTCCAGAGAGATCTTCTGAATCTTTACCGAGACCAAACGCAGGAGAACACTGAGTTCATTGCCATGGGAGAGGATGCCACCGATGGTGGCAGCAGTTATTTGCTTTTTTATACGGTCAGCAGAGCCAAAGCGAGATTGGAAGAGCCTGAAGGGGAAATCTACGAGGTCGAATACTATCTTCAGCATGAGGATGAAAAGTCCTGTTTGATGAGGCGTATGTGGCCCAATCCGGATAAGGAGACCATGGAACCGGGGGGTATTCTGATGGTAATCGCCGAAGATGTTGAGATATTCCAGGTAAGGTTCTTTGACGGAGAGGAATGGTCACTTGAATGGCCCGAGGAGATGGAGACACTGCCGCATTTGCTGGAAGCAACTATAGTCGCCAAACAGACAAAACCAGGCATGCCTGCGGTTGAGACTTTTCTTTTGAATATTGAGAGAGCTGTTGGAAGTGAGCTTACGGATTCGGAGGATACTGGACAGGCGGATAGTGCTGCCACCGGCCAGATGTAGGGTGAAAACAGAACAGAAGATACGAGGTTTTTAACCACGAGAATGCACAAAGAAAACGAAAATAACGGTTTGGCGCTTGTAGCAGTGCTTTGGCTTGTGCTCGTGCTTATGGCGATTGTTGCAACCGCCGGTCGGACCAGCCGGCTCGACACGAAGGTGCAATTGTCGCGGATTGATGACGTGCGATGCCGCTGGGCGGGCAGGGCGGGGGTGGAAAAGGCAATAGCCCTGCTCAATGAAGATGAAAGAGAGACCGACTGTTTAACGGACCTTTGGAGCGACAACGCTGCGGACCTGAATGATATAACACTTGAAGGATGCCTGCTGAATGTAAAGGTTATTGACGAAGCCAGCAAAATGAATCTAAACACTGCAACCAAAGAGCAATTGCTTGGGCTTCCATACATGACCGAGGAAATCGCAGATGCGATACTGGATTGGCGAGATACTGATGATGAGCCAGGTTTGGCTGGAGCCGAGTCGGGATATTACATCAACCTTATGTACCCATATATGATTCGCAATGGGTCTTTCAGGACGGTCCGTGAATTGCTCATGGTAAAAGGCGTGACCAAAGAACTATTATACGGCGAAGACGCAAATTACAATGAACTATTGGACTATAATGAGAATGATGGCGATCAGAGTCTGCCCCACGACAATAGCGACAATCGGCTCGACAAGGGCTGGATCGCCTATTTGACCTGCTATTCCAGTGGTGGGGGTGGTCAGAATACCAATACCGGTGGTCAGAGTACCAATACAAACAGCACAAATAATAACTCAGGTGGGACCACGCAGAATAACACTACAGAGCAGAACAACCAAAACAACCAGCAACAGCAGGGCGGTGATACAAATAGTTCCAGTCAAAGCAGTACAATGCAGGTAAATGTCAATACAGCCTCGACTTATGTTTTAGCTGCGTTGATGGGATATGACGATCCTGCCTATACCGCTGCGGAGAATATTGTCGCCTATAGGGAAACACTCTTGTATGGTATAGAGCAAACTGAGGATCTCAGACAGGTCGAGGGTATGACTACCACTCTTTTTGACCAGATTTCTGAATCGATTACCGTCAAGTCAGACGTCTATATGATCAGATGCTGGGCGACGGCTAACAGAGGCATGCAGAATGGCATGACTGTGGTTACAGAGGTTGTAGTAGACAGGAGCCAGTCGCCTTATGAGATACTCTATTGGTATCAGGGAGCATTTAATTGATGAGTAGCACTGTGGACAACAGCAAAATGCGGCGGTCAGTTGTCGCAATATCAAGAACAGATGGCAGACTCAGAGCCGTGGAATTAGAAGAGCGCGGGTCTGGATTTGAGATCATCTGGGCCAAGAGCGACCAGGACACGAGTTCTGACTGGCGGGCATTTGCTGACGAATGCGGCCTTCTCAGGCAGTCCGTACAGCAACAACCAAACGACAGTGAGAGAGCTGTTGTAGCCGGATTTGATTCGTCGGGCGTTGCCTTCTATCGGCTGGATGTACCTGCTGTCGGGGAAGAAGAGATTGCTTCGATAGTTAGGCTCCAGGCCGAGAGTCGTTTGCCGCTGCCGGCCGATAAGATGGAGCTGGCTTGGCGAACTGGACATACAAAGAACGGGCAGTTACCGGTGACGATGGCGGCTGCGAGGACGGATCGTCTAAAGGGATTTATCGAGAACGTGCGTTGCTTTCTGCCGTCAAGTATCCTGTTGGATTGTGAAGCGATTGTAGAGGTATGGGCGAGGGTCTTTGGAGGAGCCGAGCAGACCGCAGCGATCCTGAGCGTCGGCGCGCGAAGTACTCAGGTCTGCCTTGCTCAAGGGGGACGATTGAGCAACTCTGTGGTCCTTGATGTGGGCACCGAAGACTTCCGGACAACAGACACTGAAAAGCAGACTGAGACGGAGGAACGCTTTGCTCAGGACATGAAGAGCGTGTTGAACATGTTCAGCGTGGCGAAGCAGGAAGATTTACCTATCATTGTCCTGTCTGACGGTGATGAATTGATTGAACACATGGTCTCGACGCTTGTTTCAGCGGGGCTCGATGCTGAGGCCCTTTTACCAGGAACGTCAGCCATGGCCGGGCAGAGCCTGCTCGGACAGGATGACGTGTACCATTACAGGGTGCCTATTGGTCTTGGGCTGATGGCCCTATATGAGCGGAAAGACGCTTTCAATGTATTTAAGCAGCTATACAAGCCTGCCAAGAAACAGGAAAAGAAGCACTGGATATATTCTACCAGGGCGGCAATTACTTTAGCTGCGGCGATGATTCTGATTTTAATAGCCGCTTCCTATGCAATTGATATCGCTACGCCGCGAGCGTTGGAAAAACGTTTAGAAGCTTCGTTGTCTGACACGGATATTCAGGAGCTGATAGCAAAACAGAACTTGATAAAAGTCGTCGCGCAGGCTCGGCCTGATATGCTTTCGCTAATCAAGCTCGTCAATGACAAGGGTGGATCGGGCATCAAGTTAACAGGCTTTCATTTCAAGAAGGGACAGGCTGTCAGCTTGACAGGCGAAGCGAGAAATCAAGATGACATCTACAGGTTCCATGAGGCGCTCCTTGAAGACAAGAGCGTTAAAAATGCATTGATTCCGAACGCTACACCCGATGCCAAAGGCGGCAAAGTAACGTTCACAATCAATTTCCAATATAAAAATTTCAGCCAGAAGAAGTCGTCAAGATAAAATTTGGGTCTCTGAGGCCATATATGCAGAAACTGAGCAATAAAGATATTAAAACGTTGAAGATGGGCGCCATAGGCGTTGGACTGGTTCTTGTGCTCTTTCTTGGCATGAAATGGCTGGAGCACTGGAAAGACGTCAGAGGGCAAATAGCAGAGATTAAGACTAAGCTTAAGGCAATCGATATCGAGAAGTCCAGACAAGCTGGTTTGATGTCAATTGTGCCTGTCTTTGAGATGCCTCAGGCTGAAGAGCAACAGACGTTCGCATTCAGAAACAAATTGCGGGATCAGTTTAAGCAGGCCCGTATCAACAACAAGCCATTGCGGGTTCTGTCAACAGGCAAGACACGTCTGGGAGGGCATAAACTTGTAAGGGTGGAGTGCAGCGTGGAATGCCAATTTACGCAGTTTATGGATTTTCTGGCAGGTCTTAATGAGAATCCATATCTCGTTGGGGTGGAGGAAATGAGAATAAGGTGCGATAAGAAGAAGCCACAGAACGTGGACGTGGATATGACGTTTTCGACTCTGTCGAAATAAGTATAAGGCTATGGCATAAGCTATATAGCCATTGGATTGTTTCATGAAGCTTGATTCGCTAAAAGACAAAGGGCATACTCTTGCAGTGGTGTTGATTGTGGCATCAGTTCTGCTTGGAGTGCTTGTGCTGATCAAAGTGGCTGCGTTCTACATGGCCTCGGCGAAAGCCCAGACTGTAGCGGAGCGAGCCGCAGCTCATGAAAAGGGTGATTCGGTTGATGTTGAAGGCCAACTGGCGGAGTCGAAGTCGTTGGCGGATGATTTGAAAAAGAAGAATCTATTCGCACCACCTGTCACGAAGCAAAATCCGGTTAAGGCCGTTCAGGGAATAATTGGTAATGAAGTACTGATAGGCGACAAGTTGTACAAGGTCGGCGAAAAGATAGGTGATGCAGTGGTGGTGGCCGTCGGGCCTACGAAAGTGATAATCGAGTGGAATGGCAAGAAAAGTGAGTTTGCACCGATGGCCGCTGCGAGTCAGTCTCCTGCGGCCACCAGACCCACGGTTTCGATGCCGGTGGAGGATAATAAAAAACCGGTCGTAGTACGAGAACCTCCTGTTACAACAGTAAAAGAGACTCCCGCTGAACCGGTTGTGAACGATTCACTGGGGTGGTTAGGTGTGGAGCTGCCGGCAGAACTCAAAGAGAAGTTCATAGCGAAATGGAACAGCTTGCCGGATGAGGAAAAGACCAAAGCGAAGGAGGAGTGGGGCAGGATGTCTGATGAGCAGAAGAAGCAGGCGATTGAGATGTGGGGGCGAATGTAACGTGTATTAGTGTGGGTGGTATTGTGGGCATATTACTTCCAAAGGCAAAACGATGCGATTAGAAGGATTGGACAAACTAAAAGAGCGTAAAAAGGCTATGACAGTGGGTCTGTTTGTAGTTTCGGCAGTTCTTGCCATCCTGCTCCTGATCAGGCTGGCTGGCTTTTTCACTACTTCTGCCTGGGCAAAGGACTTGGTGAGCAAAGCTGTATTGCACGGAAGAGTCGACGATACTAACGTCGAAGAGAATCTTGCGAAATCCAGAACTTTAGCTGACGAATTGAAGAAAAAGAATCTATTCGCTCCGCCGACTCCTAAGCAGAATCCTGTTAAATTCGTACCGGGCATATTGGGCAGCCAGGCTTTTATAAACGGCAAGTGGTATAAGGAGGGGCAGAAAGTCTCGGATGCTACATTGGTTAAAGTGGAACCGACGCAGGTGATGATCGAGTGGGAGGGCCAGGAGAAGACTTTCTTGCCTATTATGAGCGAGATGGAAGGCGGAGGTGGAACTTCAGGCGGCTCATCAAGAGGCCGGCGTAGTGGCCCATCCCAGCCAGTTGTAGTTCAGGGTGGCGGTTCACAAATGCAGATGCCGGGTGGGCCTTCAGACGACATGAGACAGCGATTCACGGAAATGAGAGACAGATTTCAGAACATGTCCGATCAAGAGAGGATGGCGTTCAGAGATCAGATGCGTCAAAGATTTAGCGGCCGTGGTGGTGGCGGAGATTTTGGTGGAAGGGGCGCCCGAGGTGGTGGCGGCGCTTCTGGTGGACGCGGTGG
>CAZYMD010000034.1:0-1913 GCA_964649005.1 uncultured Pirellulales bacterium
AGATAGCGCCATCGGAATGGAAGAAGGTGTAGAAGGGCTGGGGGAAGAGTTTTTTCTGCGCTTCGAATAATTGCTTATGTTGGGGCTTGATGAATTGGCGGTACATCTCAGGCGAGATCAACATTGACTGCTGGCCCGCCATGTCATCGACTTCTCTGATGAGCTGAATGTAGCCGCCCAGCCTTTCTGCTGCTGCTTGGTAGTATTGCAGCTTAATCTCGACGAATTTGCCCAGTAGCTCGCAGGCGATATCGGGATTCATGACCAGGTCCATCATAAACTGCTCGGTTCCTCTGACTCGACATGACATCTCAAAAATTCCCGCACAGATGTTCTCCAGCATTATAGCGTAGCCCTGTTCATAATGCAGATGGGCCTTTTGCTCCAGTCCATCGAAAAGACTCGGGCTTGCTGCATCGGGCCAGTCGAAGTCGACTATCGCCTGTTTGCTGATATGTTCTGAGAACGGACTTTCGGCCACGTCGAAATACAAAGCGCCGGATGGCCTTCGCCAAAGTACGCCCCATTCATCGCGGAACTGCTGCTGGCCATCGCGGATATCCAAGATGGGGTGCTTGCGAACTATGTTGGGGACGATTCCTCTGGTGTCGACCTCAAGTTGTTGCAGGATTTCCTCACATGGCTCGACTAATTGCTGGACGACGTCGCAAAGCGTCACAGGCTCGGCTTCAATTCCGAGCGCCTCAGCCAGGCGGATATAGGCGTTCTTCGTGATGCCTGTGACGTAGCTGCCGCCAAGATCGAACGGGATTCTATCGGGCTGCTCATGATTGAGTGTCGCAAGTATGCGCTCTCTTGAATTCATCTCAATGCACCTTTGCAGAGATATTCGACAATTTTATGAATCCATGCACATGGCGGCGCCAGAAGCGAAACAGGCATATCACCGCAAGGCCATATCTCACAAGCAGTCTAAATACGAGATTGCCACGCCTCGGTTAGTCTGAGGTTCGCAATGACGAGCGTATGGACCAATGGACGCCGATCAATGGCGCCGGCACTCAGGACTTACCGACGGCTTTTCTGGCCGCGGCGGTCACGTTCTCTGCGGTTATGCCGAATTTTTCGTAGCAGGCCTTGAATGGTCCGGATGCTCCGAAAGTCGACATTCCGATGAAGGCGCCCTTGTCGCCAATGTACTTGTGCCAGCCGAGTTCCACGCCTGCTTCGATGCCGACTCTTGCCTTGACATCGGGCGGAATCACCGAGTCTTTGTAAGCCTGATCCTGTTTCTCGAACAGTTCCCACGATGGCATACTCACTACCTGGGCCTTGATGCCTTCGGTGGCGAGCCCTTCGGCGGCGCTAAGCGCGATTGCAACTTCCGAGCCACTGGCTAAGAGCAGCACGTCGGGACTGTCACATTTTAATACTGTGTAGGCGCCTTTGCTGACGCTTGCGGCGGAGCCATACTTATCCTGATCCAGTACGGGCAGGCCCTGTCGAGTCAGCAGCAGTGCGACGGGTGCATCCCTGTGTTCCAGCGTGTACTTCCAGGCTTGCGTGGTTTCGTTCGCGTCAGCGGGGCGGAAAACAATCAGGTTGGGTATAGCTCGCAGTGATGCCAATTGCTCGACGGGTTGATGGGTCGGGCCGTCCTCACCGACACCGATGCTGTCGTGGGTCCAGACGAATATGCTGGGGTATTTTGAAATCGCCGCCACGCGGACGGCTCCGCGCATGTAGTCGGAGAAGACCATGAATGTCCCGCCGTAGGCTCTGAGCAGGCCGCTGACGGAAATTCCGTTGAGAATCGAGCCCATAGCGTGCTCGCGGATACCGAAGCGGATGTAGCGGCCATCCCGGCTGTTCTTCTGGAAGTCCTTCGCTTCGGGCCAAATCGTGTTGTTCGAAGGCGTCAGGTCCGCCGAGCCGCCTAACAGCAGCGGCAG
>CAZYMD010000034.1:2013-31516 GCA_964649005.1 uncultured Pirellulales bacterium
AGCTTGATTTCGTCATCGCCCAGAGGCGCCCCATGCGCTCCGGCGGTGTCCTGCTTGTTTGGGCTGCCAAAAGCTATATGAGAGCGGAACTTGATGATACTGGGTCTGCCCTTTTCTGCTTCGGCGTTGGCCATGGCTTTGCCAAAAGCGTCCATGTCGTTTCCATCACCACTAACGACCTGTACGTTCCAATTGTATGCTTCGTAGCGTTTGGCCCGATCTTCAGTGAACGATAGCTCAGTATTACCGTCGATACTGATGTGATTATCGTCATAGACGACGATAATGTTATCCAGGCCAAGGTGCCCCGCGAGGGAGCTGGCTTCGCCTGAGAGGCCCTCCTGCAAGTCGCCGTCGCTGGCGATGACGTAGATTTTATAATCGATTACAGGGAAGCCTTCGCGATTGAAATATTCAGCTAAGTACTTCTGGGCGATTGCCATTCCGACGGCATTGGAAATGCCCTGGCCAAGCGGTCCTGTTGTGACCTCGATTCCGAGAGCGGGATCGTACTCGGGGTGGCCTGGGGTTTTGCTGTCGAGCTGGCGGAACAGCTTGAGGTCTTCGAGGCTGATGTCGTATCCCGTCAGATGCAGCAGAGAATAGAGCAGCATGCTGCCATGGCCGGCCGAGAGCACGAAGCGGTCGCGATTGTGCCACGTTGGATTGGCCGGGTTATGCTTCATGTATTTGGTCCAGAGCGTATACGCTGCGGAGGCCATTCCCATAGGCATTCCCGGGTGGCCGGACTTGGCCTTTTGTACGCCTTCCATCGAAAGGAAGCGGATCGTCTGGATACAAAGCTCGTCAAGTTCGGACAAACCTGGATTCTTTACAAGTTCACTCATTTATTGATATCCCGTAATCAAAGCGTCTAAAATATATATTCTGTTTACAAGCTGAGGGGGCTAAGATACCAGCCAAAACGCCATTTCGCAAGCACTTTTGGGAGTGGCCGCGCAGTGGAGGTGAATCTGCATTCGGCTGGCGGGCTGCACGGACCTGTGGCGGCGCTTACCGATTAAGGGATTCGGTGTGTTGCAAGTAGAACTGCAACGAATGGGCTTCGGGTCTGAGTTTGCTCCGTGTCGTGATGTTACCGGTCGATCTACTTCAACTGAGAGGCGCCTGCGTTTTTGTATTGCTCAATAGACTGCTGTAATTTAACGACGAGCTTTTCATCACCAACTTGACGGGCTCGAACCAGGGCCTTCTGGGCGGTTGCGATAGCTTGCTGGAATTGGCCTGATTGGGCGTAGCCTGCGGTCAGGCTCAGGAGAGTGCTGATGCTGTCGGGGTCTATGCGTATTGCTTCGAGCCAGTGCTTCATTGCTTCGTTGATGGAGCCCTGGCGGGCGAATGAGACGCCGAGATTGTAGTGGGCTTCGGCATGGTTGGGATTTAGCTCTATGGTTTTTAAGAAGAACCTGGTCGCATCATCGGTCTTTTCGGCGCGGGTCAAAATTACGCCGATATTGTAGTGGGCTTCGGTGTCGCGAGGTCTGAGGCTGATGACTTTAGAGAAATGATCGAGGGCTTGCTGCAGTTTACCCTGGTTGAACATAGCTTTGCCAAGATTGTAGTGCGCCTCGCCGTTGTTTGGATCGAGTTGTATCGCTTGTGACAGATGGGATACTGCCTGGTCAAGTACGCCCTTGGTGAATAGCACTGCACCGATATTGCCGTGTGCCTTGACATGGTCCGGCTTCAACTGTAGCACCTTCGACCAATAGTTGATGGCCTGGTCCAATTGATTCTGCCTGCACATTGCCTGGCCCAGATTATAGTATGCCTCAACATAATTGGGATTGATCTCGACGGCCTGCAGCCAGTGTTTGACAGCCTGGTCGAAGTCTTCCCGGCTGGCCAAGGCCACCCCGATATTGTGATGGGCTTCGGAATTTCTCGGGTTTAGTGCCAGCGCTTTTTTGCACCAATTCTCGACGCCTTTGTAATCTTCAGCCTTAAGGCACTCGTTTGCGGCCCGCACATAGGAGAGATCGTCGACGAACTGCTCGCGGATTTTTCTAATCGCTGTTGGATCGGCATTTACGAACTCGGGGATATTCGCGGCGCGGTCGGGCGAGGTTAAGTGCGAGAGCAGCACGGGGGGGGAGCTTTGTCCCTGGTCGTCAATATGCGTAAGAAACAGTTGAGTGTACGGTGAGTTGACTTTCGAGGAGAAGACGAGCCACTTACTGTTCGGCGACCAGCTATGCCATGAGTTCATCAGGCTGGTGTTGCATCGCATTTTTTTAGGTTGGCCGCCTTCGGCTGAAACGATGTAAAGCTCACTATCGGGCTGGAGCAGCATGTAGTTCGCCGCTTTGCAGAATACGATCCATTTTCCGTCGGGTGAGTATCTGGCAAAGAAGTTGCTCATGTCATTGTTGGAGGCCCCTTCGATGGGTTCAGGTTCGCCGCCTTTGCCTTCATTGAAAGGGATTTTGTACAGGTCGAATTTGAAGGGCTTGCCTTCTTCGAGAAACTCCTTGCATTCATCGGCGCTGAGAAGGACGGTATGCTTGTCGTCTTTCTTCTTGAGTTTGTAGGCATCCGCTCTTGCAAAGAGGATGTACTCGCCGTCCGGGCTCCATGTTGGATTGCTCTGGACGTAGTTGGGATCATCGGCGCCGGGCAATGCGCTAAAGGTGCGCTGCTGTCTGTCGTAGATGCAAAGGATTCCCTTGACAGGGAAGAACAACTGCGAGAAGGCCAGTGGAGGTCTTGGTACGAACACCGACTCATCCTTGACCGTGCTGACGACGTATCTGCCGTCAGGGGAGATTTGTGAGAGCAGGCCAAAGGTGAGTTCGCCATCGTTCTTTTTATAGTCATCCCATGTGATTACATCACTGGTCGCCAGCGTCATATCCTCGGCGATCTCAGCGATGACGTAGGAGCCCTTGCTGTTGGCGTAATCGATGTCCATGGCCAGGGTTTTGCCTGTTCTGTTGAAAGAATGGCAGTTCCCGCATACGGGCAGGCCCGTCAGGACGACAGGCGGCTTTGGCGATGAGATTGGCCCGAATCGCCATCGTATACGAGATGGGTCCATGACAGCGTCAACAAAGGGCAGGTTTACTTCTCTGTAGAACAGAGGCGCTCCGACTTGGTCTTTAGAGGTCATTATCACGACTTTGCCTGCCGAGATTATACTTTCCGGCTCTGGGCTGTTGATACCAAGGATTGTTACCCGGGCATTCTTCTCCAGAGAGCGATTCTTGATCTGATTCCACTGGCTTGATGTGGGTGTCCATGTTTTACTGCCAGAGAGGAAATTCATCGGATTGTTGGCATCCTGGAAGTTGAGGCTTATCACCCATGCATTTGCTTTGGGATTCCCATCTTTCCAGCAAAAGGTCGGAGGGACGATCTCGGGCGGGAAGAGCGTCTGGTCGTTCGGATAGGTGATTGTCAGATCGGCACAGCGGCTGTTTTTCTGATAGGCGGCCAATGCTTTTTCAATTTTCACGCCGGTACGACGGGTTACAAGCGCATAAGCAGCCACAATGACGACTGCAATACAGGCTATTGCCACTATGAGATTTCTAACTGTTTTGCGCATATTGCCTATCTTAATGGGTATTTGTCAGTATATAAAGTTTCGGCTGCTTTTTATTCTGGCTTATTTATTTGGTTGAACACCTTGAAAAGTGATGGCTAAGTGTATTTACGTCTTTTCCGAGCGTTTCACTGTAGAGACTTATTAACCTGGTGGTACAGCTTGAGTGACTCTGCAATTGACTGGCATAACTCCGTGTCTTTAGCTGCTTTAGCCAATTCGAGGGCCTTCTCGGCGCATGCTATTGCCTGTTTGAACTGTCTTTTTTCCGCATAGCTCGAAGCAAGAGAACAGTGAAGAATCGGTGATGTGTCGATTGAAGCTTGCAGGCTCACAGACTTTTTGTAGCATTGGCAGGCTCTCTCGGTATGACCCTGAGAAGCGAAGGCCATTGCGAGATTATAGTATGATTTGGCGTTGTCCGGGTGGATATCGATTGCCTTGATGAAATGATACTGAGCTTCATGGGGCTTGCCGCTATGGAGAAATGCAATGCCGAGGTTCAAGTGAAGGTTTCCGAGGTCGTATTGTAAACTGATGCTGTATGGCATGCGCCGCAGAGCCTCCGACAGGTGAGAAATCGCCTGGTCGAATCTTTGCTGGTGTATTAACGCCATACCGATGTTGTAGTGAACACGCGGATTTTCGGGATCGAGCTGCGCGGCCTTGAGGTAGTGTGCAAATCCCTTTTCATACATACTTTTCACGTTGTAGAATAGGAATCCAAGCTGCAAGTGCGCAGTGACATTGTTCGGGTTCAGTGCGAGAGCGTTGTTATATTCTTCTATCGCTCTATCAGTCTCGCCGGTTTTGAAGAATTCATTACCCGCCCTGACGAAAGAGTAGTCATCAAGAAACTGCTCGCGGATTTTCCTTATAGCAGTTGGGCTGGCGTTTACGAATTCCGGTATGTTGGCGGCGCGGTCTGCCTCCGTGAAGTGGGCCAGCAGCACCGATGGCGTACTGCAGCCCTGCTCGTCGATGTGGGTGAGCATTAACTGGGTATAGGGGGAATAAGCCTTGGATGTGAAGACAAGCCATTTGCCGTTCGGCGACCAACTGTGCCATGAGTTCATAAGGTCTGTGTTGCATTGCATCTGTCTGGCCTGGCCGCCTTGTGATGGGATGATGTACAGTTTGCTGTCCGGCTGGAGCAACATGAAGCTCTTCGCCCGACAGAACACAATCCATTTGCCGTTCGGGGAGTATTTGGCAAAATAGTTGCTCATGCCGTTGTTGGAGGCGCCTTCAAGGGGCTCAGGTTCACCGCCTTTGCCTTCATTGAATGGTATTCTGTATAAATCGAAGGGGAAGAGCTTTCCATCTTCGAGGAACTCTCTGCATTCTTTTCTGGTCAGAAGAAGTGTTCCCTCGCCTTCGGTGTGTTTGAGGCTGTAGGCCCTGGCCCTTGCAAAAACGATGTACTTACCGTCGGGGCTCCAGTTCGGATTACTCTGGACGTAATTGGGATCGTCTGCGCCCGATAGTGCATTGAAGGTTTGAGTTTGCCTGTCGTAAATGCACAGGATTCCCTTTAATGGGAAGAAAAGCTGGGAGAATGCAAGGTCGTCCTTTGGAACGAATACTGATTTGTCCTTGACCGTGCTGACGACGTATCTGCCGTTTGGGGAAATCTGTGAGAGCAGGCCGAAAGTTTGTACTCCATCTTCTTTTTCGTATTCGTTCCAAGTGATGACATCGCTTGTCGCCAGGACCATTTCTTCAGTGGTCTTTGTTATGATGTAGGAGCCTTTGCTGTTGGCGTAGTCTATGTCCATCGCCAGAATATCAGCTTCTCTTGAGAATGAATGACAGTTCCCACATACGGGCAGACCATGCAAAACCACAGGCGGTTTGGGCGATGATACTGGTCCGAATCTCCATCTGATAAGCGTGGGGTCCTTAACTGCATCGACAAAGGGCAGATTGACCTCTCTGTAGAATATGGGGGCGCCGACGGGATCTTTTGATGTTCTTATGGTGACGGAGCCGGCGGAGCGAATCGCATCTTGTTTTCGGTAGTTAATACCGATTATCGTGACCTGAAGGTCCTTTTCGAGAGAGCGTTTTTTGATGACTTCCCATTCATTGGCAGAAGGGGTCCAGTGTGACTGGTTGGCGACGAAGTTGAGTGGCTCCTGGTCATTGTGCAGGCCAAAGCTGATGACCCATTGGGTTACTCCCTGGGTGGTGTCATTCCAACGGAATGTTGGAGGAACAATCTCAGAGGGAAATACAGTCCGGTCCATGGGGTAGTTGATCTTGAGATTGCCGTAGTGAGTTGTCTGCTGATATGCCGCCAGCAGAGATTCGATCTGAGGCTGCTTTGTGCGAAATATCGTTAGTCCGATTGCGATGACGATAACGAACGCCAAACCCGCCCCGATTGTACGATGCCACCACGACAAGCGCATGAATGCCTCTTGGACGTGCAGTGCTGTGTTACGACTTCAGCAGGACTAATACGTTACGACCATCACAAATTGCAGAGTATATGGTGAAAAGGCAGGCCCTAATACGACATGACAGTCACCATCGCGTTTATGGCAAAATGCGATGGCGATCCGAAGAGCGAAAAGCTCTCGTTGGGCCCGATCTTATTGTCTGTTAAGACAACCACATACCGCATATATTATAGATATCGTGGAGGAGGCAGTCAAGCTTAACATAGATTGAGGATATATTAGAATATCTTAATATATCTGATTGTTCGTCAAATAGGGGTCGTGTTATAGGGCGTGCGGGGGTGTATAGCGGCTGTTCATTCCCGCTGGCCGAGCCAGGGCTCTTCGTGCATCGGGAGCGAGCCTGCTTTTGGTGTGGCGGCGGTGACGGGGAATTTTTCTGGTATCTTGCTGGAACTTCTCACAATTCGGCCTAATTTTTCCTTGCGCGCGCGAACCGGCTCAATGACAAGCTCGGGAACGCTGAACGTCCAGAGGCATGAATTGTAGTAGGTTGGGTCTTTCTGAGGCAGGACTAAGGGTTTGTGCGCTCTACCTTCGCTGTCGATGTAACTGAGATATATTCTCGTGAAGGCCCCGCTGTTTCTTTTGCTACTGAAAGCTATCCACCGACTGTTGCTCGAGAAGCTATGCCACGACTCGCTTTCGTCGCTGCTGATATCGAGCCGGGCCGGCTCGTAACGGCCCGTCTGGCGTGCAGCTTCGAGGTCCAGCATATACAAATCACTGCTGCGTCGATAGACGGGGAAGCAGCCATAGTCGCACATGCAAAACAGAAGCCATCGCCCATCCGGGCTGATCCTGGGCAGCAGAGCGCTGAGACCTGTTTGCTTGGCGGCGAGTACGGTCTCGATCTCGCCCCAGCTATCGGTATTCAGATCGTAACTGACTCTGACGAGATCGTATTTGATCTTGTCCCACGTTTCTGGCAAGGCATTACGGTCCGTCCAGGTGAGCGGAGCGCTGCAGAAATAGAGGTATCGACCATCGGCGGACCACGCGGGGTAAGTTTCGAGCCTGTCTTTCTTAGAGAGCTGTGGTGCGGTTTTTGTCTGCCTCTTGTCGAGCGAGTAGTATGCTATCAGCGAATCGAGGTCGATGACGTCGCGAACTTCCTGTTGTGATGCGTGAAAGAACTGAGTCACTTTGTTCACGGAGTATGCTGCGAGCCGACCACTGGGATGCCAGGAAGTGTAGCCGAATTTCGTTCCGATCTTCTGTGGCGCGCCATCCTGTATCAGCAGCGCGGAACTCCCATACTCGGAACTGCGGATATGGAGGAGCATCTTGTCGGTTCGATTGTTGCAAAATGAATGGCAGTTTAGGCAGCCGTCTTTGTAGAAACCGTTGCTTAGTATAGGGGACTCATCGAAGTTTTGCAGATTCCGCTCGTAGACGCCCATCTTTCGCCACATGACGTGTGCTGGGTGTATTCTGCGATATATCAGATATTGATCGATCTTGTCGTTGGCTATCTTGTTGGTAATGCGTTGGAAGCGGGCCCAGCGGTCGTCACGTGTCTTGATAAATACGTTGAAATGCAGGTCTGCTTGTAGGTTCTGCTGGAGAAGGGCATGCCAGGGATTCAGAGGGATCTTGATTTTAGGCGACCTGCTCACCACTTCAATGGGCTGTCCTTCTTGTGATGATATTACGACACGATATTGCACCGCGTCCTCTTTTACAAGGAAGTTCAGAGGGGCTATGTTTGGGGGCAGGACGACGCCCGAGTAGTCCGGTTGGATTCTGGGTGGACGGGCGATAGACTCGCAGCGGTCAGGGACATTCGCTTGCTGTCCGAAGGCGTAGATGACGACGCAGACTGCGAGGACGCAAACTATCATTGCGCGAGCCGCCTTGATCCGTGTTCTGCTCTTACCTGTTATCATTTGTGAGCGCCTGAGAATCCATAAAGGTAGAAGAAGAAATAGCTGTCCCCGAAGTCGGTGGTTAATTCTTTGAAGGCCGCCTTCTTGTCACCGCCATAGCAGTTGACGACCTGTCCGAAACGCTGCATTCTTTCGTATGATTCCCTGCTTCCCTTGTGACCTGCGAGTTCGATAAGTTCTTTGGTTCGGGTCATGTGAATCAGGATTGCCTCCTCGTATAGACGGGGTATCTCCTTATAAGTGAACTGGTTCAAGATTTTGAGGTTCTGTACGAATTTGTCCAACTGTTTGGTTTGCAGATACAGAGCGTTGGTGTATTCGAAGGCCATGTGGTTTTTGCTGTTTTGGGCGAGGAGCGTTGAGAGCAGTTTTTCCCTGCCTGAGAACAGCGTCGGGTCGTCGCTTTTAAGCATCACACTGCGAAGGCTCTGAATTCTGTTATCAGTCGAGAGGTTTGGGTCTTTTTCCAGAAGTTTTATGTAGCTTTCGGCCCAGCGCGCATCGAACAGGGTCTTGCTCAGTGCGCCGAGGTATATTCTTGCCGAGCCAGTGTCGTTCTTGGCCATATTTATTAGTGCGAGGCGTTTGAGAATGATCGGTCGAACTCCGAATACTTCCATACATTCGACAAGGTCCTTCTGTGCAAGGTTCAACAGGCCCAGATCCAATCTCGTATCGTACCTTTTCCAGTATGACATGCTGTGCTGATCGCCGGTGAGCATGAGGATATCGGGATGCTGTGGCCACGAGAACATGTCGTAACCGAGTTGTCCCGTGTGGTACAGGGCGCGATTGACCGCATGCGCCACAAGATCATCGTATGCATGCTGCTTTGCGGCTTTGAGGACCTGAGGCCACATTCTGTGACAGGCATAGTAGTCTACCTGGAATAGCGTTCTGCGTTCGTGGTCAATTGAAAGCGCTGCGCCTGCGATTGCAATTGCGAGCAGAATAAGCGGTTGAGCGACGAGTTTCAGTTTTGGTCGCGAATGGCAGGCTGATATTTTGTAGGCCAGAGATGTTATTACCCCTCGTGATTTCTCATTGTTTTCAGCTCTTCGAGGGGACATGCCTGAGAGCCACTTATGAGTTAGTATTCGCCAGAATCCCGCGATCAGCAATATGGCAGGTATCAGCAGATAGAAGGCGGAGACCATCGCCAGACCTCTCGCGCGTGTTCTATAGAGAAGGGTGTCCCATGAGAAGGGTGTTAGAGCAAAGAACGAGTCCATGATACTGGCTCCGAAGACAAGCACGCCTTCGGCATAGGCAATAGCGAAAGCAGCCGGCACATAAAGCAAAGCGTACATGCGGCGCCTGAAAAGCAGTTCGTATGTTGCACAAAGCATCGCAAAGAGGAGAAACGCTCCGGCTGCGATAGTGTAAAGGACCACCGACAGGAGCAGAAAGACACCCGTATGAGCCAGGCAATCTCGTCCTGCGTTAGTGTGAGGCAAAAGATCGGCTGGTCGGACGATTCGAACGTACAGGCATGTAAAGAGAAGAGCCAGCGACAAGGAAGTTGTGACGGTAAAACAATAAATGTATTGGCCGTACATGGCCAGTATGAGCAGGGCGGGTGCGAACCGGGCCCAGCTTAGGCGTTTAAGGCCGGACGATTTCAACAGGTAGCCGGCGCATGTGCAGATTAGCCAGGTCTGGAGAGTCACTACGATAGCGCCGACCCAGCCGATGTGGAATAGTTGGGCCAGAAAAGCAGCGGCATACTCAGTCAATCCGCCTGGATACTGTGTAAACTGCTCGAAGAAAGTCCAGCCGCGGAAGAAATCAGGGAAATTGGTGATTGTCCCGGCGCAGTGGTATATCAGTCGCAGATCGATATATCGTCAGAGGTAAAGATAAAGAAGGCTGAAGAGAAGGCAGTTTGTCACTATCATGGTGACGTTGTCATGGAGTCCGTGGCCCTCAGAAGACCGGTTCGTTGCGGCTTTGCTCGATGGTTTTCGAGGCGATTCGGACATTACTGACGTGCCTGTTGCTTTGCTGTGCTTATGGCGTCTGTGAGTTTGAGAGTCCCTTCATACAGACTTCGGCCTACAATGGCGGCTTCGGCTCCGATTTCGGCCAGTTGCACAACATCCTCGACGGTGCTGACCCCTCCGGATGCGACAACCGGAACATCTATTGCCTCGATCAGAGCTTTTGTTCTCTCGACGTTCGGCCCGGCCATCATTCCGTCTTTTGAAATATCAGTATAAACTATGGCGGCCAGAGGCAATTTCGCTGCTTCCAGGGCAAATTCGATCAGTTGCTGTGGGCTCTCCTGTGTCCAGCCGTGAGTTGCAATGGCCATTCCCTTGGCGTCGAGGCCAAGGACTATTCGTCCAGCGAACTTCTGTGCGATATCCTTGAACCACTCAAAGTTATTTACGGCCTTTGTACCGATTATTACCCGCTGAACTCCGAGATCAAGTAACTGCTTTATTGCCGCCTCGTCTCGCAGACCTCCACCGACCTCGATTTTCAACTGTCCGAGGGCGGCTATCGCCGAAATCGCGTCGGTGTTGACCGGCTTGCCCACCTTGGCGCCATCCAGATCGACCATGTGGAGCCACTCTGCGCCATCGTCTATAAACTGATTCGCCTGCTTGACCGGATCGTCCTGGTAGGTTATCTGGCGGTGGTATTGTCCCTGGATCAGCCGCACGCATTTTCCGTCACGCAGGTCAATTGCCGGTATTATGTACATCCTTACACCCCACGATACATAGAGAGCCATAGGCTCCAACACGCTGTAATCGGATTTATAGGTTTAGTACTGCCGTAGAGGCCTATTGCGGCTCCGAACTGTTTATCGGCAAAACGGGCGGGAATTATTAGCCGTTGTCATGGTGACCCTTGGGCGGTAATAACCGAGGCGGGGGTCCACCCCAGCCGGGGCTCCTGAGAAAAATGCGCTTGCGTGGAGTATATTCGCCACTACACTATGCTGTCAGGACAGGTATATAAAAGAGAAGTTCCACAATCAGGAGGTCATAATATGAGTCGGACGAATGCAAAGGATGGCATCTATTATGAACAGACCACGTCATCAGGATCATGTTCGAAGACCTATGCCTTGTTGTTGATTTTGGTGTTGCTTATCATGCCGCTTCTTTCGTGTGCCGGTATCGGAAATCCATTTGCAGGGGGTCCTAAGAAGATCCCCATCATCTTTGATACGGACATTTGTGATGATATAGATGATACGTGGGCGCTGGCCTTGCTGATGCAATCGGATGAGTTCGACATTAAGCTGATTACCACCGCAGTAGGCAATACCGAGGCAAAAGCGAAGGTTGTAGCCAAATTCCTTGAGACGGTCGGCAGAACGGATATTCCCATCGGTATTGGCGTTCGCCATCACACCAACGGCCACAGGCAGACTTCGTGGGCCAGGGACTACGATCTGTCGTCCTATCCAGGCACAGTCTATGACGATGGCGTTCAGGCGATCATCGATACGGTGATGAAATCGCGCCGGCCTATCAAGATTGTCGCCGTTGGACCACTGCCCAACATTGCACAGGCGTTGAAAGAGGAACCTCGAATCGCCCAGAAGGCTGAATTTGTCGGGATGCACGGAAGCGTACGTCGCGGCTATGGCGACAGCACAGATATCAGCCCTGAATACAACGTCAAAGCCTATGTGAAATCGGCCAAGGTCGTATTTGCGGCGCCATGGGAAATGACCATCACGCCTTTGGATACATGTGGCGTAATTCACTTAAAAGCCGAGAAATATCGGAAGGTCTTCGAATGCGACAGCGTTCTTACACGGGCCTTGATTGACAACTATCGTATTTGGTACAGGCAGGGCATACTCGCTGAGAACAAGGACATAGATCCTGCAGAGCTGGACAAGCGCGTCAGTGAAAAGGTCGATTCGAGCAGCACCACTTTGTTCGATACAGTTGCGGTTTACCTAACTATGACGACAGAGCTGGTAAAGATGGAGCAATTGCCAATCGAGGTTACCGACGATGGCTACACCAGGATCGTCGAGGGCGCCAAGGTTATCAATTGTGCTATGGAATGGAATGATCTGTCCGCCTTTGAGGATTATCTCGTTGAGAGATTGACCGGGCAGTAAGATATCAGAGCTTGTCGGGTTTACCGGTGAGGATTCAACATGGGACATGATAGGCCCAAAATTACTGTTGTCGGTAGCAGCAATATGGACCTCGTGGTCAAGGCTTCGAGGATTCCTGCTGTGGGAGAGACGATTCTGGGCGGAGACTTCATAATGGTGCCGGGTGGCAAAGGTGCCAACCAGGCTGTCGCCGCGGCCAGGCTCGGTGCCGAGGTGTTCTTTGTCGCAAGGCTCGGTCGAGATATCTTTGCGACTCATTCGCTTGCCAATTTTGACAATGTCGGTGTGAACACGAGATATGTGTTCGAAACGGATGACGCCCCATCCGGGGTGGCGCTGATAATGGTTGATGAAAAGGGCAACAACTCCATTGTGGTCGCTCCGGGTGCGAACAGCAAGCTTACGCCCGATGACGTGGAAGCAGCCAAGGGCGATATTGCTTCATCGGGGGCGCTTGTCGCACAATTGGAGGTTCCGATAGAGACGATAGATTTCACGTCGAAACTGGCTGAGAGTCTGGGTGTGCCCTTCGTTCTCGATCCTGCGCCGGCATTTGAATTGAGTTCTGAGCTTCTGGCCAGGGTAAGCGTGCTGACTCCGAATGAGTCCGAGGCACAACTTCTGACCGGCATCGAGGTTACGGATGAAACTTCCGCGTGCTCTGCGTGTGAGGTGCTGCTGTCTCGCGGCGTCAAGGCGGTGATTCTGACCATGGGCGAGCGGGGGTATATGCTGGCCGATGGAGACGGAGCGAGGTTTGTTGCTTCGCACGAGGTAGAGGCGGTTGACAGTACCGCAGCCGGGGATGCCTTTACGGGTAGTCTGGCAGTTGGTATCGCGCAAGGAGAGACTCTTGTCGATGCTGCTGAGTATGCCAATTGCATTGCCGCTTTATCGGTTACGAAGATGGGGGCTCAGCCTTCGATGCCGACGAAGCAGGAAGTTACGAGCTTTATGGAGAAGTCTGTTCGATGAGGTATAGCGATATGAGAATGCGCACAAAACTGATCGCAGGGTTACTTGCTTTCTGTGTGGTGAGTATGTTGGTCGTTCCCTTGGGATGCAAGCAGCACAAGAGCGGAAAGCCGAAAATTGCACTGGTCATGAAGTCGCTTGCCAACGAGTTCTTCAAAACGATGGAAGAAGGAGCCAAGGCACACCACGAACAGCACAAAGAAGAGTATGATCTTGTAGCCGTCGGTATCAAGGATGAAGAGGACGTTGCGGCACAGGTTAATCTTGTCGAACAGATGATCGCGCGAGATGTGAATGCTATTATAATTGCACCTGCGGACTCGGAAGCGATGGTGCCTGTGTGTAAGCGTGCGATGGATGCCGGCATCATTGTCGTCAATATCGACAACAAGCTCGATAAGGCAATACTCGAAGAAAAGGGCGTTAAGATACCATTTGTCGGCCCAGACAATCGCAAGGGAGCGCGGTTGGCTGCGGATTATCTTGCAAAACAGCTAAAGGCGGGCGATCAGGTGGCTATAATAGAAGGGGTTCCGAGCGCCTTTAACGGTATTCAGCGGCGGCTTGGCTTCGAGGATGCAATGAAGGCTGCTGGGATGAATATCATCAGCGTCCAGTCTGGTTATTGGGAAACCGCCAAAGCTGAGCCGATTGTTTCGGCGCTCGTGACGGAGCATAAGGATCTTAAGGCCGTGCTGTGTGCGAACGATAGTATGGCGCTCGGCGCCGTTGCGGCGTTGAAGGCTGCGGGCAGGCTGGATGATGTTCTCGTAATCGGATTTGACAATATCGAGGCCGTTCAGCGGCTTCTTCGCGAGGGAAGAATGTTGTGCACGGTCGATCAGCACGGCGACAAATTAGCTGTCTATGGAATCGAATACGCACTGGAGATGCTCACAAAGGCAGGGACACCGGCGGATCATGAGACTCCTGTCGATCTAATTACGTCGGATGTTCTTCGATGAGACCCAAAGCCTGTGAGAATCTGCTTGTCGTCCGCGCGATCGACAAGTCATTTCCGGGAGTGCAGGCGTTGTCTGCTGTGGATTTCGATCTTAAGGCGGGTCAGGTTCATGCGCTGGTAGGGGAGAACGGAGCCGGCAAGAGTACGCTGACGAGGATTTTTGCAGGTGTAGAGACACCCGATGGGGGCCGGATGTCGCTTTTCAGTCGGGCGTATAAGCCAAAGAGCAGAGCTGATGCTGAGAAGCACGGTGTGCGAATGGTGATGCAGGAATTGAACCTCATCGATAATCTCAGCATTGCGGAGAACATCTTTTTTGAAGGGCTTCCACACGTTTTTGGCTTTATTCGTCGTCGGAAGCTCCATCGTGATGCGCGTGAGGTTATGAAGACAGTGGGACTGGAGGATATTGATCCGGGGACATTAGTGAGCCGTTTGGGGATTGGACAGCAGCAGATGGTTGAGATAGCGGCGGGCCTCTCACGCGAGTGCAGGGTGTTAGTGCTTGATGAGCCAACGGCTTCTCTGACCGACCATGAGATTGAGCTGCTGTTCGCCCAGGTGGAGAAGCTAAAGTCACGGGGTGTCGGCATCATTTACATCTCTCATCGAATCGAAGAGGTGATGCGGATTGCAGATGTCGTGACAGTGCTTAGAGACGGGAAGCTTGTCGATACGCGGCCTAAAAGCGAGCTGAGTATTCGGGAGACTATTCGGCTAATGGTGGGGCGAGAATTTGCGCAACAAGGGCTGGAACAACGTTCGGGAACGAACAAGGTAGCTCTTCGTGTCGAGGGCCTGTGTCTGGGCGAGAAGGTGAAAGATGTGTCTTTCGAAGTCCGGCGTGGGGAGATCCTTGGTGTTGCAGGATTAATGGGATCGGGACGCACCGAGACGATGAGGGCGATATTCGGAGCGGACAAGGCGGATTCAGGAAAGGTATACCTGCAAGGCGCAAGCTCGGCAGCGCGTATTCGTACGCCTCGAGACGCGGTGCGAAAGGGGATTGCATTTCTGACTGAGGATCGCAAGCAGCAGGGATTGCTTCTTCCTCTATCGGTTCGGGCGAACACCTCGCTGGCGCGTTTGCGAGATATTAGCCTGGCCGGGTGGGTAAGCAGCTCTCAGGAGTCTTCAGTTGCGCAGAAGTATGTTGCCGGGCTTGGGATTCGATGCTCATCGGTGGAGCAGGCAGTGGACCAATTGAGCGGAGGCAATCAGCAGAAAGTTGTTATCGCCAAGTGGCTTTACAAGGACTGTGATATCCTGATTTTCGATGAGCCGACGCGCGGGATCGATGTCGGAGCGAAGTTCGAGATATATCGCATGTTCAGTGAGCTGGCGGAGCGTGACAAGGCGTTGATCGTTGTCTCATCGGACCTTAATGAGTTAATGGGTGTCAGTGACCGGATCATGGTTATGTCAGCCGGGCGCGTCGCAGGTATGTTCGAACGCGGTAAGTGGAGCGAAGAGGCAATCATGGCTGCGGCATTCAGCGAGTATGTGAAGGCTCAGCCAAAGGGGATGGTCTGAATGGATGTAGCTCGAAAGAGAATGGGTGGTCGGATTCCTGCATTTGTGACCGAATATCTGGGCATGGCGGCGGCACTGGTGTTGCTGATTGCTGTCTTTGGTTTCTCGACGGAGAACTTCTTCAGCATCGCAACCTTCAGGATGATAGCGAACCAGATTCCGGACAAGACGATTGTGGCGGTGGGGATGACACTCGTGCTGATTATCGCCGGGATAGATCTGTCGGTCGGATCGGTTCTGGCTTTGTCGGGAGCGGTGCTCGGAGTTTGCATGGTGAGATACGAGCTGCCTCTTACCACAGCGATTGCCGCCTGTCTGGGGGTGGGCGTGTTCTGTGGATTGTTCAACGGTCTGGTTGTTATTCGTTGGAAGCTGCCCGCCTTCATTGTCACTCTTGGTATGCTTGAGATCGCGCGGGGAGCGACATACTGGGTAACGGATTCGCGAAACCTGTATATCGGCGGTCCTGTCGAGGTTATTGCCGAGACTTCTTTTTTGGGGTTTTCACTGCCATTTATTATCGCTCTGGCCATTGTCATTGTCGTTCAGGTGATTCTGTCAAAATCCGTATTTGGGCGATATCTTATCGCCATTGGCACCAATGAAGAGGCTGTTCGACTGTCAGGGATAGATCCTCGTCCGATCAAGCTTGCGGTCTTTGTTCTGTGTGGTGTGCTGACTTCAATTGCCGCAGTGCTGCACACTTCAAGGCTCTCATCGGCAAATCCCAACGCAGGAGCCGGTCTGGAACTCCAGGCGATTGCGGCGGTGGTCATAGGAGGTACGAGCCTGATGGGTGGACGAGGTTCGGTTGTCAGAACGTTCTTCGGGGTTCTGATCATCGAGGTTTTAGGGCGCGGGCTTGACCAGGTTGGCGCGCAGGAATCGACCAAGAGATTGGTGACCGGCTGCGTGATAGTGGCTGCTGTAATATTGGATTATTACAGACATCGGTTGGGCACGAGAGCGGCGAAAAAAGCAGGGTAGGGTATTTGAACGCCCTGGATTGTTATGGCTGCCAGGCAGGCGGTCGGGCTGTTGGATTAGCTGTGCCTGGGGAGCATATCTGCTGAGAAAAAACCGCCGTTGTGGCCATATTTGCGTCGATTTTGGGCAAAAAACGACTATTGTGCCGATTCCGTGCCAGTAATCGCAGTTTTCTTGACAAGCCATCATGTTTTTCACATAATAGTAGATGGTTCATGGCATGGCAAATGGAGGAACTGACTGATGCGTCTGCTTCTCAAACAGAAGGATGGCACAGAAAAGGAATTTCAGTTCATCGAAGGTCCTATCTCGATCGGTCGTGGTGCAGAAAGCCATGTGTTTTTGCCCGACAAGGGAGTGTCCAGGCAGCATGCTGTGATAAGTTGCACCAATGACGGAAAGTGGGTAGTCGCCGACCAGGGCTCGTCGAACAAGACATATCTCAACGAGCAGATTATTCACAATGCGGAGATCAAGCATGGAGATCGCCTTCGCATAGCTGAGTTCACTATTGAAATAATGCTTGAAGAGCAGGACGACGTGGCCCCTGTTCAAGCGGAAGATACGCTCCAGCTTGAGGCGGCGCTGACTACGCCCAAGCATGAGACCGTCATAAGAAAGCCCGACGCTCAACACGCGCCTGCGATGCGGCTGGCGGCCAGAAGACTGAGCGATTTCTCAACTGCGACGGACAAGATAACCGACGCCGAAAGCCTCGATCAGATGCTGCTTGCGCTTCTGGATATCACGTTGGAGCAGTTCAGTGCATATCATGTCTGGTGTGCGCTTAGGGCGCAGTCGGGAGGGCCGATGACATGTCACGCCGGCAAAAGACGCGACGGGAAAACAGTTGAACTCAATGACATTCCGTTAAGCGAGAAGGTGACTCAGGCGGTTGAGAAAGGTCAGTTTTTGGTCATGCCGCGTGTCTCGGCTCAAATGGAGTCGAAAGAGCGCATCCGTTCGGCGCTGATCGCCGCTGTCATGAGGTCGACCGGTTGCTATGGAGTGCTGTATGTTGACAATGCGATGATCCAGGATCACTACAGCCTCAGCGACCTGGATTACCTTATGCTGATTGCGATGCACACCGCCTCAGTTATGAAGAAGTTCCACGACTGAAGAAACGGTCGATGGCGAAATTCGCTGGAGCGTGAATCAGCTGCTGCGTCTCGGGACAATCGCACTGCAATCCTATCCCCCACGGAAAATACCCTAATCAACCACTCTTCCGTTGCGCAAGTACACAGTTCGGTTGGCATACTCCAATGGCTGTGTGCCGTGACTGGCGAGAATGACGGTGCCGCCTGCGCGGTGAAACTCTGAAAGGTAGCCCAGCACAACGGAGGCATTATCCGGGTCGAGGTTGCCCGTTGGTTCGTCGGCGAGAATGATCTTCGGATTGTTGAAAAGGGCCCTGGCTATGGCGACCCGTTGTTTTTCACCGGCGCTGAGCTGGGCGGGATTATGGGAGAATCGCTCGGCCAGGCCGAATCTGGTCAGCAGGTCCTGCGCCC
Source organism: uncultured Pirellulales bacterium (assembly GCA_964649005.1). Lineage (GTDB taxonomy): Bacteria > Planctomycetota > Phycisphaerae > Sedimentisphaerales > Anaerobacaceae > CAZGMJ01. The sequence continues at coordinate 20,002 of CAZYMD010000034.1, forward strand.
GTGTTGATTTTTTCTCTCGGCCTGCGAGCAAAACGTTTTCGATGACGTTGAGATATGGGATTAGATGGAACATTTGGAAAACAAAGCCGATATTATCCGTCCTGAATCCGGCTCTCTTGCGAATACTCATTGCGTAGATGTCTCGCTGGCTTACCCGGACTGTGCCGCGCGTAGGGCGCAGCATCGCCGCGATTGTCATCAGCAGGGTTGTTTTTCCACAGCCGCTCGGGCCGCAGAGCACGACGAACTCTCCCTGGTCAATATGGAGATTGACGCTATGGAGAGCGTCGATACGCCTTTTGGAGTCCTGGTAGGTTTTTTCGATATTCTCCAAAACAACCATTTTCTATTCTTCCCTCAATGTAATAGCCGGATCGTAGGCGACTGCGATCATTATAGGTATGAAGCTTGCGACCGCCGCAAACAGCGGGGCCAGAACAAGAGATTGGCTCAGGAGGGACCATTCGGGATTTAGAATGGTTGCAGCGGTGATTTTGAATACACCGGGGCCGAGCCCCAGGGCCAGAAGCGTACCGATTGCGAAACCGACCATCGCGCCCAGGATACCTGCGATAACCGCTTTTCCGAGAAACAGCGCGGCGATTTTTTCAGAGCCATGTCCGATCGCCCGCATGATGCCAATTTCCTGGCGTCGGTCTCGAACATTCATGATGGACAGGATGCCGATCCACACACCGCAGGCGATCAGGATGAAGGGCATAATCAGAGCAAAAAGATTGCGGATCATTTGTCTGGTTTTTGAGCGTGTGGAAGCTATTTCGCGGATGTGAAAGACCTTCGCTTCGGGCAAGATAGAACCGATTTGTTTTCTTAGAATTGTCGCCGGATCATCGGTCGGATTGAAACACAGGCAGTCGACCGCCCTGATCTCGCTGATCTGCTCGGGCAGGTTGAGTATCTCCTGTGCATCGTTCAAGTGACATTGCAGACGCATGTCGTCAACACCGCCGGATTCCGCCAGGCATCTGGCTACCTTGAGCGTCTTTGAGCCTATGTCGATAACGTCATCCTTGTGAATGCTCAGTTGCTGCGCGATTTGATGTCCGACATAGACCGTGCCTGGTTCGATCTGAAAGGCCATTGACGGCTTGGTACTGCCTGGAGGACAAATTTCCGTCGCCAGGCCGGTCAGTATGACATTTATCCCCCGCCAGGACATTTGCTTTTGGAGACTAGCCAGCAGGTGGTTGTACGACACTTTCTTTTGATTGGCGAGCGCCTGAAGATACTGCTGGGGCATCGTCTTGTCGGGGATCTTGGTGACGAGAAAATGCTCCATGTCGGTGTCCTTTGGGATGATGTGCAGGTTGTATCCCAAGGTCAACATCAGACGGGCGGTTTCACGTTCGGCCGCCTTCGAGGCTGTGAAGAAAGCAACAAGCATCGCGACAGCCATCGCTACTGCAAGGACGCCGAGCACGAAGTTCGTTTTCCTGTGACGAATCTCTTTGAATATCAAGCCGATTGTTGTCATGGTTTCGGTCGAATAGTTCTCAGTTTTTTTTCAACAATTCAGTTTAACAGCTTTTCCGGGATGTAGGCAAGGGATGTTTGCAGCGGAAATCCGCAGGTGCAGCCCGAGCTTGCCTCGGGTATAAGAACCAGACCTCCGGCCGGGATCATGTTGATCCAGCAGCCAGGTCGGGTGACCGTGTTGAGCCGATCCGGGCCGCCTTCCGGACCAAGTTCGTACATCCAAGGATTGCCGCCTCGCCAGAAAATGCAATTGGCGGAGGCTGATATACCGCCGCAGCCGTGGCCGCGTCTGTCCATCTTCCAGTCCTGCAATTTCGCACCTGTCTTGAGATCATATGCGTAAGGCCAGGCGTAGACAGTGTCACCTACGATTGTCGGATGGCGATTGTATTCGCCATGTCCGCCGTCTTTGGCCAGGCCCGTATCGTGTGCCGTTTCCCAAAGCTCGTCGCCGGAATCGGCGGCGAAAGCCTGGTAGTAATATCGAACCGAGTTGTCTATCAATCTTGAACCACTGAATAGCAACACACCCTTGGTGCAACTGAGATATACGGGTTCTTCGACGTTGTTCGTGTCGAGTTTCTTTCGGTAGATTTCGTTACCTGTTTTAATATCGAGTGACACTATATGCTGCTCACCGCCATCGAACAGCGTTTTAACCGGCATTCGACCGGACTTCTCGGCCAGGGCTTTGGGACTGCTTGTTTCGACGAAATACAGCCTGCCATCACTGATGCTGATAGTCGTATTGAGAATTAATCCGCCTTCGTATTTCCAACCGGGCTCGCTGCCGCCCTTGTTGACGGTGAACAGGTAGTCACTGGTGACGACTTTCATGCCTCTGTACCAGAGTGATTCATCGGCATCGTAGCTTGTCTCGGTATAGGCTGCGTTAGGTTTGCATCCGCTGGCCAGTAGGGTGCCTGGCAGAGATGCGATGTAGCCCCAGACGTGGGGTGCTTTATCGGTGATCTGAGGCATTGAGTATTTTCGCGAGCATTGTCCGGTTTTGACGTTGAAGGCGTGACATTCGTTTCTCACGGCTACGTAAAGCGACCGCTCATCAAGGGCCATGCTGCCGCAATCCAGGAACGCTCCGAGCCTGCGAGAATCGGGAATCTGCGTCTCCCAGATAATGGCGCCGTTGTACGCATCAATGGCGTAGACAACGCAGTCACCGGGCACGAAGAGGCGTCCATCTTTGCACAGAGGCGGTACGTTGCGATGGTGACGGTCGATCATTTGTTCCGGTCCGGGCGGGCCAAACCACTGTATGGCTGTCTGGCCGGCCACGATCCGGTCATTGCTGCACGCGCTATTACCCGGCTCGGCGTACATGTGTGTCCATTCACCTGCGTTGGGCAGGGCGGGTCGGCGGGCCAGTCCCCAGAGCAGGTTCTCTCTTTTATCCAGCTTCCAGTCGGGGATGGACTTTCCCCACTCTGTCAACGCAGCTTCATTCTGTTTGTCGTTGGGTTGAGCTATTGCAATAAGTCCGCCATATGGACGAGCGAGGTGCAGCACATCATCTGCCGTCGCCGGTAGTTTGCCTGAAGATATAGCGGCGTCGGAGACTATCAGGTTGGCGAAAAAGCTGGTGTATGACAGTTTCTGGCCCGAGCGATGATGAATGGTGACCCGTCCGGCCAAACCTGCGGCGTCCATGGCATTCCGTGCGAAAGCGACTTTGTCAGCATCTTCTTCCACACCTATAATTATCATCTGAGTACGGCGGGCAAGTTCGTAGGCGAGTCGGCCTTTGCCGCTGTCGAGGACCATGCAGTAACCCTTTTTGCTGTCCAACTTTGCGACAAGATACTCGGCGGCTTCACTATAGATTGCGCTGAGACAATCATGTGGGTAAGGATTGTCACTTAGTTTCGGCTTTGTATGGCCAGGCGGTGAAGTGACGTTGTTTCTGAAACAGTGAATCTTTGCATTGTCTGTGCTGACCAGCAGCGAGCCGCCACTAACACTTAGTCCGAGGGCTCTGCCTTCAACAGGAGCATTCCATAAAACATCGCCTGTTTTTGTATTAACCGCTGCGATACGGTTTTCGCCGCCTAAAAAGAGTGTATCGCCTGCCATGATCATCGCATCGGAATGCTCGCATGGCGTCTTCCACAGGTAACAAGTTTTGCGTTCACTGTCGAGCCGACCTATTCGAGTTTTCAAGTCGCGCAGCTCGGTCCTAAGTTTCTCATTCCCAGCCCCACCCGCGCTCTTGAGCTGCTTTTCCACAACTTCGGACCGCTTCTCCAGTCTGCTCACTTCTCGCGACAGCTTGAAGTACCTGCCTCGGTCGAACGCGCTGAGTTGCGTTTCGGATTGCATATACGCCACTGATTTGCTGACTATCATGCGCAGCCCGCCGAAGGTTGCGAATCTGTCTTTGCTTTTGATGTCATCCGCTTCGAGCTGTTTTGCACCGCGGCCCGGGCCTGTGACGAGAGCATCTTCGGTCAGCAGTGCGTACGCTCCACCTGCGCTGGACAGTTGCCCGATGGGTTTGCCATTTGCGCGAGCGAAGATGGCCGGGTTGGTTCTGCCGGTGGGGACATACAATCTATCATCTGACGCGAGAATGTAGCCCTGCGGCGAGATGTCAAGCTTCTGCCGCCATAGGACTGAGCCGTCTTCCGCATCCAGGGCGAACAGATACGCGCCATGTTTCGGAAATAAACCCGCTGCAAAATAGACCTTGCCATTCTCAACCACTAGGCCCGTCCTGACCGGCCAGACGGAGATCATCCTGTCATTACCGGGAATCATGCGGCTGCGGCCGGCTACTTCATACTTCCAGAGGAGCGAGCCGTCCCGGGCGTCGAGGCAGTAAACGCAGCCATCGTCCGAGCCGACATATAATCTGCCATTCGCGAGAGCCGGTGCGAATCGTATAGGTCCTTCAGTGAAGAAGGCCCATCGCTGCCGGCCTGTTGTTGAATCCAATGCATAGACTTTATCGTCGGCGGATGAGCCGAAGAAGATGCTCTCGCCCGTGGCGGTGACATGAAATGCACGGTCGTAGTCAACGGTCGGCCTGAGGTTGAAATGATGGTGAAAAAAGTCCTGCCTGGCTGGCGCAGGCCAGGCGGGTTGCGGTGCGTGCGCCGATTCGAAAGTCCAGGCAAGCTTGAGAGGCAGCGTCAATTGCTCGTCTGTGGCGTTGCTTCTACAGTTATCATGGCCGAAGATGGACCAATCACCTGCCGCTACGATACTGGACAGGAAGATCGTGCAAAGGATAATACGTACCGTTCGATGGATCATAAACGTCTCGCTCTTACGAAGATTGCAATGCCGATGACCAGTATAACCGAGAGGATACCTATGGTTATGCCCGCCATCACACGTGTTGACAGGAGAACACTGAGTCGATCTATATTGTTGGGCTCCTGGTTGCTGAGTGTCTCCGGTGGTGCATTGGCCTCGACGACCGGATTGACATCTGTGACTTGATTGACATCTGTGATTACAATATCGTCTGGCGATTCGGATTCGATAGTGATTTCCTGATACCCGAAGGGTTCTCCTGCATAAGAGTGAGGTCCAAGAGATCTTCCCACTATCGAGCCGATTTCCATCTTTATCATCGGATTTTCGGGATCGAAGCCCAGGCTTTCAACCGCAAGCTGGTGGAATTCTTCATCACATTTTGCCGGTAGCATAGTGCCCTGAATCCAACGGAAGTCGAGTCCGCACTCGCAGTCGCCGCCGATCACGTACAGGATGCTGAGCAGATTCTCTTTTTTGATTTGTTCGCCTTTGAACAGGGGGCCGATCCATCTTCCTCTTCCATAAAAAACCGCCGCGTGTGGAGTGTTCACATCTTCTGCTTTTGTCGCCAGGCTCCAGAGCAAAACCTTCTCAGTGGCGAGTGAGTTTGCGTCAAGCGTTACAACAGCAGGCGCCCTGGCAATTGGCTTGGGCAGAAATTCCATTTGAGATCTGACCGCCTCGGCTGCTTCCAGAACCGCCTGGCGGGCTTCTGAATTGGCTTGTGCATCCGGGCCTTCGATTAGCAACACCACGCCATATTTCTCCGCGCATTGTTTCAATATTTCCTTTCGCTTTGGCGAGGAAACGATCCCTTCCAGTGTGGTGGTTAGAGATTCCTCGAAGGGACGATCTGTCTTTGCCAGAGGCACTTCGAGCGTTTGGCCGTCCGGGGAGAGCAGAATGGCCGTCGGAAGCGATTGATCTGCTGATGAGCTGAAGAACGCCATCGCTTCGTGATTCTTCTGTGCATCGGTGTTGACAAGCTCGAATTTGATGTTGCTGTCTCTAAATAAATCCTTTGCAGTGCTCAACATTGAAACCAGGTCAGTGGAAGTCGCATCGTTCACGTATCCGAACAAGCGGTACGACTCTATCCCCAGGTCCACAAAACCCGTTTCGCGAACATTGTACCGGCAGGCCGCCACGGGACTGGCGAGTATGCACCCCAGTAGAAACAGCATTGTCAGTCGGTACGATAAGCCCATATTGAGTCCTTTACGCCCCAAAGCAGGAAACGCTCATTTTTACCATTATACGTCAGCAGGGTTGGTGTGGAAATGGTAAAAGGGGCTATTTCGAGAGTATGTGAATGCTGTCAGGAGGCAGCAAGGCGATCAGATCGGATGCTTGCCCGCCGCCAAGCTCTGCGAAGTCTGCGTGCGTAATGTGCGTTACGAGGTTTATTGAGCCGGTTAGTTCGATGCGTATGTACTGCCCGAAATCCCGCCACTGCACGATTTTAGCTGGAATCGTGTTTGGTGTTTTGGTTTGCGGGGTTTCGCTCGAAGGATGGACGAGGATGCTCTCCGGACGGATCATGAACGTGACTTTTCCATCGTATTTCCCTGGGATTGTGAGTGTGAGGTCATTGAGTTTGACCAGGCTGTTTGGATTTGATCCGCCGGCGGGTGACCCATGGCCTGAGAAGATATTCTGGCATCGCATAAAACGAGCGACGAATTCGCTCTGGGGTTTGCGAAGCAGGTCACCCAAAGGGCCTATCTGTTGCAGTTGTCCCAGGTGCAGCACAGCGGCTCGGTCTGCTACCGAGAAGGCCTCTTCGAGATTGTGGCTGACGTGAACCGTTGTCAGGTGCAGACTTTTCTGTATGTGCGACAGTTGCGAGCAGACTTCCTGCCGGGTGACTTCATCCAGAGCGCAAACCGGTTCGTCCAGCAGCAAAACTTTCGGCTCCAGCACGAGAGCTCGCGCAAGAGCCACGCGTTGTTTTTCTCCGCCACTCAATCCTGCAATTGGTCTGGGCAACAAGTGTGTAATCCCCAGAAGATCAGTTGTGCGATTGGTTCGATAATTAATTTCTTTAGGGCTACTGTGATGGGCTCGCAGACCAAATGCTATGTTCTGCGCTACGGAAAGATGTGGAAACAGCGCGTAATCCTGAGGTACGTAGCCTATTCCACGCAGGCGGGGTTCGAGGTGCGTGATATCATGTTCGCCAATCCATATTTTTCCAGAGCCGATTTTTTTGAGTCCGCAGAGGCATTCGAGGAACATGGTCTTACCGGCTCCGGGCGGCCCAAGCATGACGAAATATTCTCCCGCGCGTATGTCGATGCTAAAGTCCCGCAGGTTGAACGTTCCTATTGTGTAGTTAAGTTGTTCCGTGCGAATCATACTTTCACCAAGGCCGAGCCTCCGACAAGGCGGATTGCAGTTAGAGCGATCAGGGCTACAAAGACAAGCAGCAGGGCGATGGCCAGTGCCACTTCGAGGTTTCCGATAGATTGTTCGAGGAAGATGGTTGTGCTGAGCACTTCTGTTCGACCTCGAAACGAGCCGACGAATATCATAAGCGGCCCGAACAGGCCGAAGGCGCGGGCCCATGTCAGAATACCGCCTGCGACTACGCCATTGCGGGCGAGCGGTAGCGATACTCTTCGAAAACTGCCCCAGCGAGTGCAGCCTAAAGTCAGCGCGACGTTTTCACAGCGTCGATCCACGTCGTCGAACGAGGTCTTGGCTGAGCGGATTGCAAAGCTCGCCGCAGCGAGGAACTGGCACAGTACGATCCCTTTGGGCTGGAAGACGAACTCCAGACCCAAATCTTCCTGTATCCACCTGCCGATGGCGGTTTGCGAGAAAAACACGAGCAGCGTCAGCCCGGCCACAAGAGGCGGAAATACGATAGGCAAGTCAACAATAGTGTCGGCAATAAATCGGCCTGGAAATTTGAAGCGGCTGATCGCATAGCCGATAGGCACCGCGAAGAGCAGTGCAAGAAATGTTGTTACGAGACTGGTCCAGACGCTCATCCATAGGGCATGACGAATGAAACCTGAGGTCAGAACCGTCATAACGGCTTTTTTGTCGATGTAGAAAATGTCTGCAACGATGAGCCCGACTATGAATGTGACGAATGCGGCGATAAACAGAAACAGCACTGCTTTGAAGAGGCGGTCTCGCCAGCCGGCCACGGGTATGTCTGTTGCTGTTTGCATTGGCGTGCTCGTGTTGTTACAGCGTACTACGTTCAGATGGTGCAGGATATTTCATGTCGCTTAGCCTGTGGTACTACGAACCTGAAACCCCCAATACACCCCATTTGGCGAATTCATGATGAGCTACGTAGATCATGCAAACCACGACAATTAGTGTAGTAATCACACCGAGGGCTTTCGATGTCCCTGGCTTGAGGTCGCTCTTGGTAATTTGGCTATGGCTTAGAATCAGGTACACTCCTACAGTAACCACTGCCGCCGACAGATAGGCGAAACCCTGCATCCCATACCAACCCTGGGAGGGTACGCCTTTCTCCTTGGCCCACTTCCAGGCGTGTTCCAGCGGATAATACCTGGGCAGCTTGAGGGAAAACCACATCGTGCAGCAGTAGAAAAGAGCCGTAAGAGATACGAAGATCGAACCAGATATATATGTGATGTCTGACTTCTTCATGACCAGGACCCCTTTAGCACCGTGAGATAGCAACCGACCACGACCTTATACCATACGATGATATTCAGCAGCACGCACAGAGGCACGTAGAGAAAGAGTTTTTCTTTTTCCTCGGAAGGCTGAAAATTTCGACGAAGAATGTAATAGATCAAAAACATCCCCAGCCCTATAGCGCCCCAGTGCTCCTTGACCTCGAACAGGCCAGTCGCCCAGGGCACTTGAGGATCGAAATAGTCGGCTCGGATATATATCCTGTAGGCGGGGTAGATCAGGGCGCCTATGACATAAACGATGAAGTACGCCCAAAACGATACCTTTGCATAGCGCAGCTCCAGCTTCTGTCTGTTGAATTTGCCTCGAAGATAGCCGAAAACGCAGAACAGATTGTGTGTCATGGCGCCGATAAGCACAAACGTGACAAACAGATGAGCAAGAAGCAGCGGGTTATAGAGTTTCTCCAGAAACACCATGATTTAGATTCTCCTGTGGAAAACTGGTATTTTATTTTGGAAGCTCTATTGTGTAAAGATGTTTACGGAAGATGGCTTTGCCTTTATCGGAGGCGGCGAATTGCAAAAAGCCCTCGGCCGGTGAGCGATTTGCAGTGAATTTAAGGACGCCGATGTCCACCGTTGAGATCACATTCATTGTGGGTGGTATAGAAATTTCCTCGCCCTCGTCGGGATAGTATTTCGCTATAGCGTCCCAGACAATCACTGCATCGAGGGACTTGGCCTGGATTTGCAGGCCCAATTCATTGACAGTGAGTGACTGGAAAAAAACGTTCTTCTCAATGTCCTGCCGGGAGATATTGTTTTTAGCGAGAATTTGCATGGTCTTTCTGCCGATTGCACAGGCCTTCGGATCGCCAAGCCCGACTTTCACACCGGGCTTGAGCAAGTCCGCAAGTGTGTGAATGTTCTTGGGATTGCCCTTTTGGACGAGAATCGTTGGGACGAAATAGCAGACGGAACTCTGGGAGAAAATCATGTCTTCCTTGGCCGCCTGGTCGACGTAATGTTTATCGCCGGGCATGTAGAGGTCGCCCTTGTGAACGAGTCTCATCTTCGAGAGCAACACTTCGCTGCCTGCATAGTCGGCTATGATTCTGACACCGTGATCGCGCTCGAATACGGCTATTAGCTCGTCAGCAACGGGACGCAGACCCGCGCCGCAATAGATCAATAATTCGGTAGTGTTGCCGGATTGAGCTTCACGCCGCTTGCAGCCACAGAAAAGCAGGGCGAATATTACAAAGACAAGAAAGATCTGCCTTATCATGCTGAACTCCGGATCGGATTACTTGACATAGCCATGCTCTGTAAAGATTTCAGGGCCTCTTCTTTTCGCGAACTCGATGAACTTCTTGAGAGATTCTTGTTGTTTGGAGTAATTCAAGGTGATGATGTGGACGCGGATTTCGTTGTCGTACTCGTATGGCGTGCGGACGATGTCCACACTGTCCTTGAAGGTGTTGGCGACGCCGTTCCACATTATTACAGCGTCCACAGCCTGAGTCTTCAAAAACGTACCGAGCGTGCTGTGTCCCTTGGTCAGACGATTCTCCACGTTTTTCAACACCTCGTCTTTGACGCCCTTTTTATCCAGCAGAGCGAACACCATCTCGCCACATGTGGAATACTGCGGATTGCTCAAAGCAACTTTGAGATCGGCCTGAGTTAAATCTTCGATTGCTTTGAGGCTCTTCGGATTGCCTTTCTGCACCGCCAGGACAGGGGCGACGAAACCAACCTGCACGGAGTCGGCCAGGGCGTTTGCGTCTCGAACATAGTCCAGATAAGGATCGTGCGTGACGAGTATGTCACCTTCTTGACCTGTCTTGACCAAAGGCAGGAAATCCTCGCTGCCTGCCACAGTACTGATGCACTTGATGCCTGTTGCGGCAGTGAACTCTCCGCACAGTTGCTCCAAGGGAGGGACGAACGAACTGCCACAGAGGACCACAAGCTCCTGAGCCTCGCTGTTAGCTTTCTTGTCACAGCCCGGAAGCACGATAAGAATAAGTGCACAGAAAGAGAATATGGCGAATAAACCGAATAATTGCGAGTGTCTGTCTATCATTGCTGTTGTCCTCCGATGACAGTATGGCTGTGTCCGTTCTTAGGTTCCGATGCAAGCGGCTGCTTTATAGATGACAAGATGCTCGGGATTCCGATCAGTTTTTCCTGGCGCCTCCGGCTACATCGGATCGGGCTCGTCCATACCGGTTCCCGTCCAGAGGTGATTGTTGCCTGGTCCGCCGATATCGGTCAGTCCCTTTTCGACGGGTCGCCTCGTGGCGGGATCAACCTCATAGCCCATTTCTTCGCAGGTCATTGCCTCAGCGTGACCATCCAGGAAGGCAACATTAGCTTTGCCGGCGTGCCTTGAATCCGCGGGGGAATACTTCAGCGGACCTACACTTGCGCTCTTGGGAGAGAAATGCCTTGCGCCTTTGCTGTATGCCATCTTGGGCGGATCGACCAGATAAGCATGCTGACCGTGCGGAACATCAGAGCCTCTGCTGTCACAGAAGACAATTGTCCGCGCGGGCTGCTTAATCTTAAGGGACCAGTTCGGATAGTTCGCGCAGCCAGTTCCGTTGGGATGCCCCCTGGTATTGGCCAGGTACTGGAAATTGTAGCCGTATGCGCCGTTGCGGATGCTGCGCGCATATTCATAATCCTTCAACGTAGGGCACATGTAGTAGTCATTGTCCATTTGAAGAGCAGCATTAAAATCCTCTTCAGTCTCGTATTTATACGGATCGATGACGAATCCCATGCCCTCGTTGAGGAACCATATCCAGCGAGGCTGATAGCGTTTGTATGGTCCGACCGTGATGTAGGTCGTCGCACTTCTGAGCCTGTCGGGCGGGAACTTGTCATCGTTGCTGTCGAGGTACAACCTCATCGAGATGCTAAGACGCCTGACGTTTCCCATGCAGACTGTTCTTCGGGCAAGCTCGCGTGCTCGACTCAGAGCGGGCAGTAGGATTCCCATCAGTATTGCGATGATGGCAATCACCACCAGAAGCTCGATCAACGTAAAACCAAATTGTCTGCTGCTGTTGTGTTTCAAGAGTCTCTACCTCCTTAGATTTTTT
>CAZYMD010000035.1:0-31401 GCA_964649005.1 uncultured Pirellulales bacterium
GCCGGGGCGCATGGCCGGAGGTTTTGGCACGTATCCGGTTTCTTTGATGATCGCACGAATTCTGATGGCGGTTTCCGGACTCACACTCGGCTCGTTATTGATTACACGAGAGACAGTGGTGTGAGACACACCTGCCAGTTTTGCAATTTCAACAATGGACATAAGAGAAATATCCCAACTGATTCCTTATGGAAGCTATCGCGCCCCGAGAACGTCAAATTCCTGAAACGCGGAGTTCTCCTTTTCATTGATGGGCTCAACGACCCACACCAGCCAACGGAACACACCGATCGGCCCGTGCACGCTCGATGCCATATATTTTGAATAAGATTCAGCGTGTGTGTCCACTCTGGCAATGAAGGTGTATCTTCCTCTATTCCATACATCAAATCCGGGATCATCGGCAGATGCGGAACCAAAGAGGCAGAAGACCTGATGCGCACGATCACCCTGAGCCACCGAATAGGTCTTGATTTCCGAGACGGCTTCTACCGCCCCCAGATCCAACCGATACATCCCATTGTCAATCCCGTTCGCAAAGACGGGACCGTAATTTATCACCAGTTTGCCATCGGTTAATGTGGCCAGTGGTTCATTTCGGATCTGGACATTCACTGTTGGCGATATCCCTTGGGCCAAATCTGTTTCGGAAACCGGATCAATTCGTTTAAATGCTGGGTTATCGCGTGACTCCGTTATCACGGTTACCCCTTCTACGCCTGTGAAATCATCATTTGTAACATCCATCACAACCGACTTCTGTGCCCGCCAGATTTCCAATGATACGCGGCCGGGTGTCCTGCACCACACATGCTGCAGATCGGCGAACGTCTCGGTGTTGCGCCCGGCACACTTCAGGATTACATCGCCGACCTTCAGTCCCGCGTTAGCAGCTTTGCTTTCTGGGGGCACCTCGATCAAGCTGACGCCGATTTCGCCGGGCAATCCCGCTGCGGAGACTTCCCCAAGTCCGATGATGTTCTTGATCTTCGCACCGAACCAATGCACTACACACCGGTCACGCGCCGGACCATCTTCCACCGTCACCCCTGGAATCGGGAGTACGGGTGTTTGTGCTAGCGCGCGTAATCTGGGGCTTTGTACGCCAAACTGATCCATGGAGAAATTCTTGAACCCCAGCTTCAGTGCTACAGAATCTTCGGCGACTCGATAGTCACCGCTGGCTGGATCGATAAATCGGGCATCACCTACCAGCGAATGCTCGTCGCGACCGCTCAAATCCGCTAACGCCTTTGCAGCCCCACTCTGGGTGGTTGAGTGCATCAGGTTATAGTCCAGTTCCTTGCCCCAGGCTTCCTTCTTCATAATAGCCGGTTTATATGGCTCGAACACGATGTTGCGACGAAACACATCCTGACTGTTGCTGTACCATACGTGCGGGTGGAACCGATCATTCACCATGATGTTGTTCTCAACATTTCGGTAGAATCCCTCCCGGTTTTTGATACCTCCATTGAGACAGAGGTTGTTGTATATCTGATAATTGGAGGAACCGTCGTCGAGATCGATGTCCCAACCGTGATCACAACGCCAACGATTGTTGCGCAGAATATTTGGATGGATGACATCGAGCAGCGGCAGGGCGGCTTTCTCGCCCAGCGTGATCGTATTCAGATCAATATCTTTAAGGCCCCAGAACCGATCGCGTCCCCACGAGTTAAATGAGCCGTGATCACCGGTTTCAAGGACCGTATCGAAGACATCGCAGAATTCAATTACGTGTCCACCCCAACATCCATCACCGATATTGATACCTGCCCGCGGTGTATCATAGATGGAGCAATGGCGCACCGTGATCTTCATCGCCATATCGATTTCCACGCCGGCAGTTTGCTTCTCAATACGACCGATCTCATGAATCAGGCACTCATCAACGAGTGAGTCCGCGGGGAAATTGTCTGTCTTCGGTCCCGGCTCCTTGCTGATTTCATCGAACGTGGCTCGCGACGCGTATCCCACCAATCCGTCGCGGACAGCATCCGGGTCTCCGACAAAGGCAATTCCATTGCCGCCAGCCTGATGGATGTGACAGCCGCGTATTACGATGCGGCGATTGTACTTGTTCACGAAGATTGCATTACCGCCGACCTGCTTAACGGAGCAGTCTTCAATATGGCAGTCTTCAGCGCCGTCGATGAAGATCGCGCCTCCGCGATAGACCGTCCAGTCTGTGCGCAGCATCCGCTCCTTGTTGTCCATGAATGTTCGTGCCGCATGACGGAAGGCAAGTCCCTTAAATGAGATGAAACGCACCGGCTGCTTGTTGTCACTGCGAAACTCGACGAGATGACGCAATCGGACACCCTCAAATCGAGCCTTCAGCAGATCCAGGCCGGTCGGTGGGTAGAAATAGAGCGTCCCCTTTTTCGTATCGAGAAACCATTCGCCTGGAGCGTCAAGCTCTTCGAAGATATTTTCCACAAAACGAATGTCTCTGTGCCATCTGGAGCCCCGGTTATTCTGCCAGCCGCCCTCGTACTTCAGTGCTCCATTAGAATCCTTGCCGGTAATCCGGTAGTGCATGCCACCCCACCGAGCGTTATGCAAGACATGCATGAATCCACCCTTTGGTCGCCTCCACCTGGCCACTCGTGCTTCGCTGAATGCATCTGCCGCTGTACCGCCGAAATACTTCGCATGTGGATCATAATTGGGATACCGGGCCATGCGCATCAGTTCGCCATTCACAAACAACTGATCCGTTGAGAAACCGTCGGGCACTTTTGCCTGTATTATTCCATCTCGGTAAGCCCTCCACTCAAGCCCGGTAAGTTCCACGCCACCGCTTATGATTGCCTCCTCGCCTTCTGCGCTGCGATATTCAACAACTGCATCCGCCAAACCCGAATCTACAGCCGTAAAAACAACCGTATCAGGCAGATAGTAAACACCGCCGCGCAGGATCACTGAAATAGGCTTGCCCTCTTGCTTCGGCAACCTGCGTACCACATCGCGAGCATGTTCCAGCGTTGCGAATGGCTTAGCCATGGTGCCGGGATTTGTGTCACTACCCGCCGGACTTACATACAGCTTGATTTCCTCTGCCGCAGCACTTTGGGCGCAACCTTCTGATATTGCGGCAGCTAATACAACCATTACCCATGACACACACAGATATTTGATGTTAGTTCTCATCAGAATAGCTTCTCACTGAAAACTCCGTACCGGGTCTTGTGGTCATAGTTAGCTCTTGCGTCCATGGACAGATACTTTCCCGTTTACCGCAACTTCAATTCCAGTTGCCTGAGATTAATGGGCTGCCAACCGTCCGGGGCGGGCTTGATCTGCAGTGTATACACACCGGCCTTGTCAAAACTGATTCCACCCAGTGACTTAACGACGTAGTTGCCATATCCTCCCGTCGAAGCAAGTTCCACGGCCTTCTGTTGATCAGGCAACACCATGCGGAAGCGGGTGCTTTCTTGCTCTATAGCTAACTCCGCCAAGATCTCATACTCCCCGGGTTTATCGATTCTAAAAGACCATTCCACCCATGCCTGTGCGTCGGTCCAGTAGCCAATGTTGGCCCCCTCATCACGGTCCTGTACACGTACATCCCGTGTGCCTTCATTGTTGTGAAGATAGGCAGAGTCAGCTGATAGAATCAAAGACCCATCTTTGCTCGGCCTGGGCAAGGCGATTTCTATATCCAGTGCCCCACGGACTTTAAGCACCACAACACTATTAATTTCATCCGGCGCCTGGGCCGGAAGAGACACGGTGATTCCGGAATCATGTTTGCGGGTCTCCAGGGCCTTCCAGTCAGCCATGAGATAGGCCTGCAGTACCTCGTTCTTCAAGCCCGGCACGAGCAACTTCCCGTCTTCAGGCCAGTCGAACACGTGTAAGTACAAAGTCGCCCCGCGTGCAAATTCCTTCTTTGTGCACCGTCCCCATTCGAGCTTGCCGAAGGGGCTATCCGTCGTGCCATAGATGGATTCGCCGTTGACCTTCATCCACTTCCCGATGGCCTTGAGACGTTCAGTTGCCTGCGGCAATAGTGTACCCTTTCCAGTCGGACTCACGTTGAGCAGGTAGTTGCCCCCTTTGCTGGCTATATCCGCCAGATTGCGAATCAACATTTCGGTGGACTTGAAATCCGTATCGGTTTTCTTGTAGCCCCAACTGCCGCTGATGGGCATGCAGACCTCCCAATCCTCATCGATCGGCGCTTGCTGTGGAATCCTGCGTTCAAAGGTCTTGTGGTCGCCCGGGTATTCTTCGCCCAATCGGTCATTCGTAATGATGCCGGGCTGAAGGTCGGTCGCGGAATGGAGGCTGTCAAAGGCTTCCCTGCTCATATCGCGCGGGGTATCCCACCAGAATATCGAAATGGGCCCATACTCCGTCAGCAATTGTCTGATCTCTGGAGCCGCCTTCTCCCGGACATATTCATCGAAGCTGACGCGTTCGAGGGTCTTATCCCAATTGTTACCCATGCCGCCGGGATGATGCCAATCCTGGCACTGCGAGTAATAGAAGCCAAAACGGATCCCTTCTTCGTGACAAGCCTTGGCCAGTTCCATCATAATGTCACGCTTGAACGGCGTAGCATCAACCACGTTGTAGGGGCTGCATTTGGAATGGAACATGGAAAAACCATCGTGGTGTTTAGCCGTGATGACCAGATACCTCATACCTGTCTCCTTGGCCAATCGCACGAAGGCCTTGGCATCGAACTCGGTAGGATTGAACTTATCCACATTTTCCGTCTTATACTCAGAGATCGGAATCCGGGCCTTGTTCATCATCCATTCCGCACTATTGCTCGGCATCTTCCCCTTGTAAGCACCGCCAGTAACCGAATAGACACCCCAGTGGACGAACATCCCAAAGCGAGCCTTGTTCCACCACTGCATTTTTGACGCATGCTGCTCGGGTGTTTCCTTGGCATAAGACCAGGTCGAATCCGATTCCGCTGCTATCAGACAACTAATGAACAGATGACACAGTAAGGTGCTGAACACCAGGACGGCTGCTAACTTGCGTTTCATTTTCTTATTAGCCTCCAAAACAAGCTCTGTATTGACAGGAGAAATGAAGGACAATCACAGCATTATGCTGTTCCAATCCCAAAACCCACTACTTTCACTCATTAAAGAATCGAGATAGCTATTTAACAGTTAATTACATTTATTAACATGTAATACAGTAACCAATCTATTGCCTCAGTCAAATACAAAAAAACAATTAATATGAGCCGCCAGCCTTCCTATCCTGGTAATAACAGTATAGATAGTTTGTATATGTTTTTATTACAATGACTTATGGATTTCAAGAAAGATATCTTCGGAGGAATTTTCCCCCGACGACTTCGCTATAATATCCATAAATAATGTTCATTGATTTAACTTTGCACTTACAACTCCTGCCGTGTATAATCCAAAGGCTTGGTGAACTGAAAGAATCAAGACGCATCTTAATTCAAGGCTGAACATGAAAGTGAAATGCATAGTTCTGGCATTCATTATTCCGCTCATCATGGGGAGCTTGGAGCCCGCTGGCCTGCCTTCCGCCGCTTGGGATGGATTGCAGGGCAAATCTCGGTCAGTTGGAAGGATGCCATACCTGCACAGCACATAGTGTACTTGGAATAGCCAGGAGTATATCATGGGAAATTGTATCATGAAGCGACATAATGGATGGATTACTAATCCCGCAAAACACGTACTCAAGAACGCAGCGATCGCTGTATTGGTTGTTTTTACAGCACCACTGAATGCTGTGACCCGGTCGGTAGCCCCCGGCGAAAGCATCCAGACCGCTATCGATTATGTCAGCTCCAATGGGGGGGGCGCTGTTACATTAGAGACGGGAACGCACAATATCAGCTCTCCTGTTAGAATCAAAAGCAACGTTACCCTCCAGGGCGAAGGGTCTCTTGCCAGCAAACTCAAAACTACCAACGACATCAAGATGATTATACAAGCTGGCTATGGCTTGGAGAACGTTACTATACAGAACCTTGTTCTCATAGGGTCGCCCACTAAGAACGCAGGAGGGATTCATCTCATTTCATATAATACCGACCACAAGAACATCAGACTGTCAGGTGTTCATGTTTTCGAAACCGGATGGGGTGTTCATATAAAGGGAACCAGGAATGTAAACATTGAAAACTGCAACTTCAGCAGAAACGGCAACCCTGAAAGTAAGAAATATGCGCATAACCTATACCTTAGAAGATGCTATACTGTTAATGTTAGTGATTGCATTTTTAACTACTCCACTTCTGCAAATGGGATAAATATTTCCTATAGCAAAGATATAAACGTTTACAATTGTGAAGCTATAGGGAATTACTTCAGGGGTATGCGTGCTGCCGACACTGATGGGTTCAGGGTGCATAACTGTGTGATTGCCGACAACGGGAATGTAGGTCTTCTTGCAAACAAAGAGAAGGTCATTACAAAAAATATCGATTGGCAAAATAACTGTGTGTCAAACAATGGTGATAAGGGCATCTACGCCAGATCCGGAGCGACGGGCAGTTGTGTGAACAACAATTCGCATGGAAACAGTGATGATTACGACCTTCCGGGCACCGTTTCCCAATCAGAGAATGTCAGTGATTCAAGCATCGCTTCCACCAACCGAATGTCCGTTGCGGAGAAGTCTGCCCCTCTCCGCTTCTTTGTGTCTCTGGAGGGTGACGACGCCTGGTCGGGTAGATTGGAACGTCCGTCATCCCAAGGGGCAGACGGACCTTTTCGAAGTCTGGAGGCTGCCCGAGACGCCGTGCGCAGCCTGTCTCTGGAGGAACGGCGCAAACAGCCCATCGAAATCTGTATCCTTCCCGGCACCTATGTTCGTAAGCAACCGTTGATTCTCGACGCACGGGATAGCGGTACGGAAGAGGCTCCTGTGGTATATCGATCGTGGACGGATAAGCCGGTTGTGATCAGTGGGGGCAAGGAAGTTCGCAACTGGATGAAGACCGATCTATATGGACATGGTGTGCTTGTCGCAGATCTGTCCCAGTTGCCTGATGGTTACAGCTCGTTCGAGCAGTTATGGGTCAATGGCCATCGGGCTATTCAAGCGCGCACACCCAATCAAGGTTATTTGAAGATTCCATTGGCCCCTGAGATAAGGGAACAATTTTTCTACGCCGAAGCCGACGAGCACTACTTTGACGGAGTCCAAGACGGGGTCGCAGTGGTGTTCAATAAGTGGTTGGAGTACCACATGCCCCTGGAACGGATCGACCGTGAAAACCATTTGGTTATCTGCAAGAAGAAGAGTGGGCGGGCGATCGAAGCCGATGACGATTACTATCTGGAGGGAGGCCGGGCCATGTTGGATCAACCCGGTGAGTGGTATCTTGATCGTAAATCAAACAAGCTCTACTATTTCCCGTTGGCCGGAGAGTCCGAGGTCGTGGCAGTGATTCCTTCTCTGATCAGCGTGTTGCATGTCGAGGGTGATGCGGCCGGCAACAAGTGGGCCGAACACATTCACTTTCGCGGCCTGACCTTCAGCCATACCACCTGGGTTTTGCCGAGGTCTTCAGAACTCTCGGGCTATAGCCAGGCAGACATCCGTATGGACGGTGCTGTGCGTATCCTGGATGCCAGAGAGTGCCTTTTCGAAGCATGTGAAATTACCGCCATTGGCAACTACGGCCTCGAGATCGGACCGGGATGCTCTAATAATCGGATCTTACGTTGTGACATACACGATTTGGGCGCTGGAGGTCTTCTGATCGGTCCCAAGATCCGCCCGCCTTCCGATAAAGAGAATCCCAATCGGCAAGATTTTCCGCCTGTACTTGACAGTCCATCCGATGCGTGCAGTCGTAACGAAATCGCGGATTGTCGCATCTACAATGGCGGACGCTATTACCACTGTGCTGTGGGGATATGGATCGGCCAAAGTCCGGACAATCATGTCCATCACAACGAAATCTACGATTTCTACTATTCCGGCATTTCCAGTGGGTGGACCTGGGGATATGGTCGTGGTCTGGCCACTGGCAATTGCTTTGAATACAATCACATTCACCACATCGGGCGACTCAGCAATGGGGACGGACCAGTGCTCAGCGATCTTGGAGGTATTTATACGCTCGGGGACCAGACGGGGACAGTCATCCGCCAGAACGTGTTTCATGATATCTGGGCTGGTAAATATGGCGGCTGGGCAATCTATTGTGATGAGGGTTCTCGGAATATCCTGATCGAAAACAACCTTGCCTATCGCTGTCGCCACAGTTGCTTTGACCAGCACTACGGCAAGGACAACATCATACGGAACAACATCTTCGCATTCGCCGATACCAGCGTGGTAATGCTGGCTCGCGCCCAATCCCATACGGGTTTTGTACTGACAAACAACATTCTTCTCAGTGACGGCACGCCGATCTATGCCGGCGGTTATGCATTTAAAGTCAATACAAGTAGGGCCTTCAAAGCTGATCGCAATCTGGTCTGGTCGACGGACGGCAAGGTCATCGGTGCGCAGGATCGCTTTCCCAGTCGCCTCTACGAACCGAACGAGCCCGTTCTGAGCTGGGAGCAGTGGCAGGCATTGGGCTACGACAAGCATTCGATCATTGCTGATCCCGGCTTTAGAGATCCTGCCAATGGTGATTTCCGCTTATCAGAAGATAGCCCGGCGAGTCGCATAGGCTTTAAACCGTTCCCTCTCGATAGAGCAGGACCGCGATAATCCCAACGGTAACTTGGAATAATGAACTAAAGGAAAGCTAATCGTCATGAAGCATAGGATCCTTTTCGTCATTTGTTGCTTCCTCATGGCGACAGGAATTGTCGCCGACGCCTTCGGCGCAGGATTTATTCATCCCGGCATATCTCACAACTCATCTGAGCTCGAATTCATAAAGGCCAAACTAAAGGCCCAAGCACAGCCCTGGCAACAAGCCTGGGATCAACTGCGTGATTCTTCATACGCCGAGCTTTCCTGGAAGCCCCGACCCGTGGCACACGTTGAGCGAGGGGCTTACAACAGGCCTGATATCGGCGGCACATTCTTCCTGCGTGATGGTATGGCGGTCTATACGCATGCGTTGATGTGGTATTTCACACGCGAAGAAGCCCATGCGGTCAAGTCCGCAGAAATACTCAATGCCTGGTCAGTAACGCTGGAATCCGTCAGCAACCACGATGCGAAATTGTTGGTTGGAATGGGGGGGATCAATTACTGTAATGCCGCCGAAATTCTGAAGCATACCTGGGACAAATGGCCCCAGAAGGATCAGGATTCATTTCGGACTATGCTGCGTCAGGTGCTGTATCCTGTTATCGAGGATTTTTACCCGACCGCAAATGGGAACTGGGACGCATCCATGATCCAGACCATGATGGCTATAGGGATTCACCTGGATGATCCATCGATGTTTCAGAAAGCCGTAGACTATTTCCTTAAAGGCGAAGGCAATGGTGCGGTGAATCACTACTTCAATCAATTCGGCCAGTGTCAGGAAAGCGGCCGTGATCAAGCGCACACGCAAATGGGACTGGAATACCTGGTGAATGCGGGCGAGATCGCCTGGAAACAGGGCGTTGATGTCTACGGGGCTTACGACAACCGCCTGGCCAAAGGCTTTGAGTACACCGCCCGATATAACCTCGGGAACGATGTCGCTTTCGAATACTACGAAAGCTATCGCGGAAGATACAAACATGACCGGATTTCCAGCAAAAGCCGTGGTCGCCTACGCGATATGTATGAAAAAGCGTACAACCACTATCACAACCGTATGGGTATGGACATGCCCTGGTGCAAAAAGGCGATCGAAAAGACCAGACCCGAAAATGGTAGTACGAGTTCCTTACCCTGGAGTACACTCATGTACGCCGATCAGCCTGCCGGCCTCGTTAAGTTGTCAGCCCGAAAAATGGATACATCTCAGACCGTTGTCAGTATTCAAGGTGAAAGATTCCTGATCAATGGTGTCCCAACCTACCAGGGGCGCAGTTGGAATGGATATCCCGTTGAAGGTCTGTTGATGAATTCCAGAATGGTTCAGGGTATCTTCGACGACCTCAATCCGGAGACCGCCGGTCTATGGAAATACGACGATACTCAAGAATGGGATGCTGATCGCAATACGTATGAATTTGTTAAAGCAATGGATTCATGGTATGCCCACGGCCTGTTGGCTTTCACCATTAACATGCAGGGTGGAAGCCCGCTTGGTTATGGAAACAAAGGCTGGATCAATTCCGCGATGGACCCCAAAGGCCAATTACGTCCTGAATACATGGCTCGCCTGGAGAGAATTATAGACAAGGCTAATGAAATCGGAATGGTGGCCATTTTGGGGCTCTTTTACAATGACCAGGAAGATTTGTTAGAAGACGAGGCCGCGGTGCTCAGAGGAGTGGACAATACCATCGATTGGCTCTTTGCACATAATTATCGAAACGTGATCATTGAGATCAACAACGAGTGCAATCTCAAATACCGCCACCAGATCCTCCAACCGAATCACGTTCATGAGGTCATCGAACGGATCCAATCAAAAGAACGAAATGGGCATCGCTATTTGGCAGGAACAAGCTATAGCGGCAGACAAATCCCCAGGGAAAATGTTGTCGGTATTGCAGACTTTCTCCTGATTCATGGCAATGGGATCAAAGATCCGGCGCTTATCCCGGAAATGGTGAATAAAACCAAGGCGGTAAAGGGATACACACCGAAGCCTATCCTATTCAACGAAGACGACCATTTCGATTTTGACAAGCCCGTTAACCATTTGGTGCTGGCCGTGAAGGCCTATGTCTCATGGGGATACTTCGATTATCGCATGAAGGGTGAAGGTTACGACGATGGTTTTCAATCCGTTCCGGTGAATTGGGAGATTAGTTCCTCACGCAAGAAGGCTTTCTTTGATAAATTAAGAGAAATCACTGGCGGATTGAATTGATTATTGGGGCGACCACACTTGGTTTCTTTTAAGAGGTAAGATCATGAAACATGTATGCCACGTAAGACTTTTCGTTTGTTTGATAACAATGATTCAAGTGTTGGGTTGCGTGGGAACCCAGGCGGCTGATGAACTGGGCAGGCGCAGCACCCATCCTTACTTGACCTATTCCAATGCCAATATCGCGAGATTGAAGGAACGTATCCGCAATGAGCCGGCTATTGCGAAGGCATGGGAGAAGATGCTCGCGAACGCCAGGCAAATGATCGAGCCTACCACAAATGATCGCGGCAGACGTGGTCGTGGTGGTAACAACGAACTGCTTTGCCTCGCCTACCGAATGACCGGCGACAAGAGATTTGGCGAACGTGTTAAGCAATCCCTCTTTACGCACAAGCTGGGGGGCCGCAGTAGTTCCATGCTCATGCGGCGAAATCCGCCATGGCATTCGGGGCTGGATTCGGGCGAGGTCTGCGCGTCCTTTGGTATTGCCTTTGATACCGTCTATGATTTGCTAACCTCGAATGAACGTAAAGAACTGGCCGCCCGCCTGGCGGAAGAGGGCATCTTGCCGGTGCTCAATGACTGGGTTCTCGGCGAGAAACGTATCCACGCACTCGATACCATGGGCCACAATTGGTGGAGCGCCATCGTTTTTGGGGCCGGGATTGGCGCCATGGCGATCATGGATGAAGATCCACGGGCCCCCGGTTGGGTCCAGCGCGTGGGCGCCGCCGATGCCGAATGGCTCAGCTACGCCGGCAGCAACCTGGACAACAAACCAGCCAATTTTGATCGCAACGGTGGATTCTATGAAAGCGTCAGCTATGCCGGGTTTGCGATCCGCACGCATCTTCCATTCCGACTGGCCTGGCGTGACGCTTTTGTCACTCCCTTGCCGGAACCTCCAGTCTTGGGCAAGATCGCGGACTTCTTCATGCACACCAGCTATTTTCGTTCCGGCGGTTCACCCTGGTCAACGGATTTCGGTGACTCGAGCCTCGGGGCAAACGGTGGCAGCGTCGTTCCCCTGCTCTGGTCCCTCGGTTATCGCAACCCAGGAATCCTCTGGTATATGAATCAGTGTCGCGGGGGGCGTGGCAATCGCGAGGGTGACGCTGGTAACGGTGGTTTGATGCTCGGGTCACCCAGTCAGTTGCTGTACGCACCAACCGCCGAAGAGATGGCGTCAATCCCTGAATTGCCCAACGTTGCTCGTTCAAAGATATTTCCGGATATGGGCTGGGCCACCATGCGGTCCTCCTGGGAAAACGACGCCACCTTGCTCGGTATCAAATCGGGCTACACCTGGAATCATGCCCATGCCGACACAGGCTCCTTTATCCTCTTCCATCGCGGCAAGTACCTGCTGATCGACTCCGGCAAGAGCGGTTATTCCACCCCTGAATATGATGACTACTATCGGCAAAGTGTCGCGCACAATGTTGTCACCTTCAACGGCAGAGCCGAGAATCCCGAGGACACCTACTTCGGTTCCAAATTCCACGGCACAGTCTCACACTTGATTGATGCCGGTGATATGCGTTATGTCCTGGCTGATGCCACAGGGCCGACCTCGGACTCCTTCATCCGCAATTTTCGCAGCTTTCTGTGGATTGGTGATGTGATTCTGGTGATCGACGACTTGAAGACCTTCGAACCCGGCCAGTTCGAGTGGCTGCTTCACTACGATGGCCAGGGCAAGCGTTCTGGTAAGGACTTTAACATCACCCAGGATGACGTCAGCGTCATTGTGCGTCCGCTCTTCCCCATGCCCTTCCCTGACGCCGGACTGCCGACGGATTATCCCGAATGCATGCGATTGGAAGAACGAATCGGTTTGAAAGACCACGATCAAAATACCAAGATGCCCTACGCCGCCTTTTTACCCACAGAGCTGATGCGCCGCACCAAATTTATCACCGCCATCATGCCCGTCCAGGACGGTGACTGGCAGCCGCCGAAAATCGAGCGATTGGAGACCGTGGACATGATCGGCCTGCGTATCACCCAACACGGTGAGATCACGGAACTCTGGTTGAACTTGCTGGCCGATGGCCGCATTCGTCACCGCAATGCCAATCTCGTCTATAAAGGCTGGGAGACCGACGCTTATCTGACTGCATTCACCTGGCCCGAAGGCGCCAATCTGGACGATCCCGACGCAGCATCACGGGTTCTAGTAATCGATGGCAGCTACATGCGCCGTGACAGCAGAGTGGTGCTAGACTCGCTTTCGAAGGTCTACCTTTGCGCGACAAAGAACAACGATGCGCTTGATGTGCAATTGCAGGGCCAGCCTGTCATCAACGCCCTGTTAAGGGCCCCGAAAAAACCGGCCCAGGTCTATTTGAATGGTCAGCCTGTTCAGCCGACGTACAACCAACATGCGAAAAACCTCTGGCTGTCCGTGCGGGCAAATTGATTGTATGAAAGGAGAACCAGAACGAAGATGAGTACTGAACTGGGATTATGATATTAGTGTTATGAAAAACAATCAGCGTGATTTCTTGAAATTCTGCGCGGCAGGTGGACTGTTGGCGGGCGTCTCTTCGATGACAAAGACAACCCCGGGACTCGCCAGTACTGCCCGGGATGACGCCATAGCAAAGCCCAATATCCTCCACATCAACGCGGACGATCATCGGCCGGACGGGTTGCACGCCCTGGGCAATCCCATGCTTGTCACGCCCAATATAGATAAGATTGTGGCAAGCGGTATGACGTTCACACGTTGTTACACCATGGGATCCATGAGCGGCGCCGTCTGCGAGCCAAGCCGCACGATGCTACTGACGGGACGTTCGTGGATAAGGATCCCCAAGGCGCCGGATGCAGCGCCGAATGCCGCCAACCCGGAGACGTTTCTGCCAAGGATTATCAAAGCGGCCGGCTATCACACCTGGCACATGGGAAAGAGCGGCAACGGCTTTAAAATAGGCTTGAGGGAGTTTGAAACCAATATCATTGACGACGCCCGCGGCAAAACATCACCGAAAGACAGTCGTGCCCACGCCTGTCAGCGACTCGCTGATCGTGCCATTGAGTTCCTAAAATCCCGCGATGGAAGCAGGCCGTTCTATATGTATCTGGCCCCACCTGTACCGCACGATCCCCGTACTGCCCAACCGCAGTTCCACAAACTATACGATCCTGAGAAGATTCAACCCTCGCCCGCCTTCCTACCCATGCATCCGTTCGATAATGGGGAGATGAGCGTGCGTGATGAGAAGCTTGCGCCATGGCCGCGCACGTCGGAGGATACGAAACAGCAGATAGCCGCCTACTACGCCTGTATCACGGGTATGGATTATCATATTGGCCGGATCTTTGAGGCGTTGAAAGCCAGTGGCGAGTGGGCCAATACCATCGTCGTCTTCACTGGCGACAACGGCCTCTCAATGGGCGATCATGGTCTCTTCGGCAAACAAAACCTTTACGAGTTTGGCGGCATGCATGTCCCCCTCGTGATTGCCGGTCCGGGTATTTCCCACGGCAAGAGCAAGGCCCTCGTTTACCTGATGGACTTATTCCCGACCTTCGCAGAATTCGCGGGCGCGAAAGGCCCCGCCGGCGTCGAAGGCCAAAGTATTGTGCCGCTCTTGACCGGCAAGAAAACAAAACTTCGTGACGTGCTCTACACGGGTTACAAAAAATGTCAACGTTCCATCCGTGATGACCGCTGGAAATTGATTCGCTATCCACTGGTGGACCGCACTCAACTCTTTGATCTCAGCACAGATCTCTGGGAATTGGCCAATCTCGCGGGTCGACCTGAGTACGCCGCCGAGGTTGCCGAGATGACCGAATTACTGGTTAAGGAAATGGCTTGGTACGGTGATACCTATCCACTGACCGTCGACAATCCGAAGCCCGACGAATGGTCGCCACCAGCCCCACGCAATTGATCGGCTAATTAATTAAAGAAGACTTCCAACATACGAAAGGCACATTCATAATGACTTGGAGCATGCAATTATATGAAAAAGCCAGTTGGAATCGGTTCTTGTTAAGAAGAGCACGATGAAAACGAATATCAATGTATGGGTCACTTTGCTCATTGTTGCGGTATGGGTTGTTAATGCATGGAGCAATTCCAATCAACCCAAGCTGGATGCTGATGAAAACCTCCTGGGCTCAGCTCGTCGAACTGAGCTATAACAGAGAGTCGCAGCATATCCGGCTGTCCTTGCGAACAAATTGATTGTATAAAAGGTCAACCATGATGAAAATGAAACTGAACTCTGCGTATGACACTGACGTCCGGCGAAGTAGTCGGCGTTGTTTTATGAAATCCTGCCTTGCAAGCGGACTCTTAGCGGGCATCTCTGCCGCGGCAGAGATATCGCCCGGGCCGGCCAGAAGAATTACACGGGCAGGCGCGAAACGTCCCAACATCATCTTCATTTTCGCCGATGACTGGGGCTATGGGGATTTGGGTATACACGGAAGTGCATTTTGTAAGACACCGAACCTCGACCGGATGGCGAAACAGGGGATCGATTTTCAGCAGTTCACTGTAAACAATCCTGTTTGTTCGCCAAGTCGCACGGCGGTGATGACGGGACAGTTTCCGGCGAGGCACTGTATTCATCAGCATTTTGCCTCGGTGGAACATCACCAGAAGGCGGGAATGCCTGACTGGTTGGATCCTAAGTTGCCGCTGCTTCCCAGGCTTTTCAAGAAGGCAGGTTACATCACGGGGCATTTTGGAAAGTGGCATCTCACGAATCGTCATGTCCCGGATGCGCCACTGCCAACGGAATACGGATACGATGAATACGGGGCTTTCAATGTTCCCGGGGTACAGATCAAAACAGCCGAGACTTGTCCGCGAGCAGTTGATTTTATTCGTCGTCATAGGGATAAGCCGTTCTTTGTCAATGTGTGGCTGCATGAGACACACACGCCGCACTATCCCCTGGAAAAATATGTGGAGCAGTTTCAGCATCTCAACGAGCAGCAGCGAGTCTATGCTGCGGTTGTGGCCGAGGCCGATGCTGGGATTGGATCGATTCTGATTACATTGAAGGAACTTGGACTCGACGAAAATACGCTGGTGATCTTCTCGTCCGACAACGGGCCGGAATGGACCGGCAAACGCAAAGAAACCGATGACAACTCTACGGGGCCGGGCCTTGGTACATTTTACTCGGTTGGGGTGACGGGAGGTCTGAAGGGTCAGAAGCGATCGCTGTTTGCCGGCGGTATTCGCGTTCCGTTCATTGCACGCTGGCCTGGAGTGATTCCGGCGGGCAGGGTAGATCGCACTTCAGTTCTTACTGCTGTGGATATCTTCCCCACGTTCCTCGAACTGGCGGGACAACCATTGCCTGTCGGTCTGAAGCTGGACGGCCAAAGCATTGTGGAGGCGCTTAAGGGTCGTGGATTCAAGCGAACTCGACCCATTCATTGGGAGTGGCGCGGCGGTCACAGGCCGCCTTACCTATGGCCTCATCTGGGAATTCGGGATGGCAAGTGGAAACTGCTGGTTAATCAGGAGCTTAAGCGTGAAGAGCTATATGACATCGAGGCTGATTGGGCGGAGATGAACAATGTGGCGAAGGCCAATCCTGACATTGTGCAGGCGTTGACGAAAAAGGCGCTGGCGTGGAAGGCATCCCTTCCTGCGGCACCGGCGACCAACTGCCTTTCAAAATTACGGGCGGGACAACCGAAGTAAATGAATCACAGAAAGACTGGAGATCTACAATGGATAAGATGAAACAACTGACGTTTGCCTATGTTGCATTGGCCGTGTTGGTACTCGCGGTGATAGTAGAGGGTACCGGCGCTCAAGAGATGGAAAAGATGTGGGGTGAGCAAGTGATGACGCTCAAGGCGGTTGATGCGGAAAAAGGCCAGCTTTTTGAAGAAGGCAACTATGCCATGTTTATTCACTGGGGCCTCTATTCCTATATTGGGAACCTGTATAAGGGCAAGAGCTATTACGGCATCGGCGAGTGGATAATGAACAGGAATATGGCCAACATTCCAGTCGATGAATACATGGCGCTGGCAGGCAAGTTTAATCCCGTCAAGTTTGATGCCGATGAGATCGCGAAACTGGCGAAGGATGCTGGGATGAAGTACATCGTCATCACGTCGAAGCACCATGACGGTTTCGCGATGTATCATTCGAAGGCCAGTAAGTTCAATATAGTTGATGCGACTCCATTTGGCCGTGATCCGATGAAAGAGCTGGCGAAAGCGTGCAAGAAATATGGGCTGGGGCTGGGATTCTACTACTCTCACAACCAGGACTGGACATTCCCGGGCGGCGGTAACGGACCGAAGCAGACAGCCGACGGTAGTGAAGTGGATTTCAAGTACTACTACGAGAACAAATGCCGCCCGCAGGTGGAGGAGATAACCACGCAGTACGGGCCGATTGCGATTGTGTGGTTCGATACACCCGGCCGGATACCGAGAGAGTATGTCGAGGAACTCGTTCAGATTGTTCGCAAGAATCAGCCAAAGGCACTGGTGTCGGGACGGGCCGGTTACGGGCTTGGTGATTACCAGACACTTGGCGATATGGAGGTTCCCAACGAAAACGTCGAAGGCATCTGGGAAACGGTGGATACAACGAACGATTCGTGGGCGTACGCGTGGTACGACAACAACTGGAAGACGCCGAAGGAGATTCTGCATCGCCTGGTGTCCTGCGTGGGCCGCGGGGGAACATACATGCTCAATATCGGGCCGAAGGGTGATGGGACGGTGCCGGATTTGGCGGTGCGTACGCTGAGGAAGGCAGGCGAATGGATCAAGCGATATTCACAGGTTGTCTATGGGACAGACGTGTCACCGTGGAAGCATGCCTTGCCATGGGGTGATGTGACGGTGAAGGGTAGTACGCTCTTTCTTTGTATTTTCAATATGCCGAAAGATGGCGAGCTGCATTTGCCTGGACTGAAGACCAAGGTCAAGTCTGCTCGCCTACTGGGCGGGAAGAGAAGGACGTCTGAACTCAAGGTTCAGACGATGGGCAACTGGACGAAGATACAGTTGCCGGCACGTCTCTCGGAGAAGCTGGTTCCGGTGGTTCAGGTGGAACTGGATGGGCAGCCTGATGTGGATCCCTGCTGGGGGATCGATCCGGCTGTTGAGACGATTATTCTCGCGCAGTTTGCCGAAGTGACGGGTGCGAAGCAGGATACAAAAAAATGGATGGAGAAGTTTGGCGAGTGGAAGCATGTTATGCGTGTCTGGCAATGGACTGAAGGCGGTAAGGCATCGTGGGAGGTGGAAGTACTCAAGTCAGGCTACTACAATGTGGATCTCACCTACAACGGTGAGGGACGAATCGTATGGGGTGTTGATGTGGCTGGTGGCCAGCACATCCAGAATCAGCAGAACTCGTCTCATAACTATCAGAAATTCCCGATTGGTTGGATCAATTTCCCTGAATCCGGAAGATACACGGTTAGTGTCTCGTGCATCGAGGGCAACCTGGCGGAAGCGAGTCTCAAGGCCATTCACTTCACATTCGTGGACTGATCATCTATGAAGAATGTAATCTTGACGTTACTGTTGCTGGGAATAGGTGCATCTGACTTGAGTGCTGCCGAAGGCGCTTACACCTTCAGTTGCTGGCCCAATGGTTGGCGAAAAAACAGTAATGACCGTAGCGCCGATATATTTGGCATTGAAACCAGCCAATATGGCTTTACTCTCGATTTAGCTGATTTTAGTCGAGTTCGATTTGGTGTGATCGACAATCCCATCAGTTATGAACGGGCATTGGCACATAGAGCCGAAAAACTGAAGCAACTCCCCATGGCCCAGTTGCTGATTGAACTGGAAATCGATGGTATCCGTTACCTTGCCCGCACCTGCAAGGCGGGTAAGACTAAAGGTGTCAAACACCTTCAGGATGTGCGCATGTGGGAATCAGGCCGTTACGTTCAGCATTACGATCTTCTGGAGCTTGACTTTCGCGACGCGGCAGGGAAACAACCGGCCTGTGATGCCGTTCTGGACTTGGTTGCCTGGCCGGGAAGCCTGACCTTCAATCTCAACGTTTCTCCGACGGAATCCTTTAAGAAAGCTTTCCTACGCTTTGGGCTGAAGAGCGATGCGGGGACCTGGAGTGAGGAAGTGGAAGTCAAAACGTCCTGGACACAGGGCCAGCAGAAGAGCATTTCCATGACCTGCCATGTTTCTTCTAAAACAGTGTCCTCGCGCATGGTCACCGTTGATGCCGGAAATGGACAGCGTATTCCTGTGCGTTTTGAAAGGAACAAGAACTGTTATGTCGCATCTGTGAAGCGTTTGAATAGAGACTGGAAAACGGGGTATACGGACATACGTGATTATGACGAGTTCAGAATCACAGTGAATCCTACCGGCCCAGAACAGGCAGTCCCATTCTTACTGGATATGCGTTCACCTGCCAATATTACAGGTCTGTGTCCTATCCTATGCGATGAAGCAGGGCGGCCAACGGGTATCCCCGTACAGTTGAGCAAGAACTGGCACTACAAGCCCATGGGTGCCTATTTGATGGCCTATACCATGCTGCCCGCTGACAAGGCCACGACTTATATTCTGCGTGTGGTTTACGGCTTCTATGGTACTCTGCCCTCAGCCAGCCATGCACAGTTGAGCCTGATCGGTTACGGCGGGAACGGTCGGTGGGATCAGTTGGCGATCGGTTGCTGGGGCGAGACTATCTGCTTTGATATGGACATGAGTCTTGTGGATGTGGCGATCACGGATATACGCATGCTTATGACACGCAAGGGCATCAACGGGAGGCAATGGGGCTGGACAGAGGCCGGCTGGGGAGGTGATTGGCTGAATATTCAAGATGAGGGTCAGGAGAAATACTGCTGGACTGATTTGAAGACAGCCTATCTGTCACAAGGGCCCTGTCTGACACATGTGAACTACCAAGGGTATTACGGGGCGAGTCGGGAAGTGGAATTTTCCGCCCAGGTGCAAACCCTGCGAACGGATGATTACAGCCGGTCGTTTCAGAGATTCAGTTACACGTTTGCCCGTGATGTGTCGGCCAGGAAGATATGGCTGTTTAAGCTTGGCAGGACTTATAACTATCATACGCCACACATAGCCTATGGCAATGCAGACGGATTGCTTGCACAAAGGGATGCACCGAATACGCTGGAAAAGGACCATCTCGTCCTGGACCATGTGACCCTGGCTGGATCCGCTCCCTATTGGGTGGCCTATCCAGGCGCCACACATACGGCCGGCGACAAACCCAATGGCTACCGTGCTTTGGTCATCAGACAGTACAAAGTCTTTGTTGACGGCAAAAGCCACAACCACCCAACCATTAATGCCCCCGTATACAAGGCCAACCCAACCAACCTTGATATTGAAATACTCCCGCCGCCTGGTGTCAGCCGGTTTCGTAAGGGCGACCGTATTGAATTGGATTTGGAGTTGATCACGCTGCCGCGTCATGCGGACGATTATTACGGGCCTAATGAAGCTTTCAGGCGACACTTGGCGGATAATCCGAATTCATGGAAGACGACTTATCGTGAGGCCAAAGGCAACGACTTGAAAGTCAACGTCTCTGGGGGCAGAGCATTGTCGACTTACCCACTGGTAATTCATACTGAGCAGCCCACAGTTGTGGTGCAGATAATCGGAGGTGTTGGAGCCGTACCAATTCAGTTTGAAGGACTGGCATCTGGAACGGAAGTACGTTTATATCAGGTCGTAAACGGTGAACGGGTTCTATTCGATCAATCCGTACACGGCAATGATTACTGGCAGACCGACTACGATCCGGCAACGAGATCATACAAACTGACGTTCAATCTGCCTCTCGATGGACAACAAGAATCAACCTGGATATTGACCGGAGATTAAGCATGCCCAAGGCGATAATCCTGATACTAAAGAAGGTGGAAGGTTGGACCAGGCATACTGGGATTACTGTCCTGGTAGTGATCTTCACAACGAGCGGCATGGCAGCCAATCGTTCGGCTGTCGATTTTGAGTCCTTTTTGAACCAACATGATATGCTTTGGGATCGCATTCCCAATCGCTGGGAGGTCGCACCCTATACCGGTAATGGAAATGTGGGCTTCTTGTTCTATCAAGCCCGGGGGCAGGCCAGGAACGTGATCTCGATCTATGCCGGGCGTCACGACTATTACGACCATCGCCTGCCTCATGAAGGGCATGAGATGCTTTGGATCTACCGCAGCCGCCTGCCCTTGGGGCACTTTAACCTGGAGTCCAAGGGCGATATCACCGGTGTCAATCTGCGGTTGGGCTTGTGGAACGCGGAAATGACTGGGACCATTAAAACCGCGCAGGGATCGTATGCGGTGATAGGTCTTTCGCATAGTACGACTGATGTGATCTATTTCGAAACCCAAGCCCTGGGCGGCGAATCGATCAAAATTACCTGGCACCCGGATGTGCCGCTGGCACCGGTAAAACAAACGCTCGATGCGGGCGGCGGTCCGAAAGGGGGCAGTTGGGATAAGATGCGCACGGCACCCTATGAGATGCCGCCCCAGCCGACCTGGAGCAAAGAGGATGGAATGGAGTTTTGCTTCCAGCCACTCTATCAGAAGCGCGGCGAGACCACGACCGGCTGGGAAATCGTGGGGGACCCCACGGACAGACAACAGTTGACGGCCAGCGTTCACCACAGTTTCCCGGAGCACAACAGTTTGGCGACGGTGAAGAAGAATCTTTGTGGTGCGCGGGACCGCCTGAAAAACAAGACCTTTATTTCCACTCATCGGCAGTGGTGGCACGACTATTATCCGCTTAGCTTTCTGACAATCAATGACCCGGAGAAGGAGGCGTTCTATTGGATCCAGATGTACAAACTCGGCTCGGCCATGCGCGGCAATGGCCCGATCCTCGATTTGATGGGGCCGTGGTACAACAAGACCTTCTGGCCGATGGTCTGGGGCGATCTGAACGTGGAGCTTGAGTACTGGACACCTTTAACGGCCAATCGCCTGTCGGTAGGCGAGTCTCTGCCCAACAATCTGGATAAGTATGCGGACAACCTGGCGAAGAATGTTCCGGAGCATTGGAAGGACAGTGCTTCGGTGGCGGCCCTGATGCCCCAGGATCTCATCGCACACGGTGGTGGATCGGTGCCGGATATGCTGGCATGGATGCTGCACAACTATTGGCTGAACTGTGAATATGCGGGTGATCGTGCGCGCATCCGTGACGGTCTGTTCCCACTGTTGCGCAAAACCGGTAACAGCTATTTGAACTACCTTAAAGATAATCCGGTTCAATCCGATGACGGGAAGATTCATATCAAGAATAGCTGGTCACCTGAATATCCCGGCGGCCGTGGGCAGGATGTTAATTTTACGATCGCCCTGATGCGCTGGTGTTTCACGACTCTGCTGGATATTAAAACAGAATTTAGACTCAACGATCCTCTGGTATCGGAATGGCAGAACATTGTTGATAATCTTGTTGAATTCCAGATTGATGAAAACGGGTTGCGTATCAGTAAGGACATTCCGTTCGATAAGCCGCACCGCCACTATTCGCATCTTCTGCCGTTTTATCCCTTGGCCGTTTTGACTCCTGATACGCCCGAGGGCAAAATGCTATTGCGCACGTCACTGGATCATTGGCTGGATGTCACCTTTAATCTCGAAAAGAAAGATAATGCCATGGCCGTAACCGGCTATACGGCAACGGGAGCGGCCTCCATGTATGCCATGTTGGGCGACGCCGAGCAGGCCTATCACTATCTCGATTTTCTGATTAAGCACGATCGCGTCTCACCAACCACGATGTATGCCGAAGGTAACCCGGTGATCGAAAGCCCGCTTTCGTTCGCGACCTCTATTCACGATATGCTGCTGCAGAGCTGGGGCGGTACGATTCGGGTCTTCCCAGCGGCGCCCAAAAAGTGGACCGATGTGGCCTTTCACCAATTGCGCACCCATGGGGCCTTTTGGGTCAGCGCTAAGAGAAAGGGTGGCGTTACCGAGTTTGTCACGGTCAAGAGTCTGATCGGTTCGCCCTGTGTGGTCAAGACTGACATCTCGCAGCCGATCATCACCATTAACGGCATTGTCACTGAGTGCCTTCAAGCCCGTAAGATGGCTAACGAAGCCTATCAGATCGAGCTCAAGAAGGGCGACTGTGTGACCTTCAGTCGCGTGACCTTGGATCATGCCGACTTGAAGATTGAGCCAATAGCCATGGAGTCCAAGGACCGGAATCTGTTTGGCTACAGCCGCAAGACTGAGCGTCTGCCTGGGCACCAACACTATAAAAAATAGGAACCCAAAAACCATATAGAAAGAGATGGCAAATGACGAAGAAGCCCGTTGTGTTGCTTACGCTTTTAGGATGCTTAATCCTTAGCTTGACTTTATTAGCAGGTTGCTTATCAGCAACAACAATTGAACCGACCTGGGAGTCCCTAGGCGAACACTACCAGGTGCCCCAATGGTTTGTGGATGGAAAGCTTGGTGTTTGGATGCACTGGGGGATTCCTTCCGCTGTCGATGAAAACCGTCCGAATGATGGGTCACACTACGCGCGCCGCATGTATGCCACAGTCCCCGAGGACTATTCGGGGAAACTGAATATGTCCCAGACCTTGACGAAGTGGCATACCGAACGCTATGGGCCTCCTTCCGAGTTCGGCTATGAGAAACTTATTCCGCTGTTCAAGGCGGAGAAGTGGGATCCGGACGAATTGGTTAAATTTTTCAAAGAGAACGGTGCCCGTTTTATTATGCCAGTGGCCTGTCATCATGATAATTTTGATATGTATGATTCCTCCCATCCATGGAATTCAGTAAAGATGGGGCCGCATCGTGACACACTCAAGGAGTGGAAAGAGACCGCAACCAAATACGGACTCAAGTTTGGAGTCTCCACCCATCTCTACTGGTCGCCTCGTTTTTTAATGGCTGCCCGTAAATACCAAACGCCCGGCACTCCTGAGTGGGATTTTTTTAATATGGATTACAGCCCAATGGGTTACGCATCTCAGGACAGTTGGAATGAACACTGGTATGCCCGCTGTTGGGAGTTGATTGAAAAATATGACCCCGATATGTTTAACAACGATGCGCCCTATCCGAACGAGGAGAGCGGCAAGAGTCTGGGGGTAAAGCTGTTCTCGTCCTACATCAACCGAGACTTGAAAGAAAACAACGGCAAGCAAACGGTCGTCTTTTCGTGTAAAAATGACAAACTGAACCGGGCCGCCTTCACTTATAATCTTGAGCGCGGCAGTTCCGACAAAATTCAGCCCAAGCCCTGGATGTGGGCGACTGATCTTTCGGGAAGCTGGTTCTATCGCAAGGGCGCAGTGAATAAAATGAGCATCCCGGTGATGGTTGGAAACGCCGTCGATGCCATCAGTAAAAACGGAGTCGTAATGCTCAACGTCGCCTTGCGCGGCGACGGGACCTTGCCCGAAAAGCAAGCCGCCTACCTCACTGCTTTTGGTGATTTTCTTAAAATCAACGGCGAAGGGATTTATGGAACCCGACCTTGGAAGACCTTCGGTGAAGGTCCCTTGAAGATGAAGGACGGTCGTCAGGGTGAAAACCATACGGCCTTCTCCCATGAAGATATTCGCTTCACCAGCAAAGACGGTGTTCTTTACACCTTTGTGCTGGCCCCGCCGACTCAGGACATTGTGATCAAAACGCTGGCCACAGGCGGGCTGTATGATGGCAGTATTGGAACGATAACCCTGATAGGAAGTGACGAGACACTGAAGTGGGAACGATCCGCCGAAGCGTTGACAATCCAGTTGCCGAAAACACTGCCGGATCAACTCGTCATCGGATTCCGTATCACTTCTGCAAATACACATCAAAGGCCTGCTCGATATCCCAAATTCAGTTGGGACAAAGTACCTGTCGCCTTTCACTTTGGCAAATCGGATTCGCTGATGACCGAAGTGGAGGCTCGCTTTGTTGCCTCACGCTCCAATTTTATCTGTTTGGAAAAAGGACATGCCGTTAAACAATTCGGGGATACCGAGACCGGCATTGAGAAAGAGGCCCGACAACTCAAGAAGCTCAATCCGGATATGAAGGTGATCTTCTATTGGAATACCTTTCTCGACTACGCCATGTATAAGGCACATGAAGAGTATAGAAAACATCCCGAGTGGTGGTTGAGAACAAAGGACGGCGACCTGGATATGAAAAACAATTCACTTAAACGTTACGATCTGTCCAATCCGGTGGTACGTCAGTGGTGGACGACGGTTGCCGGTGAAGCAGTCAATAACGGCAGTGCCGATGGTGTATTCATGGATGCCTTTCCCCAGATAACGCACGAGAGGAATATCGTTTTCTGGGGACAAGAGAAATACGATGCCATTCAACAGGGACTCAAGGACATCATCAAGGAAACACGACAGAAGATTGGCAAGGACAAGTTGATTGTTTACAACGGAATCCGCTCCACACCGTCGTGGCAGGCGGGCTATGACTTTCCAGACTACACCGATGCGGCCATGATTGAGCATTTTGGCCAATTTCAAAGCTCATCAAAGGAGTGCATGCTCAGGGATATTCAGGAGATGGAGAAGGCCTGTAAGAACGGCAAGATCGTTGTGTTCAAAGGTTGGCCCGGATTTACCTTCACCGATCGTAATGCCATGCGCAAATCCCTGTCAGAGAAACGGGAAATAGCGAAAAAGAATCTTCTCTTCCCTTTAGCCGCTTTTTTAGTTGGAGCACAGGAGAACGCCTATTTTGTCTATAGTTGGGGCTACAGAATAGATAACGGGTGCTTAGAATGGTATCCGGAATTTGATAAGCCGCTTGGAGAGCCCATGGGTGATATGGTAAGGGATGGGTGGATTCTGAGCCGACAATTCAAACACGCCTCCGTATGGGTAAATCTTGAGACCAGAGAGGCAGACATACAGTGGTAGGCACTCGCAAGGAAATGGATAACGCTATGAAATATTTTGTCACATTACTTTTCACCCTACTTTTTATGAAAGGTGTTGTGTCGGCGCAGATTGCTCCAACGGCTGATTTCTACATTTCCACCGGTGGCTCCGATAGTTGGTCGGGTACGCTGGCTACACCCAGCGGGCAGGGGGAAGACGGACCTTTTGCTACATTGACGCATACACGCGATGCTGTTCGAGATTTGAAGGCTCGTAAGCCGTCAAAAGATATTGTTGTTTTTATTCGCGAGGGATGCTATCGGCTAAGCGAAACGGTTGTGTTCGGCCTGGAGGATTCGGGAGCGTGCGACTCGACAGTTACCTATGCTGCCTATCCCGGCGAGACGCCTGTGTTCAGTTCGGGGCGGGAAATCAAGAGCTGGAAAAAAGTGACCGGCAAGCTTTCGGGGTTACCGAAGGAAGCACGGGGTAACATATGGGTGGCGAATGTCTCCGATCGGTTCTTTACCCTCTATGATGCTGAGGGATTGCTGCCGCGTGCGCGGTCGGCAGGCTTTATCCCGCTGGAGGGCGGCAGTCGTAACAGACTTCATTTCCCTGAGGGCAGATTGAAGAACTGGCCGAATATGGAAGATGTAGAAATCATGGTTCGTCCGCATCATGCCTGGATTGTGAATATTCTGCCATTGGTATCGGTCGATGAAGAAAAGCAGATGGCCCACACGTCAATCGATGCAACCTATGCCATGAACAAACTCCATTTTCTGAAAACAATCGAATCATGCTGGGTTGAGAATGCACTGGAGGAACTCGACGAGCCGGGCGAGTGGGTTCTAAATACAAAGGAAGGCAAGGTCTACCTATGGCCGAGGGGCAAGTCGCCTGTCATAGCTCCTCAGTTGATTGAGTTACTCCGCGTTGAAGGCGAAATAGATGAAAAGGGGCCAAAAGATATTCCCGTACGGAACCTATGCTTCCGTGGCCTCACATTTATGTATGGCGACCGCTATACCCTAACCCAGGACGATGCAGGGTTGCAGCACGACTGGGATATGCTCGACAAGGCCAACGCTATGCTTCGCCTACGCGGCACTGAGAATTGCACGATTGAGCAATGTCGCTTTGTCCACAGTGGCAGCGGGGCGATACGCGTGGATCTGCATGGTATGGAAAACGAAATATCCGGCAATCATATCGAACACATGGGCGGGGGCGGCATTCTGCTTTGTGGTTATGGTCCCGGCATAAAGGACGTGAATAGGAAGAACCTCGTTTACAACAACCATATTCATCATGTAGGGGAAATCTATTGGCATTCGCCCGCGATCTTCGTCTGGCAGAGCGGGGAAAACCGCGTGGCGAACAACCTTGTCCACCACACGCCTTATACAGGGATTATTCTCTCTGGCTGCATGACTGATTTCTTTACAAAACAAGGCCGGGAGCTTAGTAGAACAATCAGGAGGTATGAAATAGGCGACTTGCCTAAAAGACCGGAGCTGGAAGATGTTCGTCCCTATCTTCACACCCATGACAATCTTATCGAATACAACGAAATCCATCACGCTATGGAAATGTTGGGCGACGGAAATGCTATTTACGTTCGCGGTGCAGGTGCAGGCAACGTAATTCGCCGCAACTATGTTCACCATCTTGTCGCCCCGATGATAATGCAGTGTGCGATCCGAACGGATGGTGGACAAAGAGATACCCTCATTGCTGAGAACCTGATCTATAAGTGCGTCTCACAAGGGATCATGCTGAAACTCAACACCCGCTGTGAAAACAACATTGTCGCGGATATCCTCGCACCGCCCCGTGGATACTATCTGGCACTGCGTGAAGGCCCCATGACAGGGGCCGCCATTAAGCGGAACATCCTTTATTCTTCCAGCACGGAATGTGTCTTCATCGATGAACTACCGCCCGGTACAGGAAGAACAACCGAGGATCGCAGAGGAAGAAGACTGGCAAAATCTAATGATGCCGATACCGATTACAATATTTACTATTGTGCAGCCGATCCCGATCTGGGCAAAACGATGTTGGAAAAACAACAAGGCGACGGAATTGATGCCCACAGCTTGACTGTCGATCCGCTCTTCGTTGACCCTGAGAATGGCGACTTTCGGTTAAAGCCCAACTCGCCAGCACTAAAACTGGGCTTTGTCCCATTCGATATGTCTAAGGTTGGCTTACGTACCGATAGAAAATAACGAACAGTCAGTTCTCGCATAACTGGGAATGAAATGGAGAATGATATGCATCATGAGATTCCGAGTTTCCAATGCTGGTGAACGAAGGTTTGCCAACGGTGGCGTCCAAAGACTAGCCGCTGGCGATCCGCTACTACAAACAGCTCAAGGAAAATGGCATTCCCCAATGGGCTCCTGCTGACTATTAATCAGCACTGAGAACTGAAGGAAAGCCATGCATATGAAATACAAACGGTTCTTTGTTTGGAGTTAAAATGAGAATAACAAGATGGATGTCATTCTTTGGTGCGGTAAGTGTCTTTCTTCTCTTTAATGTGAATACAGTGAGGCCGGTTCCTGTCCAGAGAGTCAATAGTTGTGTGGTGATGGATGTTGGTCAGGCCCAGGCTGAAGGAAAACGCTGTGAGTGGGAATTTGAGCTTAAGCTTCCGGGAATCTATCTTATTCAGCTCATCTCTTCGGTGGACAATGCCCATGGCAATCCAGTTGTCACGGTGGAGGTGGATGGTGTCTCGTATAGTGAATCATTAAAAAAGGTCTATCTTATCGAGGACGGAATTGTGTGGCAGTGCGACAAGCCCGCTACCATTACACAGTCCGGAAGGCACAGGCTCGTGATTCAATCGGAACTATCCCCCTTGATGGCTCGACTGGTCCCACAGGCTTACGCCAAGAGTAGAATCCATACCAGTTCGAGTAAATACTATGACCAGTGGCTTAAGATGCATCAGTCCCCACAAAAGCAGGCTGCGCTGGCCCGGTACAAAGAGGCACGCTTTGGTATGTTTATCCATTGGGGAGTCTATTCGGTAGCGGCGGGGAACTGGAAGGGAACCAAGATTGAAGACTCGTTGATTAAAGGGCCACGTGTGGCTGAATGGCTTATGTATACGTTTAACATCCCGCGCGAGGAATATCGGGAGTTTGCCAAAAAATTTAATCCCGACAAGACCTTTGCCGGGAACATTGCTCGGCTCGCGAAAGAGACCGGCATGAAGTATGTGGTCATCACCTCCAAACATCATGATGGCTTTGGCTTGTTTGATTCAGCTTGCTCGGATTTTGATGTTACAGATGCTTGCCCCTATAAAGGCGACCTCATTAAGGAACTCTACGATGCCTGTTGTGCCGAAGGGCTGGATTTCGGTGTTTATTACTCTCACGGGCATGACTGGATGGATGGATGCGATGCCAACTATACCAAAGTAAAGCAATACAATGACACACTGGGCGTACCCACTTATCGGAACGGTAAGAATCTATGGGATCCCAGCCCCAATCCCTACCTAGCCTATTTGGAAACCAAGGCTTACCCGCAGATCGCTGAGCTGATTAAGCTGTTGCCTGATTTGCGTTTGATCTGGTTCGATGGCGAGGGATTGATTACCGAAGCACAGGCCTTTCGTTTCTATAAGATGATTTATGATCTTAATCCAAACATCATTGTCAATCGTCGGATCGGTTACGATTTTGGTGATTATGTTGACGCCGGTGACAATAAGACGCCTGAGGCCGCTGATCTGGCGGCCAAGCACTTTGAAACCTGTGGAACGGCCAATCATTCCTGGGGTTTTAAGGCCCATGATCACAACTGGAAGAGCACCGATCAACTGCTCCGTAACTTTGTCGACATCGTCTCCAAGGGTGGGAACTATTTGCTTAACATCGGCCCTGATGGCAAGGGACATGTGCCAGAGCCCTGCGTGCAAAACTTTCATGAAATAGGTGTCTGGGTAAAAACCAATACTGATGCCATTTTCGGTACCACCCGCTGGGTCACTTTTAATGAGAATGTAAACACAAAGAAAAGAGTTCAATCGGTATCCAGCGAATTTTGGTTTAGTGCCAAGGATGACAAGATGTATGCAATGTCGCTAACTCCAGCATCCGATGCAGTACACATTCAATCTCTGGGCAGATCGACAGGAAAGGTAACAAAAGTGCGCCTTTTGGGCAGCGATAAACTGCTAACGTGGACTCAAACTGCCCAGGCCTTAGAGATCGATTTCAGTGATGTTGATACGGACGCTCATGGCTACGCGGTGGAGGTTACTTTAAGTGACTAAGCGAAAAGGCGATGTGCGTGGGTCATGAGGGATTCTTGCTTTCAATGAGATAGCAGAAAGCAGCGGCCGGCTGGCCGCTTAAGTGTGCTACCCGGTGTTATGCCTGCTTCATTCGATCCTCACTTTCCGCAATCTCAAAGGTCCATCATTATCGCGGCATCCATACCGTGACTTCAGGTTATTCGGGCTCAGCCGTATGAGTATCTCAGTGCATTCCATCCTTGCAGCAACACGCTGAGCCAACTGTTCCAGCCTAACAATCTTCACCGCCGAACAGACGCGGTCGTTAGTGATGTAGAAGAAGTAGCGGATATCGTCAAAAAGAACATCTTCGCCACGTGAAAGAACTCACTTATGGCTGTATTCGTTCGAAAACTCAAAGCAAAGGAACAGACCGAGCTATCGTGTAAACTCTACAGTCGCGAGGACGGCTGCGTCCTTCGTGGTGCCCAGATGATCCTGCAATCGGCTCAAGGCATTCGCGTTCCGGCGATTGCGTCGGCATGGGATACGACGGTCCACAAAACGATTCATTGATTCAACACCGAGGGCCTCGCCAGCCAAGCCGACAAGCCCCGCAGCGGCCGTCCCGTCAAGGCCACCGAGCACTATGTTAAAGTTCTCAAAGAAGCGGCCCAGCATTACCCTCGCAACCTGGATTTCAGGACGAAGCTCAGTTCATGGACGAAAACGATGATCCTGATGAAACGTCTGGTGGTTTCCAGCATCAGCGCAATCCGTACCACGCTCGAACGGAGGATGGTGGCTTTTCCATCCTCTTTCGACTTTTGCCCCAGTAATGGGTTGCATGTCATAGAAAGCAAAATAGCGTGTAAATTATAGCTGAAGCGGCTCATTTCTGCTTCTCCATCTCCAACATGGCCTCGGCAAATGCTTTACCGATCTGTCCTAACATCTTGGCGTTGCCCAGGTAGTGATAACCCTCATTGGAAGCGCCCCTGATGATCTTTGCTTCCCGGGGCGTACAGACCTTGTGCATCTGCTTGTCGATATAGGCCTGACTGTTGACATAGTCCAGGGCCTCCTTGGTAACACCCTCGATTGCCATATCTATTGTCGCAAATGAAGCCTGCGTTCTTCTGTCGTATTCGACATTGGCATAGACCGCCAAAACATTCTTACCTTTCTTGAGATGCTTGATGTGTTGAGGTTCAAGAGGGATGGGGCGATAATGGGGTTCATCCTTCCACCAGATGTAGGTATGGATTTTATGCCCGTTCAGATAGACGTGAAATCCCTGCCGTGCCAGCACACTAATGCGATACGCTTCTGTAGAATCAGACGTAGAAGCCTCTTTCACGATAGCAAATTGAG
>CAZYMD010000036.1:0-31347 GCA_964649005.1 uncultured Pirellulales bacterium
GAGTATGGTCGGCGTGGAAGTGAAGATTGCGGGTAAATCCATCGGCACCGGATCAATCGAAATACGTCCCGTTCGCAAATGGGAGGTTTATATCCTCCACCATTCGCACGTAGATATCGGCTACACGCACGTCCAGACCGATGTTCTCAAGAAGCACTACGAGTACTTCGGTCAGGTGATTGAACTGGCGCGCAAATCTGCGGATTATCCGAAAGACTCGCGGTTCAAGTGGAATGCCGAGGTGCTCTGGGCGGTGGACAGCTATTTGAGAGAAGCATCGGCTGAGAAACGCGAAGCATTTATTGACGCGGTCAAGAAGGGCTGGATCGGCCTCGACGCTCTCTATGGCAACGAACTGACGGCATTGTGTCGGCCTGAAGAGCTTGTCCGGCTCGTTGATTGTGCGGGACTGCTCAGGCGAGAATATGGAGTTACGATAGATTCAGCTATGATTACCGATGTCCCTGGCTATACGTGGGGGATTGTTCCTGTCCTTGCCGAGGCTGCGGTCAAGTATTTCTGTGTCGGTCCCAATAGGGGACATCGAATTGGCTATACGCTTTCGACCTGGGGCGACAAGCCCTTCTATTGGCAGGGGCCCTCAGGCGGGCACAAGGTGCTTACCTGGGTGGCGGGGGAGGGGTACTCTCTCTTTCACAGCGGAAGACTCAACTCAGGCACTCTCTTCGGCTACCTCAAACGACTTGAGGAGGCCGATTACCCTTACGATATGCTCCAGATTCGCTACTCCATCGGTGGCGATAACGGCCCTCCTGACCCCGATCTGGCGGACTATGTTCGCGACTGGAACGAGAAATACGCCTATCCCAGGCTTGTCGTCGCCACGACCAGCGAGATGTTCGACGAGTTTGTAAAGCGCTACAAGGACAGGATTCCCACGTTTGCAGGGGATTTTACTCCATACTGGGAAGACGGCGCTGCATCGAGTGCGCGTGAGACGATTGTCAACCGCGCCGCAGCGGACCGGTTGGTGCAGGCCGAGACGCTGTTCGCCATGCTGAGGCCCGGTGACTATCCCGTAGAGAAATTCTATCAGGCATGGCGGAACGTCATTCTCTACGATGAGCATACATGGGGCTCCTACAACAGCATCTCCGAACCTGAAGGCGACTTTACGCAGAGCCAGTGGAAAATCAAGCAGGCTTTCGCTCTCGACGCGGATTCACAGTCGAATAAGCTTTTAGAAGAGGCGGTTTCTGTCGATAGTGCAGGCACAGGTGAAGTTGGCACGATTGACGTTTTCAATACCTGCTCATGGCCAAGGACCGGCCTTGTCACGATCCCCAAAGACTGGGTGTTACAGGGTAAAGGTATTAGAGATTCTCAGGGTGGCGGTGTTCCATCCCAGAAGCT
Source organism: uncultured Pirellulales bacterium (assembly GCA_964649005.1). Classification (GTDB taxonomy): domain Bacteria; phylum Planctomycetota; class Phycisphaerae; order Sedimentisphaerales; family Anaerobacaceae; genus CAZGMJ01. The sequence goes on from CAZYMD010000036.1 coordinate 1,375, forward strand.
TGCAAGCGGCGAGACGGTCTTTATGGCGAAAGATGTCCCTCCTTTTGGCGCTGTGCGTTTGCAATGTGGGGGCAATCCTGCGAGAATTGCTTCTGTTGCACGGGCTGAGAAAACGAGTCTCACTAATGGTTTTGTAAAGGTTAGTGTCGATGGAGAGACAGGTTCGGTAACAAGTCTTAAATTTGGGGACAATCCTGTTGATTTTGCTGCCGGCGACGGCGCTGTGCGGCTCAATGACTATTTTTATGTAAATGGCCGTGATCCGAAAGAGCCCCAGTCCAGCGGCAAGGCCAGGGTCACTATCGGGGAACGAGGACCCCTCGTTGCTTCTCTGCTGATTGAATCAGATGCTCCGGGGGCCAAAAAGCTTACTCGGGAGCTGCGCGTCACCGCAGGGCTGAACAGGCTGGACATCATAGACACTATCGATAAGAAGAATATCTACGCGCAGGAGGCGGTCCATATTGCTTTTCCGTTAAATGTGCCCAAAGGTGTTGTGCGAATGGATACTCCCTGGGCGGTTGTCAGACCCCAGATCGATCAACTGCCCGGTGCGTGCAAGAACTACTTCACGGTGCAGAGGTGGGTGGATGTGTCCAACGATCGGTTCGGCCTGACATGGGCTACGCCTGATGCGCCGCTGATTGAGATAGGCAAGATTACAAACGATGCCCGTACTGTTGGGTGGATAGACAAGCTCGAACCGTCAACGACCATTTATTCGTATGTGATGAATAACTACTGGGAGACGAACTACAAGGCCAGCCAGGAGGGGCCGACCGTGTTCAGATACTCTATAGAGCCGCATGGGCGGTTCGACCCGGCTGTGGCAACGAAGTTCGCCACCGAGATCAGCCAACCGTTTATAGCCGTGCCGTGTGCAGGGAAAAATCCCTGCTATAGCTCGCCGCTCAGCATACAGCCCGCCGATGTGGTCGCGACGATTCTAAAGCCGTCTCGCGATGGCGAGGGCTTGATCCTGCGTCTCTTTAATCCCACAGAGACGGCCCATAAGGTGACACTAAAGTGGAACGCGCCTGGTCCAAAGAGCGTTTTTCTCAGCAACTTCGCTGAAGAGAAGCTCTCACGGTTGCAGGGACCGATTGAGATGGTCCCCTACGGGATCGCTACGGTAAGAGCGCAACTGCAGCAGGCGGGGAAATAAGCGTGGCCTGGCTTGATTATGCGGCTATTGTTGGGTACTTCGCACTCGTTGTAGGCCTTGGTTTCTGGTACAGCAAGAAGGCATCGGCGGGGCTCGAATCGTACTTCCTCGGCGGCAAATCGATTCACTGGCTTGCACTGGCGATGTCAGGCTCGGTATCGAACTTCGACATCACCGGCACCATGTGGATCATTTCCATTCTGTACGTGCTGGGTATGAAATCCATGTGGCACCACTGGATGTGGGGCTTTTTAATGGGCGCGTTTTTCATGAGCTACATGGGCAAGTGGGTGCGTCGCTCCAACGTAATGACTGCCGCTGAATGGATGCAGACGCGCTTCGGGTCGGATCTGGCAGGGAAACTTGCAAGGACGACTTGTGCTCTTATGGCAGTGCTCATCACCGCGAGCTTCATCGGTTATGCATTTCAGGGTATCGGCAAGTTCGCATCGGTCTACATTCCGCTCGAAGCTCTTGCCGGCAAAGTCTCCTCTCCACAGATACGAAGCATTCTCATAGACCACGAACCCGCATTGCTTGCCCTGGCAATCATTTCTTTAACAACGCTCTATGTCATTCTCGGTGGGTTGTACAGCGTTGTTGTAACGGACGTAATCCAGACGATCATCCTCACACTCGCCGGCATCTTCATCGCATATATCGCCTGGAGCAAGCTGAGCCCTTCAGCGATTGCATCTCTCCCGCCCGACTGGACGTCACTGAAGGTTCCCTGGCGAATCGATGAATTCGCGGGAACGGACAATGCAAACTTTCAGTTCTTTGGTGCTCTGGTCATCGTCTGGGTGGCAAAAGGATTTCTGCTAAACCTCGGCGGTCCCGCCCAGATGTACGATGCACAGAGATTTCTTGCGGCTCGCGACCCACGGGATGCAGCGAAAATAGGCGCCGCATGGAGCCTCTTTCTTGTCGTTCGCTGGGCGATGGCCATAGGTATTGCCCTGCTGGCGGTGACCGGCGTCACTGGCGTCACGGACTCGGAGAAGGTAATGCCACTGGTTCTGCTCGAATTTCTTCCGGCGGGAATACGCGGAATCGTAATCGCGGGTTTGCTTGCTGCTTTTATGTCAACATTCAGCTCCACTGTAAACAGCGGCGCCTCATTCATTGTCCGCGATATTTGGCAGCCCTATTTCCGGCCACACGCAGACGAGCGCGAGGCTGTACGCTTTAGCTATGTGGCTACCTTGCTCATCGTTGTGGTTGGTATAGTAATCGGCCTGATTGCCAATTCGATCTCGCAGATATGGAATTGGATGATGATGGCGCTTAGCGCCGGCGTTGTTGTGCCCAACGTGCTGAGATGGTACTGGTGGCGGATGAACGGAATTGGGTATGCCGTTGGGATATTGGCCGGGATTGTTCTGTCCCTTTTCGCCTTGTTCCGGCCCGATATACCTATTTATGTGATTTTTCCTTCGATTTGCCTGTCTTCATTGGTCGGCTGCATCGTCGCCTCATTTGCGTCGAAACCTGTTGCGTGGGAGACGCTCGTCAGCTTTTACGAATCTGTCCGTCCGTTTGGCTTTTGGGGGCCCGTGCGCATAAGAATATCGCTTTCACCCGAGTTGCTTCGTGATAAATCCGAAAGTCTGCCGCTTGCAGTCGTCAACGTCCTTCTTGGCATGGTCGCTATCACCGGCCTCTATCTCTTCCCAATGTACCTCGTCGGTCACTGGTACGCCAAATCTTTTGCCTGGCTGGCTGTCGCCCTTGCGGCCATAATCACTCTCGGATTCACCTGGTACAGAACACTGCCCCAAGCGTCACACAAGTGATGAGAAGATGGCGAGGTGGATATGTGGAGCGGCAGTTCGTACATTCTCTGTAATAGGTGCTTCGATACCTGCTAAAGCGGGCGGCAGTGTCTTTCTTTTTTGCAGTGTGCTACTTTCCCCCAGGAATTCTTTACGCAATACTCGGCGTCTCTTTTCAACTATGGCCGCTCTACCGTGGTTAGTGGAAAGTGCAAACTTCTGATTTGTCGGTGTTAGGGGGCCGGTTTCATCTTTTTTATCGGTAGTTGTTTTTACGGTCACCGGTTTTGTTGCAGCAGCTAAGTATGGCCCCATAACCATGCGGCAACGAAATGATAAAAAAGTTATCGCTCGTCCATAAATTCAAAGATTGAACTTGACACTGCGAAGTCAATATAGTAAAATGCGATAACTTGGGGGTGATTAAGTTTGCCTGTTCTTGGGGGGCATCCATCACCGAATTACTTGTTCCGTTTGGTTTTACGTTTTGGCCGGCTCCATATGCATAGAAAAATGCATTCTCGCCGTCGAACCGCAAAGCCTGAATGTAAAGAGTGGTTTCGTGTTTTTGGGGGAATGATGATGAAAAGGGCAACAACAATTCTAACTGTGATGGCACTGATGTGCACTGCCGTCGCCAATGCCGACACAACACCTGTGCTGAATTATCACTTCGATAACGATGCCGGAGTAGGCGAAAGTTATGTCGTCGGTGGGACGGTGCATGATTACTCGGGCAACGGTAACGACGGGCAACTTATCGATCCGCCAGGCGCGCCGACATGGATCGAAAACGGCGTTGCGGGCGGGGCGTTCGATTTTACAGGCGATGGTGTTAGCAACGGCCAGGGCATTTATGTACCTCACGCCGACTCGTTGAATCCAGGCTCAGGCGATTTCTCGCTGGCCCTTTGGATACTGACGAGGGACAACTACGACGGTGACGTTCTTCGTAAGGGATCAACCGCCAACTCGAGCACGTGGTACAAGATTGAACTGTCACCTTCCGTGGCGAACAACAAGCTGTCACTGAATTTCAAGACAGACGGCACCAACGCCACGATAAATTCAACACAGGTTTATGACGACAGCCAGTGGCACTTCGTTGTAGCTCAGCGAAACGGCGATCTGGCGGAACTGTGGATCGATGGCATGCTGGATAAGACCGCGGCCATATCGGGCAGCATCTCAAACATTGGAGACCTGGGCATAGGTTGCAAGGACACGATGAATGACGACTTCCTGAATGGATCGCTGGACGAGCTGTCCATATACATGAGAGCGCTGACCGGCGAGGAAATACAGCAGATGTATAGCTCGATTCCAGAGCCTGCGACGCTCGGGCTGCTGGGTTTTGGGGCTTTAAGTTTTCTTAGAAGGCGAAGATCGTAGGCGTTACGAACGCATACTTTACATGCCGGGGCCGTGAGCAAACATCTCACGGCCCTCTTTCTGCGCCGTCAAAACCGGCATTCCTAAGCACCTGTACTTGGGCCGAAAGCCTGCCTTGTACTACATGGCGGCAGACTATAGGCAGGGCTCGAACACGGATGAAATCGTCTCACGCGCCGTGAAGCACTTTTTTGCCTTTGCCCTGTTGAATCGCCGGTACGTATTTTTCCAACTCATCGAGAACGTCATCATTAGTAAGGTCTATTGTCTGCTTCTTCTCGTGGGCCATGTAGGCGGCCATGATGAGCATTGTTATGAGTCTGCCGTACTCGAAATCGAGCAGGGCGTTCTTGCCTTTTTCGAATGCCGATAGTGCATCCTTCCATTCGGACACATATCCATAAAGGTCGGGCTCGTTTGGTTGAAGGATCAGTGCGCCGCGGCTTGCCTGGGATTTTTCGAGGGCCAGTTCGCCGTCGGCGACAGCCTGAGCGGCTGCGTCGCCTATGAACAGGTCGGCGGGCGACTGGAGGGAGTTGACGTTGTAGGAATATCCTGGACCGATGGCCTCCATGAGCAGACGCAAACCCGGCGCATCGTACATCCACGAGTTGGTGGCCTGAGCTGCGCTGCAGACACCGGTCTGGGGGTCCCTGAATTCTATCGTTACCACCGAATAATCCTCAGCAGGAGTCTTGGAGTAATCGACGCCTCTCTCTCGCAGCTTGCTGATCCACGGCTCCTTGCCCCACTTCAAAAGCGCCATTTCCGCTGTCACGGAGACCGGCTTGAGATAGTCAGGGGGCTTGCCTGTGGGAGTGAGCATATACATGCCGACGGCAATACTGTGACAGCCCATGTCGCAGCAGACACCGCCACCTTGCTTTGTCGGATCCCAGAACCACGGCTCATGGGGTCCGCCGTGTTCTTCGGCGCTGCGGGCGAGGTGCACTGCTCCCATGTTTTTCTCGACGGACGCAAGCTGCCGCCGAGCCTGGACAATGCTGGGCATGTGCAACTGGTTCTCGAAATACGCGGTTGGCACGCCGAGGGCTTTAGCCATTCGCGCCATTACGTCCGCCTCGCTCACGTTACGGGCGAGCGGTTTCTCGCATATAATGCCCTTGAGCTTTGCGCCGTTTTCAGCTGATGCCACGATCCGGCGGAGGATGTCGAGACGGACGTAGTTCGGAGCGAAAATACCGACAACATCCACTGCCATGCAAAGCTCCTCTACTGTCTCATAAACCTTCGTATCACCCAGTCCCGATTCTTTGGCGATTCGTGCGAAGTCCTCAGCGCCATTGAGGGCGTGGACTCCCACAACCTCGGCGTTTCGGACAGATTCCAGGGCTCTCAGGTGAAACTTTGCAGAAAATCCTGCACCAATCATTCCTATTTTCAGCATTGCTTTATCCCTTTCACGTGTATTCATTACAGGTGGTTTCGCACTTGCGTGCAGTATCTACCATAACCGAGAATCTACTATACCTGAGAGTGGCAAACAACTCAAAATAGTGATTCACATACCAGGGGCTGGTGGGATCATGCCAATTCAGTATTGACAGGACGTGCAATTGATGTAAGGATGATGGCGAGGCGGCTATATAGTGGTCTTGTCGAATTAATGGAGCGGCGCGATGCATAGCGTCCAAGTCGCCGGTTTTAAGTCATAAATTTGTTTACAGAAGAGTCGAACAGAGGAAAGGGTCGATCCGTGAGAAACAAAAGTCAAAAAGCCCAAATTATTGTACTGTTGTCGCTTATGCTGAACTTCTTTTTCTGTAGCTTCGTTTTAGCGAAGCCCTGGGTTGTGTTTGAAGGCGGTCAGGGTCCAGGCAGCGGCAAGCACATCGTCTTCGTAACCGGAGATGAAGAGTATCGAGGCGAAGAGTCCATGCCTCAGATGGCAAAGATACTCTCGGTGCATCATGGCTTCAAGTGCACGGTGCTGTTCGCCATAAACAAGGACACAGGCGAGATAGATCCGTTAACGCTTGACAACATTCCAGGGCTCGAAGCACTTGAGTCAGCCGATCTCATGGTGATGTTCCTGCGTTTCAGGGAATTGCCCGAAGAGCAAATGAAGTACATCATGGACTACACAAACTCAGGAAAACCAATCGTAGCGCTGCGAACTTCGACCCATCCTTTCTATTATAAGAAAAACCAGGATAGCCCGTACGCGAAGTACTCATTCAACAGCCAGAATCCAAAGGGTGGATATGGCCGTGAGGTGCTTGGCGAAACATGGATCAGTCATTATGGCAAGCACCAGGTCGAAAGCACGCGAGGCCTGATTGCAGAGGGGATGGAGAACAATCCTATCGTAAAGGGTATCGACAGTATCTGGGGCGAATCGGACGTCTACGGACTGACTACACTCAGTGGTGACTGCAAGCCTGTGATAATGGGGCAGGTGCTGGCCGGAATGAAGCCTGACGACGAGCCCAATCCCGACAAGAAACTTGTTCCTGTCGCCTGGACGAAGACATTTACCGGCAGCCAGGGCAAGACATCTCGTATCTTCACGACGACCATGGGACATTCATTCGACTTCAACAGCGAGGGCTTCCGTCGCCTGCTCGTTAATGCTTCATACTGGGCTATGAAAATGGAAGACCGTATCCCGGCCAGGAGCAAGGTGGATTTCGTCGGCGAGTATAAGCCCAGCCTCATTGGTTTTGGTAAATTCAAAAAGGGTCTCAAGCCTTCGGATCACGAGTTGAAATAAGCGACTGTCCAAGTGTTCCGGAGGATTATGCGTAGAGTAGCAACTGCAAAGAAGAAAGCGTGGGCCATATTTCTTGGCTCGCTCTTCGTTTTGGCTGTGATTGGTCTGTTGCGGCGAGGCGCCTCGACTGAGGTCAGACGAATCTCCATCATCCCAAGGGAAAACTCATCGGTCTATTGGGAGAAATTTCGGTTGGGAGCGATGAAGGCCTGTGAAGAGGAAGGTTTGGAGATGGTCTGGAATGGGCCTGAGATTGAAAGTGACGGGCGGGCTCAAATCCAGGCAGTGGAACAGGCCCTCGCTGAGAGGGTGTCGGGTATAGTCCTGGCTCCCAGCGATAGCAAGGTGATCGCCGGGGCTATAAAGAGAATCTGCGATGAAGAAATTCCATGCGTAATTGTTGATTCGGATATTGCCACCGACCAATACCCATCCCTGCTCACGATCAACAGGAAAAAGGGAGGCGAGCTTGCTGCTAAGAGGTTTGGTGAGATACTCAATGGCAGTGGCAAGGTTATCGTTGTCAGATGGACTGCGAACTCACCTTCGACCAACGTCCGCACAGCCGCATTCAAAGAGACGATGGCGCGGGACTTCCCAGATATTGAAGTAGTAGATTCCAACTATTGCGATTCACCGACCGTGGATAAGGCTAAGATTGCTGCTGAGAACATGCTGGCCGGACACGCCGATGCGAGTGGCATTTTCGCGTGCAATGCAACAACAGCCGCCGGCGTCCTGCAGGCATTACGCAATCCCGAAAACGTGGGGCGAAATATCAGAATGGTCGGCTTCGATGCGTGGCCATTGCTCGTCGCAGCTCTCGAAAACCATGAGATCGATTCTCTGATCGTACTGGACCCGCACAAGTTGGGATACGAAGCGGTGAAGGCAATTGCTACAATACTCAGCGGAGGGAAAGTCCCCAAAGAAGTGGACCCCGGCGTTGAACTCGTGACTCCGGAGAGACTCGCAGAGCGAAAGATCAAAACCCTGTTGAATCTGCAATAGAATACTCGCTATTTGATAAGCCATGTCCTTGATGTCGGAATTGCAGTATACGCAAGACAATGTATCAGAGCAAGGAATCGCCTGTTGCGTTCGCATGTAACCAAACAGTCTCTGTGCCCACAGGCGTTTCATGCTATGAGGCTGTCATCGAGCCGCATTCGGTCGATAAAAACAATTCCCACAAGAGTGAAAGAGTGCTTGACGACAATGTGCAGAGCCATCATACTATAGCGTTTATAGCGGGCTTGGATCGTCACCATGCTCGAGTTGAAATGGAAATTGTCTACTCAATAAAGGTTGCTATCTATGGCAGAGACCTCTTCGTCCAGCGCTAGTGGCACAACACAAGCGCCTCGCGTACTTCCTCCTGGAATCATCTGGCCTTTCATTCTCCTGACCAGCCTGTTTGCCTGGTGGGGTCTGGCCAACAATATGACCGACACACTGCTGCCGACCTTCAAGAGAATCATGAGCATGTCCGATTCCACGACGGCCAGGATCCAGGTCGTGTGCTACCTGTTTGGCTATGGCTTTCTTGCTATTCCCGGTGCTATTTTCATCAAAAAGTACACCTACAAATCAGGTGTGCTTCTCGGCCTCGGTTTGTACTCATTAGGCGCCATATTGTTCTTTCCTGCTGCGCAGACGGCCAACTTCTATGTGTATTTGTTTGCCATCTGGATCGTTTTCAGCGGGCTATCGATTCTCGAAACGGCGGCGAATCCGTACATTATTTCAATGGGTCCCGAAGAAACGGCCACTCGACGGCTGAACTTCGCCCAGTCCTTTAATCCCATGGGCTCCATCATGGGCGTCATCATCAGTCAGGCGTTTATTCTCTCCAATCTAAACATCGCCAGCGCCGAAGAGCGAGCGGCCATGAGTCCGGTACAGTTGGATGCTATAAAGGCTGGCGAACTTCGTGCGGTGTCCATGACCTATATGACCATTGGGTTGATTCTGGTTGTTACATGGATACTGATCGCCATTAACAAGAAGATGCCCAGAACACACGAGCAGAGAGGATCGCTTCATGTGTGGGCGTCATTCCAGCGGTTGTTCCGCAACCGCCACTACATGTGGGGCGTTTTTGCTCAGTTCTTCTACGTCGGTGCACAGATCGGTGTCTGGTCTTTTATCGTTCGCTACGCTATGCAGGAACTGAAACTTGAGGAGTTGGTGGCGAGCGGCGGCGGCGGTGGTAAGACTGCCGAGCAGATGGCGGCTACATATTATATCGCTTCGCTGATATTGTTCGTGGCTTCTCGATTCGTCTGTACATATCTGATGAAGTACATTAAACCGGGCAACCTGCTCGCAATTCTGGCGGGTCTTGCAATCGCACTGTGCATCCCGGTTATTTATGTCGGTGGCCTCGTGGGAGTGTATGCCATGGTGGGTATATCGGGCTGCATGTCACTGATGTTCCCGACGATTTTTGGCCTGGCCGTGCGTGGCCTGGGCGAGGATACAAAGATTGCTTCATCGCTACAGATCATGGCCATTGCCGGTGCTGCTGTTATCACCCAGATTGAAGGCTATGTCTCAACTAAAACCGGCAGTATCAATCTTGCTTACTGGGTTCCGCTGCTTTGTTTTGTTTTTATCGCCTACTATGGCGCTGTGGCCTGCCGCAAGGATTTATCTGTTAAAGTCAGCACTTAATACTGCGTAAGGGGTTATAGACCATGCGAGCTGATCGATTGCGTAGACCCGGGATGCTGTAGAAAGCGAGACGGACTGAAACTTTAGAAGGGCTGCTGTTGAGTTCATCGGCGGCCCTTTATTTTTCTTTGCTACTTGTCCATAGAAAAGTCCGAGAAAGACGTCGCTTACAACGAAAACCACTGTAAAGACGAGATTTATATTCTAGAACAAAGCGCCGAAACGGGGCGTATATCGGTTAGATGTTGTCCGGCTCGCCTTGTTTTAGTATAATGATATGAATTGAGCTTCAATGAGGGCAAAAACCTGGGAATAGCAATGAACGTTAAGAAGGCCATCATTCTACTGGCAGTGTACATTTTCGTATGTACTGCTGTGCAGAATTCATTGGTGCTCTGCGTGCGAGCAGACGGCACGACGCGTCTAACTTCTACAGACCACTGGCATCAGAGTTGTTGCCACGACTTGCACGAGCATAGCGCCTCAGAACAAACAGAGATTACTTTCGATGGCTCTTCGTCAATTCCACACGATCATTGCTGCGACGATTATCCAATTCCCGTTCTTCCCCAGCTTGTAGCTGAAAAAGACTGTGCGACCTCTGCCCAGAAAGATGCTCAAACGCCTATGCCCGCCACAGTTCATGTAAGCATGGCCCTCGATAATGTTATCCTCAGCGCAGTTGGCTGCGAAGCTCAAGCGCCAAGTCATATCAAGACGTTCATCCTGTTGATCTGACATTTCCCCTCCTTACTACTCTGTCTCCCGGCCTGCGCGCGCAATCACTAAAGTATTGTGCGCACGCATTTGTAAGCCGGCTCCCGACAGATCCAGTCTGCACAACTGACCCTTGACGGGCAAATCTATTCATAGGGTACTATAGAATGAGCACAAGAAAACGTATATCGATACTCAATGCCATATTGGCGCTGGCGCTTCTGATTAGTGGATGTTCGAACGCTATTCGCACAACCACAGGCTTCGACAGCAATGTGTCAGACTGGCCACAGGACGCGGACATAGCACCAGGAAGCATCCTTGCAGACTCCAACGATGCGGCTCAGATACAGCAAGATTCGACTGGTGAGCTGACCCATTCGCAGGCGATAGCCCTTGCTTTGGCAAAGAATCCTGAACTTCGCAGCTTTTCCTGGGATGTCAGGATTGCAGGAGCCCACAGACTCCGGGCAGGGCTGCTGCCAAATCCGGAACTGGCCTTTGAGGTCGAGGGATTTGGTGGAACAGGCGGGCGAAGCGGCTTCAATGGCGCCGAGACAACTGTAGCTATAAGCCAGCCTATAGAATTGGGCGGCAAACGCAGTAAGCGTATTAAGATCGCTGATGCCGACAAAAGGCGCGTGCAATGGGACTACCAGGCCAAGCGACTGGAAGTTTACGCTAAGGCGAGCAGGGCATTCGCTGGAGTGCTGGCCGCTCAGCAGGAATTGCAGCTCGCTCGCGATCAGGTCGATCTGGCCGAGAAGCTCAGTGATACAGTAGCCAGACGCGTGGAGGCGGGCAAGGATTCTCCCGTTGAGAGCACCAAAGCCCGAATTGAATTGGCGAGTAGCCAGGTCAGACTTCGTAAGGCTTCAGCCCAGATCGAACTGACCAAAAGGCAGCTAACCTCACTCTGGACTACTGACAAATCCGCCTTTACTGAGGCAGTCGGCCAACTCGACGATCTTATCCCTCCTGGTCCATATGAGACTCTGCGAGAGGCGACATTGCTGCACCCGAGCGTGCGTCGCTGGGATGACGAGATTGAAGCGAAGAGTGCTGCAGTTGAGTTGGCAAGGGCTCAGAGTATCCCGGACATTTCCGTGATGGGTGGCGTTAAGAGATTCGAAGAAGCGGGCGAAAATACGTTTGTGCTGGGATTAATGATCCCGATTCCTACAAGTAGCCGTAATAAGGCTGGAAGAATGGAGGCGATCTACGTATCCGCCAAGACGCTCGAATTAAAGAAAGACAGTCTGGCCCGCATTCTCGAAAAAATGGCCGAAGCGCACACTCGTCTTGTGAATGCTTACGATCAGGCTGTGGCGCTTCGGGAAGAGATTCTTCCCAATGCAGAGGAGGCCTTCCATGCGACTCTGACGGGTTACGAGCAGGGCAAGTTCGACTATCTCAACGTGCTCGATTCACAGCGAACCCTGTTCGACCTGAAACGTCAAATTATTACGACGCTTCTTGAGTACCATCAGGCAAGGGCGGATGTCGAGTCGATGATTAACCGGCAATTGGACTAAGGTGACACAATACTTCATATAACGATAGAGGTTGGAATAATGAAACGCAGCAATGTTTTAATTATGTTCGTGATCCTGTCCATTGGGATAACTGTGGGTCTTGTTGTTCAATCCAGGGCCGATCTGGCAGGGCGATTACTCGGTGCGCAATCGTTACACGATGACCATGACCTGCTTGAGAATGATGCCCATGATGAGCACGGTCATGCTCACGGAGAAGGAAATTCCACACAAATTACAGTCTGGGACGATCGGTTTGAAATCTTCCTGGAACATCCTGCAGTTGTGGTTGGCGTACCTGCTGATTTCGTAACTCACGTTTCGTATCTCGAAAGTGGTGAGCCTCGAAAGGAAGGCTATGTCACGTTCCTTATGCAACAGGGGACAGAGCCTGTTGTCGAACATCAAGAAGCTGCGCCGGCAAGGGACGGTATTTATATTCCCCACCTTCTCTTTCCAAAGCCCGGGCAATGGAGTCTTTCGCTGCTTATCCCGACGAGCGAAGGAGACCACAAAATAGAGCTTGGCTCTGTCACAGTGTACGCATCCGAACACGATGCTGAGGATGCTCCCATAATCGAGCCACAGGAAGGGATTAGCTTTCTAAAGGAGCAGCAGTGGGTCCTGCGAACTTTAACCGACGTTGTTCGGAACCGCTCCATTGCCGGTCGTAATGTGTTGGCATTACCAGAATCGGCTCTTGCAAATGAGTACGACGAGCATGTGGTCTACATTCAGCTTTCAGGCGAGACATTCGAGGAAAGGCATGTCTTGGTTAGTAAGAGTATGGATGGTCTTGTAGAGGTTTCCTCAGGCGTCTCTGAAGGAGAGCGCGTGCTCACGAAGGGCGCACATGCGCTGGCTTATGCTGAACTTATAGGTGGTTCTGAAGATGCAGTTCATGCACATGAAGAGGTCCTGGTTCAGTTCGATCCTGAAAGTCTGGAGAAGTTCGATATTGAGATCAGCGAGGCGGGTCCTGCCGGGATCGACACAAAAGTAAGACTCACAGGCGAGATTGCACTTAATACCGATAGAGTGGTGCACATCGTACCTACGGTGCCTGGAATTGTACGCGAAGTTCACGCAAGCGTTGGTGATCGTGTAAAGGCGGGCGACGTCATTGCCTGGCTCGAGAGCACTGAGATGGGGCAGGCGAAAGCGCAGTATCTCTCCGGACTTGCTGAAATGTCATGTTGTTCAGTCGAGCTTCCCAGGGCGCAGGAAATACATAAGAATACCACTGCACTACTCAGCCTTCTTGCTGACTCGCCTTCTCTTGATGCACTCGGTCAATTGGGTGGCGGCGCAATGGGTAAGAACCGAAGCGATCTGATCTCCACCTACACGGAATTCGTCTTCGCAAGGAACGCGCATCAACGCGAAAAACAACTCTGGGAGAAGGAAATCACGAGCGAGGAAGATTATCTCAAGGCCCAGGGGGCCTGGAAGAAGGCCGAGGCCAACTATGAAGCTCTGCGAGACACAATCACCTTCAACACCACTCACGACCTGATGGAGGCACGTCAGGCCCAGCGGTTGCGCGAAATCAATCTCCAGAGCGCCAGGCGAAGCCTTTACATCCTTGGACTCGCGACAGACGACGTTGACCGATTGCAGATACTTGCTCAGTCATCTTCAGGGGCTGCTGGCGCAGAAGTATGTACCGACCCGAATTGCACTGAATGTGCCAGGAACGAATCGTCATCCTCAAATGTGGGCATTGAAAATTCCCACGATGCGGATCAGAAACTGGCATGGTATCCGCTTCGAGCGCCGCTGGATGGGACCATTATTGATAAACACATCACGTTAGGTGAATCGATAAAGGATGATAGCGCCGTCTTCGAAGTGGCAGACCTTAGCACGGTCTGGATTGATTTCCAGGTGCACAGCGACGATTTGGCCTCTATCAGAGAAGGTCAGAAGGTCGTGATCTCAGGGGTGATGGATTCTACCGAGGTCCAGGCAGCAATCCAGTATATCTCGCCATTGGTTAATCATGATACGCGGACCGTTTTTGCCAGAGCCGTTGTACCGAATACATCAGGACAATTCAGGCCGGGGCAGTTCGTAAGCGGTCTCGTGGAAGTTACCAACACTATGGTGGATGTTGCTGTGGAAAGATCATCCATTCAATATGTCGAAGATCAGCCTTGCGTATACGTGCAGACGGTTGATGGTTTTGAGAAGAGAAACGTCGAATTGGGCAGGTCGAACGGTGCGTTAGTGGAAATTCTCTCCGGCCTCGAATCTGGCGAAAAGATCGTTGCGAGAAACAGTTTTCACATTAAGACCGAGAGTGAGAAAGACAAAGTTGCCGCAGGCGGTCACGGACACGCCCATTGAGCCGAGGCGTGTGTCGTCAAAAATAGGCCCTGCTCTACATATTGGCTGAAAGCGTGTTCGTAAGAATTCTGGGATTATAGACGCATGATAGATAACATTATAAAGTTCTCGTTTAAGTACAAGATGCTCGTGCTGATGGTCTTTCTGGGTGTATGTGCGGCTGGTATATACGCCGTGATACATCTTCCTGTTGATGCCTTTCCGGATGTAAGCCCTAATCTTGTGCAGGTGTTTGCAGAAGTTGAAGGAATGGCGGCTGAGGAAGTCGAGCAGTTTATCTCACGCCCAGTCGAGCTTGCGATGATGGGAATCCCTGGCGTTAAAAAGATACGCTCCATCTCTTCTCACGGCCTATCGACCGTTAACGTGTATTTCGAAGATGACGTTGATATATACTTTGCACACCAGCAGGTCTCAGAGCGTTTGAAAGTCGCTGAAGAGGGAATACCAGAGAGCATATCTCTGCCACACGGCATCGAGAAAGGGCCTATCGTTAGCGGTATGGGTAAGATACTCGCTTACTACATCGATGGCCCACACCACAGTACAACAGAGCTGCGCACCCTCCAGGACTGGGTGGTCAAGAGGGAGCTTCAGGCCGTGTCGGGAGTTGCGGAGGTGCTAAGCCAGGGTGGATACGTCCGCCAGTACCAGGTAAAAGTCATTCCAGACAAGCTGCTCAAATATGGTCTGACCATAGATGATGTAGTCGAGGCTGTGGAGAGAAACAACAGTAACATGGGAGCGGGGCTGATTGAGAGGGGATCTGAAGAGCTGATGATCAGAACCCTGGGTTTGATCAGCAGTACCGAGGACATAGAGAACATTGTTCTAAAGGTGGTTGAGGGAAGTCCTATCTACGTCAGAAACGTGGCGATTGTGGAATTTGGAAAGGCATTCAGGAGAGGCGTCGTTTCCATCAATGGCGAGAAGGAGGTGGCGATTGGAGGAGTGTACAAGCTGCACGGGGCCAATTCCTTCCAGGTCATTCGGAAACTCAAAGAGCGAATAGAGCAGATCAACAAGACGTTGCCTGAAGGTGTGAAAGTCGTTCCATTTTACGATCAGTCCAAACTGGTGAGCAACAGTATTAAGACGGTAACGAACTCGCTGGCTGTCGGATTGATACTCGTTTGCGTCGTCGCCTTCGTCTTCCTTGGAAACGTTCGCAACGCACTTATCATGGTCCTTTCACTGCCTTTTTCGATCCTCCTGGCGATTGCCTTCATGTATCGCTACGATATACCAGGCGATCTGATATCCTTTGGCGGCATCGCCATCGCTCTCGGAATGATTATCGATGCGACGATCATAATGGTGGAGAAAATCCAGACCTCGCTGCAGGAATCAACAAGAGATCGCTCGGCCACACAGGTAATTGTGGAAACGGCCCGTGAAGTTGGCCAGCCGATTTTCTTTGCAGTTGCCATCATCGTTATCGTGTTTTTGCCGATATTCACGCTTCAGGATGTCGAGGGCAAGATGTTTAGGCCGCTCGCTTTCAGCGTTGCTGTAACTATGGCCGGGTCGGTAATCTATGCACTCTTCATCGCACCGGTTCTCTACAGTCTATTGCACAAAGACCACGGCGCCGAGAAGAGCAGGAATATCAGATCATCCAGACTGCATAAGCTGTACGAGCGTTTTCTGGTTGCCTCGTTGCAGAGGACCAACCTTGTTATTGTACTTACATTGCTGATGTTTCTTGCAGGACTTGCGGTGCTTGGCCGGCTTGGCAAAGAATTTGTGCCTACACTCCAGGAAGGCTCCGTCCAGATTCTGGCGCACATGAATCCGAACATATCACTCAAACAGATTTCCCAACTCACTACCCAGATCGAAAAGGATATCCTGAAAAGCCCAGAGGTTGATCACGTGCTTTCAGAAATAGGTTATGGCGAAGTTGGGCCTCACGTTCACCACACTAACTTTGCATGTATTACAGTGATTTTGCGCCCCAAGAAGCAGTGGAAGAAAGCCGCTACGCAGGAGGAGCTTGTCGCTCAGTTAAATGAACGCCTGTCGCATTATCCTGGTGTATCGATCAGCTTTTCTCAGCCCATTCAACATGAGGTCGATGGGCTTGTTGCCGGCGCCGGCGCACAGGTTGTCGCCAAGCTCTTCGGAGCCGATATGGACGTTTTGAAAGCAAAAGCTGCCGAGATCGAGGCCCTTCTCTCCACAATCGGCGGAGCCGCGGATGTTCGAACCGAGCAGTTCTCAGGACAAACCCAGGTTCAGATAAAGATCAAGCGTGAGCAGACCGCCAGGCATGGTCTCAACAGTTCCGATGTTCAGCGAATCGTACGCGATGCCATTGGCGGCCGCATCGTTGGTTCCGTCATGGAGCAGGAAAAGAGCTTTGGCATCAACGTCCGCTTCGACCAGGCCTTTAGGCAGGACATCGAGTCCATAGAGAATCTGTTGGTTCCCACCGCAGCAGGCTACACTGTACCGCTGAGGCAATTGGCCGATGTCCGCGCCGTCACCGGCCTAAGGCAGATAAGCAGGGAAGACAGCAGACGTTTTGTCTCCGTCCAGTGTAATGTCAGAGGGCGTGACGTCGGGCGCTTTGTCGAGCAGGCCAGGGACGCGATCTCTCAGAAAGTCAACCTGCCCGCAGGTTACAGCCTTGCATGGGGAGGGCAGTTCGAGCTTCGCGAAGCAGCCAATAAGCGCCTTATGGTGATCGTCCCCATCACCCTGTTTCTGATCCTGCTGATGCTGTATGGCCTCTTCAATTCGTTCAGAAATGTTCTTTTAATTATGCTGAATATTCCGCTGGCCCTTGTAGGCGGAGTCTTTGCCCTTGGCCTTATGGGGGCGAATCTGAGCATCCCTTCATCCATCGGTTTCATCGCTCTCTTTGGTATTGCCCTGACCGACGGCCTGGTGCTGATATCGCGCTTTGAGTACCTTAGAAACCGAGGCATGGCCATTAGGGATGCCGTAGTTAAAGGCGCTATATCCAAGCTCCGGCCGGTCCTCATGACGACCCTCACTACAGCACTGGGCCTGCTGCCTCTCATACTAACCAAAGGCATTGGCTCGGAAATACAGAGACCCCTCGCAATCGTAGTCGTTGGCGGTCTTTTCTCCTCGACCTTGCTGACTCTCGTAGTGCTCCCCACACTCTACCTGCATATCAGCGGTAGAAAGGCCACAGCGGAATCGCAGTCGAACATAGACGGCATACTGGAATAACATCTGTACATTCCAGGCGTACTCTCCAGGCCAAAGTTTGTCGATCGGAGAGATCGCAAGATGTAAATAGTGGGTAGTAGGTATTATCAGTAAGCCAGGTGTAAGTATTGTCGGCGGTACCATTTGATGTAGGCGGCAGGGGAGTCGAAGTCTTTGGCGGTAAACTCGATGAGAAAGGGCTTCGCTTTTTCTTTTTCCTCAGGATAGCCGAGCCAGTATATGCCGAGGCAGTTGATGAATTTGATTGGAGGCAAAAGCTTCGGCCAGACTTTATCGAACCATTGGTCCTCGCTGAAACGGCGGGAACTATTTGCGAATGCGACAGGCAGGCCGAGGCTCATCAGCTTGACGGTTCTGCTCTGACTTGCGGGAGTGTTGAATATGCTGAAGACCTGCTCGGCGAACGTCTTTGATTCGAGATATTGCAGGCCATCGTAGTTATGTGTCTGCAACCATTGTTTCCATGCGTTTGGATCTTCTAATGACTGGCCTGTTATGAGGTGGAGTCCTTCCTGTGCTCGCTGGTAGTATGTCTGGCTTAGTGGATGGGAGAGAATGCCCTGAAGAAAGACCATCTTGTTAATGGCCTGCTCGATGACTCGGCGACTGCATACGAACCTTAGATAGTGAGGCTCGTAGATTTGCACTGGATGCAGGAAGATGACGGCGTCGAAGTCAGCCGGGTCAATACGAGTCAGCTTCCAGGGAATGTCGGCGGACTTGAAGAACAGGTCCTGGATGGTCAAGTTGCGGTCGGGATTATCAGGATTGCGCAGTTCGCGTGGATAAGCCGTCTGTGCGACAGTGAGAAAATCATCGCCCAGCTTCGCGGCCAGATAATGGGCCATGTAATAGTGGCTCTGTGCGCCGCCGAAGAGCTTCTTGAGGTAGGACGTTTTGGATGGACGCTTTCTCAGGTGATCCATTCCATAGAACAGCAGAAGCTGATTGGATGGATGATCTTCGAGGTATTCCAGCACGTTCTTCGCGATCGTGTTGTCCCTGTCTTTAAGGGCTGCTTCCAAGGTCGTGACATCTTTCGAACTGATTTGGCTCGCAGAGAACAGGCTCGCCGGCTCGAAGCCTGCGAGTCGGAACTGGATTTGTTGCGTTGGTTGACGAGTGGAGTTGATCTTTTCTAACTTCAAATAGAATAATCTCAAATCGTCGTAGAATTCAAGTCGTTCGAGAGAGGTAAATGGTAACAGATAATCGAGAAGGGGCTGCCTGTCGCCGCTTTTCATATATGCCTCTGCTATTTGGGCGGTGGTGGTGTCGGCTTCCAGTCCCAAAGTAAGAGAATGGCCGGTCCTGTTGGGATCATCCAGCCAATGGTTCAGGACCTGTATGACCGTTTGAAAGGGGTAGGCATTTTCATGAGCGAAGTCGGCCAATGCCACCACTCTCTTCTGTTGCAGCTCATATGCAATATGCCGTAGCGGTTCTGAAACATACGTATCTTGTCTGGCAGCAGCGTCTGACAGGGAAATGGAGACCAGCCACAGAAACCCGGCGAGCAAGAGTGCCCACAGGAATCCTTTGCAGGGCTCATATTGTGGCGTTTTGGTGCAAACCATATCTTGTCAAACCTTCATAGTGACATTTCAATCCAGGAGTCTACTATCGAATTTGTGCCAGGTCAATGCGATTTGACTGAAACGAGATGGTGGCAGTTTCCTGTTGAATTTGGTGCTGACATACATTAGCCTTGGCGGGCTGGAAGTATCGACTTTTTTAAGGAGCCTTGAAAAATGGTTATAGAGCAAGCTCATTGGAAGAATCGGATTCTCTCAAAGTGGCGCAAGAGAGTCGTAGCGATCCTATGTTTGGTTTTGACCACCGCGTTTTGTGGTTACTCGGCACAGCGCAGCGAGACGAAGGATAGCCGCTGGATAAAGCTGTTCAATGGCAGGAATCTCGAAGGTTGGAAAGTAAAGATCAAGGGCTACGACCTGAACGAGAATTTCGGCAATACCTTTAGGGTTGAAGACGGGGTCATGAAGGTCTGCTACGACCAGTACGACAAGTTCGACGCCAGATACGGCCATATTTTCTACAAGACTAAATTTTCGAGCTATATCCTGCGCCTGGAATACCGGTTTGTGGGAGAGCAGGTCCCCGGTGGGGCGGGTTGGGCCTTGCGCAACAGCGGGATCATGATTCATGGCCAATCCCCTGAGAGCATGAGGAAGGACCAGGATTTTCCCGTTTCCATCGAAGTCCAATTGCTTGGGGGTGACGGCAAGAACAAACGCACAACCTGCAATCTCTGCACTCCCGGCACGCACGTTGTCATGGATGGGAAGCTCATCACCACGCACTGTATTTCATCCAAATCTGAAACCTATCATGGAGACCAGTGGGTAAAGGCTCAGGTCGAGGTTCATGGCAACTCGAAGATCAAGCATCTCATTAACGGGAAAGTTGTGCTGGAGTACGAGATGCCACAGCTTGATCCGGGCGACGCCGACGCGAAAAAGCTTATCAAGGATGGGGACGTAATGTTGGATGAAGGCTCTATTTCGCTACAGTCCGAGAGCCATCCTGTGGAATTTAGAAACATAGAAATCCTGCCTTTGGAGCAGTAAATTCCAAGTAGGATTGGCGAATGAACTAACTGGAAATGATAGGCCTGGCTACCAAGCTGGGCGGGAATATATGGAAACTCTGATTGAGGAGAACTGAGAATGAAGAGCAAATTTACGATTTCATTTTTGATCGTCTTAATTCTGTCGAGCCAGTGTCTTATTGCGGCAGAGCAACATTCGGCTGTGTCACCTGCCCACAAGCATAGTTGGTGGACGATCCGCAATGATGCTGTTAACGAACGGGTCAAGCAAGGCCACGTGGACCTTCTTTATATCGGTGATTCCATCACTCACGGCTGGGAGGGTGGAGGCAAAAATGTCTGGGGCCAGTACTACACCGCGCGAAATGCAGTGAACATGGGTTTCGGCGGTGACAGGACGCAACACGTTCTCTGGCGTCTGGACCACGGTCACCTCGAAGGCATATCGCCCAAACTTGCAATACTGATGATTGGCACTAACAACTCCAACGGCAACGACAATACAGCCGAAGAAATCGCCGACGGCATTATAGCCATCTGCAACAGAATCCGCACAAAATGCCCCAAGACCAAGATTCTTATCCTCGCGATATTCCCACGTGGCGAGAAGCCATCTGCGCAGCGTGAGAAAAACGCGAAGGCTTCACTATTGGCGTCGAAGACCGCAGACAATAAGATGATTTATTATCTGGATATAAACGACAAATTCCTCGGTGAGGGCGGCAGCTTATCAAAGGACATTATGCCCGATTTCCTGCATCCCAACGAAACGGGCTACAAGATTTGGGCCGAAGCCATTGAGCCCAAGGTCGCGGAACTTATGGGCGAGAGCGTCAAGGGGCGGGATGGATTTGTTTCGCTCTTTAACGGCAAAGACCTAACAGGCTGGGAGGCGACTGGTAACGCCATGTGGACAGTCGAGGACGGTCAGCTTGTCGGGACTCAGGGCAAGGACAACGCCCCAGGCGACCTTTTTACCAAAGCCGGCTTCAAAGACTTCGAGTTGACCAGCACCTGGCGAGCCGAATGGCCCTGCAATAGCGGTATCTGGTTTCGCTTTCAGAATCCTAACAAGGCATATCAGGCGGACATCCTCGAATGGCCCAATCCGGTGTGCTATGCTGGCACGCTCTACTGCCCTGGCAAGATGTTCCTTGCAATGAATACAGACAAAGGGCTGGTCAAGCGTGACGGCTGGAACACATTGAAAATCCGGGCTCAGGGCAAAAATGTCAAAATTTGGCTTAACGGCAAACAGGTTGCTGACGTTAACGACAGTACAACCGATTCGGGCAAGATAGGTTTTCAGGTACATCCAGGAGCCGAGTTCGGTCCTATGAAAATAGTCATAAAGGAACTTTTGATAAAGCAGTTATAGAGTTTGAATGAATTCCTTTTAGGCCGGGTCATGCTATAGGTTCTGGTCACTTGACTTTTTGCTGAACATATAAAAATAATCAGGGAATTGAGAGCCTGGCGCCGAAATGCGAAGTGTAGCGATGTGCTTCGTTTGGGCTCCGCATACAATCAGAGCAGAGGTGACGATGGCGAAAATCATATTCAGCCTTGAAGAGCTGGTGACATTACTTGTATCCAATGAAATCCTGCCTTCTGCCGTGACAGGGGTCGAAACTGACGGCGAAAAAATCAGTTTCGTGATTAAGATCGATTCATTTTTTCTGCCTGCGATTCCTGCGTCACTTAGATACGTAGGCTTTGAAGAAGGCAACGCAGTATTCGAGTTTACACTTGTCAACAGCCATTTCAACAAGGCCATCGGCGGATTGGGCCAGATGCTGGAATCGAAAATACCGCCTGGGATCAAGCTCGATTTGCCAAACGTTCGTGTCGATGTGAACAGGCTGCTCGAAGAGAAAAAGGTCAGGGGCATTGAGGTAAGGGATATTATATTCGAGAACGGTTCGTTCACCATCGAAACAGGTAGTGTGTGATTCATATTGCTAAAGATGTCATCGGAGCTATTGGATCACGCATTCCATGATCTGTGGTATGTCACCAGGGATTGTGAATTATGGCGTACAGAAGAATCAAGGGTGTCCCCGGGCTTGTATATGTCCCCGACCAGGATCAGCAGGAAAAGAAACATAACTGCAAGGACTGCTTCTCATGCCAGTGGTGCAGTGACAGTCGATGTGAAACGTGTATGAAGAACAAATGTTGCAAGAAGAAGAAAAAGTGATTGTTTTGGATTATTCTTCTTGCGCGAACGCTTATTCCTATGCATGCCAACCACATCAGTTAACCGCTGAATTAGAGTCCACGGCCGAAGTACATTGATCTATATAACGACCTGTGTACGATTTGTCTTGCATGACGTCATTATAATTATGAGTGTCAATCACATCATGCCTTATAATCATGAGGTAGATAGCAGGCCTTGCATATAGTCTGTGGGTCGTATGATTGTGATCGTATTATCTTTGCCGTTATCCTCAACTGGTCCTACAGATTTGATGGTACAGTTGGCGACACGTTTGTTTAGGATAAGTCTGGCGGAGGTGTAGTTGGTTAGAGTGCAGTTCTTCAGGCCGTGACGCCCGCCGCAATTCAGATGATTGACTTTGGCCGGCAGTGGTCGAGTTGTGCCGTCGTGGAGGATGAATGTGCAACCGTCACCGCAGATTGTACCCAGGCTCGTTCTCGCTGTTGGCTGGATTCCCTCAGCAGGGCTGAGGATCGTGACCTCGTAAAACGCGTCTTTCGGGATCGGTCCTCGGGTTAGATTGAACAAGGGATTGTGTGCTATATCACCATGGCAGTTTTTCATGACGATCTTGCCTTTGTCGCCTGCACTCAGGTCGTAGCTGAAATCGCCGGCCTCGATCACCGTAACATTCTCCAGGGTCACATCGCCGACGCACAGCAGTTGGATACAGCCGCGCAATCGCTCAACTGTCGTGTCGATCACAGTGACGTTCTCGACCTCGTTGTAGGCACGAACGCCATCTTCAGTCAGTGGGATCATCTGGTTGTGTGGGATCGGCCGCTCGCCACGGTACATTATGTGGAAGTCGTATTCGACCGCTCGGCCGACTGTCTCTTTGAAGATGTCGTTTGTGGGCCGCACTGTCCCAGTAAAATAGCACTCTTTGATCAGTACCCCATCAACCTTGTGAAAATGCAAGCAGTGCCCGAACGCCTGCATATAGACCTTGCAACCGATGAGTTTCGTGTTGTTGGCGTGGTCGATGGACATGAATGAGTGCTTGTTCAATCTCCCAAAGTTCGGTCCGCCTTTACCGTAATAATCAGTATATCCGTAAGGCACCGAACCCTTGATTACGAACGTGCAGTCCAGAAACGTATTGTTATCATTACACACCTCGAACTCGCATTCAGTCACGCGATAATCGGGATACGTCCGATCAACGATGTTGCGGAAATATCCCCCCTCGAATGTATTGCCAGAGCCGTTAATATGCCAGGTGTCGGCAACATGCGCCCTGCCCGATAGTTTGCTCTGTAGCGATACTGGTGTTTCGAATACTACGCCGCGTAAGTCGAAATAATTGGCCGATCCATTGGCTGCGAAGATGTGCTCCTGCCGGTTCTTTGGCAGATTTCCGTTCTTATCCGGTCTTGTTCGCAGAATCGGCACCGTCATGGGTGAATCTATCTTTTCGGCCCGATAGACACCTGGCTTCATGCGAATATTCTGATGGTCCTCCTTGATGGCCGTACGGAATTCGTCCAGCGTTGAGATAAGTACAAAGCCGTCACGGATCTCAAATTTCTCCTCATCGACTATAGGCGTCGGAGGTGTCTTCGAGATTACCTGCATAGGCGGGTTCTCAGCAAGCTGCACGCTGATATCCTTATCTTGTCCCGATACATTCGATACAGATAGACTGCAACCGATCAACGGGATAAGCATAATATAGAAATATGTAATCATCGGTTATGTGTAGACAATCACAACCTAACTAACTCTATCAGCAATTGGCATCGCCGAAACTAAAATCTACTGAGGCGGCGAATTTAGAGGGTTATAGTAGTTCATGGCTTCCGGAATAAGTCCTTCGAGGTTTTTGATTCTTGTTTCCTCGGCAGGGTGAGTGCTTAAGAATTCCGGCGGTTTTTGCTGACCTTTGGATGAATCCGCCATTCGCTGCCAGAATGTTACTGCTTCGTGCGGATCGTAGCCCGCCATTGCCATGAATATCAGGCCAAGATGGTCGGCCTCGCTCTCATGTACGCGACTGAAGGGCAAAAGTATGCCAATCTGTGTGCCCGTTCCATATGCCTGAAGGAAGAGCGATTTGGTTTGTTCCGGCTGGTTATTCATCGCTGTCGACAAAGCCACACCACCAAGTTCTGTTAACAAGCTTTGGGTCATTCTCTCGCTACCATGCTTGGCGAATGCGTGTGCTATTTCGTGGCCCATTACTACAGCCAGGCCTGTGTCTGTCTGCGCTACCGGCAGCAGGCCCGTATAGACGACTACTTTACCACCAGGCATGCACCAGGCATTAACGGAAGGATCCTCGATGAGGTTGAATTCCCACTTATAGCCGGACAGGCGGTCCTGGGTGCCATTTTTCGCGCAATACTCTTCCACGGCGACCTGAATTCTGCCCCCAACACGTTTGACCATTTGGGTCTTTTGGGTGTCGGTGCTGAGTTTGTTCTCTGAAAGAAATTGACTGTAGGACTGGAAGCTCATCGAGTTCATTAATGAATCGGGAACCATAATCAGTTGCTTTCTTCCAGTAATGTCGACCTGGGTGCAGGAAGACAATAAAAGTGCACAACATCCCAGGAGCATTATGCGGCTTGTTATACTCTTGCACATTTTCTTACCCTATCAAATTTTAGCATGAAAAACGTATTGTAATTCTTAATATTCTACGCAACCTACTTGGGTTTTACAATATTCCAGATATCACTTATGGTACTGTCAGACACTGTTGGAAGTTCGAGCTCGCCTTGCTTTTTGAGAGGCAGCGAAAGCAATCCGAGTGCAGGCGTGTCCACCGACAAGGTCAAGTCCGCCTTGTATGGGATTTTGGCGCCTTGTTTGATGCCACTTAGGGCCTTTAACATCTCCAGGTAGTTGACTGTAGCAGGCAGGGAGATCACTTTGGAGCTCTTGGCCGGGATGGTTGCCTGGGAGGCGGCGCTGCCTGAGAGGAAATTTGCCTGTCCGCTGGATAATCCATACTCGAAATTCGTCAGTGGCAAAGGCACAGGGTAGTGGTTCTCGATTTCGACATCGAAAAGCAGCGTGGCCGAATCCAGCTTGACCTGATCGAATTTCACATCGACGAGGCTCGCGGTGGGCTTATTGCGTTGCATGGCGTTCTGAACTGTAGAACATCCTGAGGATAAAACTAAAGACAACGAGAGAATGAGCAAGGTAAGTCGCTTGGTTTCCATGGCTTTGAGTCCTTTCAATGGCGACCTCAAATATGATACCTTTGGCTAAATGTCAGGTCGAGCATTCTATGAATATGAGAATACCACAAGATGGGCTTACTTTCTCTTTAATTCTTTAAAGCGTATTTATAATTTACGCAGGCTTGCCATGTTGCGCCTTTGCTCTATATTGCCTATTTATACATTGGGTTTGTTTTGTAAGATTTTGATTATTAGAAGTGTAAATGAGTAGATGTGTGTTGAGTGTTGCCTGGATCGATTGGGTTTGATTGGGTTTGTTTTTTATTTCGTATTCGGCGGGGTTTATTGTTGTAATCATTTTTCTTATAAGTAGTTGCATCGTTTTTAGTGTTTTTCGAATTGGCTTTGTATTGCATGAATTTTGTTCACTTTTAAGTAGTATTTGGCCTGAGAATGGTCAGGTTTGTGCTGGAATTGAGCTCAAATGGTTCGTTTCTGATCGACTTTCCATTGCTTTTAGTTGGGTATTCGACCCTGATTGATCGTGATCTTCGACATTTTTAACGGCTTCGACATTATATAAATCCATGCGTAAGAAAGTGGAAAGGTAAGTGGGCGAGCAGTGTATTCTTTTGTCTGAGCGATTAGTGATTCTTATGGTATAGAACTCAATATGCCATGGCTATAGCGTATATTAGGTATATATAATACAAACTAAATTGAGGAAAGTCAATGACTCTGCAAATTTCATTGATTTATTGCCAGGCAATCTTTCGCATGGCGAAGTAGACTGTCAGGAATTTGTGCTGATAGCGATGTACTGATTAGAGGGGGGCCAGTAGGTAGGGAAAATATATCATATCCATGGGCTGAAAATGGTCGGGAAGGCACATTAGGGCCGTTTTGCAAATTATCTCCGCACGTTCTGTTATGGTTATTGTTGTTAATATCAGGCTTAAAGTCTTTATATACAAATACATACGATCACATAGGGCAACTGGAAGTCCATATATGGGGGTGGGTGATGTCCTGAATCTTCATAAAGTGCGGGCAACAGATAACTTACGATAAAAAACGTTGACAAGAAAGGCAAATGCATGATCGCCAAGAAGGCTTCACGTTGATAGAGTTGCTCGTGGTGATTGCCATCATCGCTATACTCATGGGGATTATGGTTCCCGCCCTGATCGCAGTGCGGAATAGAGCTCAAACGATCGTCTGCGCAGCCAACCTGAGAAACTATGGTTCCGCTCTGCACATGTACGCTCAGAGTAACGACGAGAAGGCGCCTTTTGCAACATCGTGGCTCTACTCGCAAAAGACTATTTCCAATGATGAACCGCGAAGACGATGCCCTCGTGGATGCAAATGGCATTACGATGTGAATGAGCCTGATGGCTCGCTCTGGCCGTATTTGAAGGACAAGAATGTGCACATGTGCCCGACCTTCAGGAGATACGCGAGGCAGGCGGAGTGTCCGAACCCGTCGCATTCCAACGCGATTCCATACAATCCGATGTACAGCTATTCAATGAACTATTTTCTCGGTTTTGACTGGGCTACGGGATTACGTATTTCGTTTTCTACCGCCTACGAACGGGAAGTTTCGCTTAAGCTGACAAGAGTTACCAGACCGGCCAAGTGTTTCGCGTTTTCTGAAGAAAACCTATGGGTTATCAACACGGATGTCAGAGACGTACAGAATTACAGCAATGCCTATTTGAATGATAACGCTCTATGGATGGCGCCGAATGCGGGACGTTATATGGATAACATGGCCACCTATCACAATGTTAGCGACAACAAGAGGAAACAAGGTGTAGCGAACGCGGTTTTTGTCGATGGGCATGTTGACACAATACAGAGTAAAGCTGAGAACGGCGCCTATCTGGAATATGCAAGACCTTACGAAGGGCACGAGAAATTAGACCCTATCTGGTAATTGGCTGATGGGATAAGGCAAAGACACTGTTGGTACAAATTTGGAATTATATTTAGATCTGTTTCGAGGTTTGGGATGATGAAGCACCTGGCAGTTTTCACGGCCGTGATATTAACAGCTTCAGTGGCGATGGCCGACCTGGCCGGTTATTGGGCGTTCGATGATGGTAGCGGCACTACTGCGGTGGACAGCTCGGAAAACGGCAAAGACGGATCTCTCTACGCGGCGGATGGATTCAGCTATCCGCAGTGGATAACCGGTCACGACGATACGGGCGGCGCTCTCCAGTTCAATTCAAATGCGACCAGCACTCCAAATAGCAATCACGTGCTTGTGGATATCGGCGCCGCTGATGACCTGGCGAATCTTGGCGAGGCCTTTACTATTGCAATGTGGGTTAGACGAGATGCTGTCGTTTTATCCAATTACTGGCCGAGTTTGATTTACACGGATGCTTATGATGCCGAGCTTGCTACTGATCCTTATGCCGACCCGGGCAGTTGGGACTCGCATGATTATTTTTGGTGCGATTTGAACGCAAGCTGGCAATTGGACCTCGATGTTGAAACCGAGGAACAAAAGACATTTGGGTAGGACGGGAGCGTATCGTCTATTTCTGGGCGACACCTACGCATATCGCAAGAGCGTACTCCAGACAATCGAGCATGCGCCAACGGGCAACGATCTGCTTAATGATTATTGCAGCGTGACATTTCTGTATTTTCAGGAAAGGCCGAGTTGCGAATTTGTTTTGCCGGAGGCGGCCGAGCGGAAGGTAGTCGATTTGAAACGGGTTGTTTTCGCGATGTGGTGGAATAGTCCGATCTATGCGTTTTCTTTTCGGGATGCGACGTTGGAGAAGAAGAGCGAGAAGCTCGACGGCAAGGACGTTCGGTTCCTTTCGTTGCAGAGCAAGGGCGGGGACATGTTTGGGGATCACTTTATCTGCTTTATATGCGAGCTTCCCGTTGCGGGCGCGTATCGAATTAGCCTCGATGCGGTTAAAGGGCCTTCGCAGGGGCAGGTTCAGTTATTCATGGATGAGGCGCCGGTTGGACCAGTGGCGGATTTCTATGCCGAGAAGAGACAGCCTGTGCTCGGAGTGGACCTCGGCATGCTCGAATTAGCGGAAGGGCCAAACAACCTGCTGTTCAAAGTTGTGGGTAAGAATGAAAAGTCCCAGGGACAAGGTTTCGATGTGACGAATGTCATCTGCGAGAGGATCGAATAGCAGAGCCTGGAATGCTGATGTTGTGGCTTAATCGGCGAATCATTGAATCGCCTAAAGCAGTCGAATTATACGTTTTTCGTCGGCGTTTTAATCAGCCGCGTTGTATGAATAATCCATCCTGTGTTCGAGTGAAATATCACTCGTACATTTTGGGCAGGTCTTCCAGGAAAAGGGTAATCGGATCGCTCTTAAACACCTTGAAATTCTCGGCAGTTGCTGAGTTAGGGAAGGGGGCGTAGTTCTGTCGCCTGTCGGCGTTTCGCCAGACGAGAACTCATGCGATCTTTTTTGTCGATGGGCTCGATTTAACGGCATGCAGCAATATGTCAGTCCACCAGTTTGCATTGGCGGTGCTCTGGCCTACGCCTGTCTCGGTTAGTGCGGCAATTTTATTGCGCTGCTCGGCCAACTCGACGATGGTTTCCAGAGCCTGCTGGATTTTGTCTTTCGTGTTGGTTGATCTCAGGTCCCCATAGTTGTCGTGGCCTATGATGTCGATGTAGTCGTCGCCTGGATAGCGTTCGAGATATTCATCGCTGTCTTTGAAGCGGTCGGGGGAGTAAGCCGTGATGATGTTGTGCAGGCCTTTGGTTTTTCTCAAATAGTCAATGGTGAATCGCCAAAGCTGCTTATATTCATCGGGGGTGCACCATTTGGCGCCCCACCAGAACCAGTCGCCATTATGCTCGTGAAACGGTCGAAATATTATGGGGACAGGCTCGCCTTTGGGGCCTTTCAAATCGCTAATAAAGGCTGCGATTTGATCGAGCTTTTCTACGAAGGCTTTGTGACTGGCTCCACCTGGCAACAAGGAGCCGACAATTTCTTTCTTGGTCCAGGAACTCTGTGTTGTTCCGGGGATGCGGGCGTGCCAGCTTATCGTGTTGACGCCGCCTTTCGCGTAACCTTTGGCTATCCATATCTTCATGTTCTCAAAAGGAACGCCATCGATGTTCGCGGGTGTGCCTATGTGGACTATATCCCAGCCAAAGATAGCGGGGAATTTTCCACAAACTTTGTGAATGTCGCTTTCAAGGTCGTTAGCAGTGGATTCCCAGCCAACACCATAGGCAAGCGTGTCTTGATGAGCGACAAGAATGCCTTTCTGAGCGACCTTCTGCAGATTCCGATAGAGGGCTTTGGTTTCGGCTGTAGCCAGGGGATCGGTTAGTTTGATTGAAGTATTAGAATCGCCCATCGACTGTGCAGGGGGCGTGTATCGCGGCAGCGCGCCGGCGAGCATCTGCTTAACGTAAGCGCCATAGTGTGGTGTGGGCTGATAGTCCCAGCCTGTAATCAGGGTCGGACCTGCAGCGGGATGGAAAT
>CAZYMD010000037.1:0-15933 GCA_964649005.1 uncultured Pirellulales bacterium
TGAGAAACTGACGACGACTCATACCTTTGGTTTTCATAATAGAGCCTCCAGGACTCATATCAATCTATCTTTTATACCAGCTATAGTTACTGGTTACACATGCCAGGGACTACGCATCGGTCGAGACAGCAGCCTTGTAGCTTCTTCATCATTGACGAACTCTTCCTTGTCTGGATTCCAACGTATCTTCCTGCCCAGCAGCATGGCTATCTCACCGAGCAAAGCGACACTTATTGAGCGATGCGCCACCTCGATGGGCGTGATAGTTTTTTTACGACTCTTGACACAATCGAGGAAATTTTGATGATGATCGCCGCTATTGTACAGTTGAGTCTCTTCTGGCCCAATGACCTCTTTGAGAATCTTGTCGGTGCTTGCTTCGAGTTTGCCACGCCTGACGTGAATCCAGCCACCGTCACCATACCAGGTAGTGCCCATACCCTTAGGCACCTGTCGATCGTTCGCAACGATCATCTCCAACCCGTTTTTGTATTTGCAGGTGAATTTGTAAGCGGTCGGAACGTCGTAGATGCCATCCTTCGGATACTCAGCCTTTCCTTCGATCTCTACCGGCCCTGTCTCGTCCAATCCCAGCCCCCAGTGGGCGATATCGATATGATGGCCCGCCCAGTCGGTTAGTTGCCCGCCGGAATAGTCCATCATCCATCGCCAGTTCCAGTGAATGACCCCGCGATAGGGAACCAACGGCGCCGGTCCGAGCCAAAAGTCCCAGTCGACACTGTCGGGAACCGGTTGAATTGGATTGTTACCTGCGCCGCCGCCTGTGGGCAGCCCAACCTCAACCTTGGTGACTTTCCCGATCCGCCCATTGATGACAAGCTCACAGGCTCGACGAAAATCACGAACGGATCGCTGCCAACTGCCGGTCTGCCATATCCTGCCATACCGGTTGACCGTATCGCGCATAATCATACCTTCGCGAATCGTCCGCGCAAGAGGCTTCTCTCCATACATATCTTTCCCTGCACGGGCGCCCGTAAGAACCGGAATCGAATGCCAATGATCGGGCATCGCCAGCGATAGAGCATCGATATCATCCCGTGCGATCAGCTCGCGAAAATCATGATAGGTCTTGCAATCGGAATTCCCGTATCTCTTGTTCACCGTATCTCTGGCCTTATCGCGATGGCTCTTGTCGACATCACAAACAGCAATCACCTGAGCATCTCTTTTGCCCAGAAAATTGTTCATGTTGCCGCTGCCCTGACTGCCCACGCCGATGCACCCCATCGTAATGCGTTCGCTCGGGGAGACGTTGCCTGCCTGGCCAAATACCGATGCCGGGACAACGTAAGGGAAAGCCACTGCCCCAGCCGTAAAACCTGTTGCTCTTTTGAGGAACTGCCGTCGATCAACTCTTTTTCCAGTCATAGCAAGAACTCCTGCTTTCAAATGCGAATGTTTGTCATTTCAAAAAGCCCGTCGGAGATTTCGACCATATTACTACTATGCGGACAAAACCACTCTAATTGTCCATTCTCACAGATGCCACGGGCTTCGTAGTGGGCGAGCGAGCAAACGGCTCGCATCCACATCGCCTATGAACACTTCCTTTTCCGGGTCCCACTTCAGGGGCCGCCCAAGCTTGTATGCGATATTACCCAGGTGACAGACAGTCACTGAGCGACAGCCGGTCTCAATATCACAGATCGGCTTTGTGCGTTTGCGTATAGCATCGAGCCAGTCAACGTAATGATTATTGCTCTCGTAAAGGTGTATTTCGTCCGGCTTGAGCTTGATATCCTTTAGCTCGTCAGGCCAGGTTTTGAGATGCCCACGGTTTGTCTCGACCTTGCCCTTTGTGCCCGTGAATAATATGCCGTTTGCGTTATCGCGCGTCATCGTCACACCGCTGGCATACTTGTACGTCAGCACCTTAATATCCTTGCCATCCGGCGGAATGATTTCAACAGGTCCGCTTTCATCCATTCCCATACCCCACTGGGCGATATCGAAATGGTGCGCTCCCCAGTCGGTCATGCCGCCGCCGCCGTATTCGCTATGGTTGCGCCAATTGGGAAAACCATCCCAGCTCAAGTGTGGTGACAGTTCCGAATTGTAAGGCTGCCAGAGAGCCGGCCCAAGCCACATGTTCCAATCCAGGTAATCAGGCACCGGCTCGGAAGGTAACGGCCTGTCCCCTGGAGGTCCTCCGACGCCAACGGTGACATGTTTGAGATCGCCGATATAGCCATTGAGAACCAACTCACAACCAAGACGGAAATGCCAGTCGGACCGCTGCATGCTGCCGGTCTGGAAGATGCGCCCGTAGCGGCGGACCGCGGTTACCATCGCCCTGGCTTGTTCGATTGTCTGTGAAAGCGGCTTTTCGCAATAGATGTCTTTGCCCGCCTTGGCCGACTGAATCACGGTAATCGCATGCCAATGGTCCGGCGTTGCAATAACAACGGCGTCAATATCGTTTCTGGCAAGCAGTTGGTGAAAATCGCCGTAGATATCGCAGGTATAGTCTCTGCCGGTTTTGCCTTTGTAATGTTTCTCGACGATCCCCTTGCCGCGAGCCAGTTTCAGCTTATCAACATCGCAAGCGGCAAGGACTTGAGTCCCTGAAGAGTTCAGGAACGAGGCCATCAAATGTTTGCTCTGTTTGCCGCATCCGATGAATCCAAGTGTGATTCTATCGCTCGGCGCGGTTCGCCCTCTCTGGCCCAGCGCCGAAGAATGCACGATGTAAGGCAAAGTCACCGCAGCAGCGGTGGTTTTGAGGAATTGCCGTCGATTGATACTCTTTGATTTCATCTGGCCACCCACCATATTTTGTTCCCAGTATCGACTTCGCCATTACAGCCTGGCGAACAGTCGTTTATCAGCTTATATGCCTGGAACTGTGCATCGAACTGCCAAGCCGGCTGTCCTGCCAGGAAACTGTCGCCGACTGATATTGCCATTACCCGGCATTAGCCTCTTTCCTGAAGTTGTTTGGGCTCCCGGATTTGCCGAGAGCCCAAAGCTTCTTCATTATTTTTCTTTATCAAACGCAGAATCAAACGCGACCTGTGAAGGCTTGAAGTCCGCCTTCTTGATAGCAGCACAAGCTTCAGCGGCGCCATGCTCGCGATCCATTCTGCTGTCCTCCCACTCGATGGAGAGAGGGCCCTGATAACCGATATCGTTGAGCGCTACAATAATCTCCTCGAAGTTCGTATCACCATGACCGATTGAACGGAAGTCCCAGAATCGCCGTGGGTCGGCGAATTCCGTGTGACCGCCGAACACACCAACCGTGCCGTCACCGTGTCCCCACCATGCATCCTTCATGTGCGCGTGGAAGATGCGATCCGGGAACATGCGGATGAACTTCACATAATCTACTCCCTGGTAGCCAAGGTGACTCGGATCGTAGTTGAAGCCGAAGCACTCGTGATTGTTGACCGCCTCAAGGGCGCGCTGAGCCGAGACGATATCAAACGCGATCTCGGTCGGATGCACTTCCAGAGCAAACTTAATTCCTTCAGCCTTGAACGCATCGAGAATCGGAGTGAATCGCTTGGCGAAGTCATCGTAACCGGCCTGAATCATCTCAGGCGAAGCGGGTGGGAATGAATAAAGCATATGCCAGATCGAACTGCCGGTGAAACCATTGACCACATCAACACCCAGCTTCTTCGCAGCCTTGGCGGCGTCGATCATATTCTGGGCCGCTCGCTTGCGAACACCTTCACATTCACCATCGCCCCATATCTCTGGGGAAATTATCGCCTTGTGACGTTCGTCAATATTATCGCAGATCGCCTGGCCAACCAGATGGTTGGAGATCGCAAAGACCTTCAAGCCCAACTTGTCAAGCATAGCCCGTTTCGCTTTGCAGTAGCCGTCATCTTTCAACGCCTTGTCAATCTCGAAGTGATCGCCCCAACATGCCAGTTCCACTCCGTCATATCCCCAGCCTGCGGCTTTCTTGGCAAGGACTTCCAGAGGCAGGTCGGCCCACTGCCCGGTAAATAATGTAACAGGTCGTGCCATTTGCGTCTCTCCTTAATTCAAGACAATATCAGTAGATTTCCATTTGACGCGTCTTTCCACTGGGAAGAACGCCTGTGCTATACCCTTTTGTTTGTTGCCGTTTCCTCCATTTGATAAGAACTACCATACAACTATAATTTGTCCGAGATTACTATGCATTGCAAGGCGCCTCGGAAGTTCCTTCCGGATACCCCAAAAGCCTTAATTATACCCAGCGGCCATTCGCACGCAATGCAAATCTGGTATCAAATCCTAATGCATAAAAGCCTTTCTATTCGACATTTGTGAGCCTGAAAACATAAGCATACTCACAAGGCAGCTCATCAGGCGAAAGTAACGGCACATCGATCACAATATCCCCATCCCGGTCCTTCCATTTCAGCGGCTCGCCCCATCCAAGCAGCTTGACGACGGTATTCTGCGACGCCCCAACTTCCTTGATAACAAGGCTTCTGCCGGGCCATCTCGGCGTAATTGCATACAGCGTATCGCCCTTCGAGGTGAAGAATACTTCAATCACAGCCTTCTCGCCGGTTGGTTTGCCTGTCAATTCGTTGATATCGTATTTTGCTTTATATTCCTTGTCATAGCCGACTTCGGGCCGCTTGCCTTCGGTCCACTGGACGGTCTTACGCCAGGGCCAGGAATTGTAGATTGCCTCGCCGTTAACACCGAGCCAGTCGCCGATCTGAATCAGACGCTCTTCCATAATCAAAGGGATTCGCCCGTCGCTTGTGGGGCCTATATCGAGCAGAAGGTTGCCCCCCCTGCTTACCAGATCAACCAGCATTAGCACAAGTTCACGGGCGGACTTATAGTCGCCAAGCTTCTCGGTTCTGCTGTATCCATAGGAATAAGCCATCCCCCGGTTCTCTTCCCAGGGATGAATGCCGGTTTTCAGACCCGCCCCGTATTCGGTCGTGTAGTAGCCGCCATGCTTATGACGGCAATCCTTGCCCCAGCGGTCGTTAATGACAACACAATCCCGCACCAGAGACTCATTGAACAGCCACGCCAGCAACTCCTCGCTCTTCCATCGGCTGCTGTGCATGTCCCATTCTCCATCGGAGAATATCACCGAAGGCTTGTATCGTGTCACCACATCCTTGAACTGCGGTATCATATGCTCGGTGACATACTTGTCACGATCTTTCAGCCAAAGCGGATTATACCATTCATACAGAGAGTAATAGATGCCCATGCGGATGCTTTTCTTCCGCATAGCTCTTGTCAGTTCACCCAATATGTCACGTTTCGGCCCGATATCGACAGAATTCCAGGGCATACCCCAGCTTTCATTCGCCTGCTCGCTGGGCCAGAGACAATAACCATCGTGATGCTTGCTTATTAAAACAACGTATTTCGCGCCGGCTCGCTTGAACAATTCCGCCCATTCGTCGGGGTCAAACAGCTCGGCCTTGAACATCGGAGCAAAATCCTTGTACTCAAAATCCTCTCCGTAATTGGCCTTATGAAACCGCCACCAGGGACCGTCCTTGCTCTTGTCGCTTTCCACGCGATTCCAGTACCACTCCGCATACTCGCCGCGCACGGACCACGATGGCACCGAACATAAACCCCAATCAATAAAGATGCCGAACTTCGCATTTACCCACCACTTGGGTGTGGGTCTCTGATCGAGTGACGCCCAGTTGGGATCGTAGACGGTGACTCCTCCCGGATTGCAGCATCCATCCGGGCAACACTGAACCTGCCCAGGCACAATATTACAGAGCAATAACAAGACAATAAGCGACGCAAACGCTTTCATTAATTAACCCAACATTGTAATTTCAAAAGTCACTGCGACCTGCCCCACTGCCCCGATCTATTTCAAATAGGATGCATAATTCCCAGCCACATCCGCCCGTGTGGGCATATCACCACGACCTATCCATATGCGGTAGTGAAGCTTGAGAGTTTCACCCTTCTTAATGGTTGTCTTAAAGAAAGACCCAAACCGACCATAATCGCGATAGGCAGAGTAAATCGCCGATTTCGGATTGCTCGGGTGGTTCATATACTGGACCACATAGGATTTGCCATCCAACTCATATTTCAAAACGACCCAAGGTAAATCCTTATCCTTCTTCGGGTCGATGCCATCAGCGTGAAACAGGTACTTCGCTTTCCCCTCAGCCGGACCGGATGCGACATCATTATGCGGTCGATATTGCATACCCGCATGCTCCGGATCGCCATCGAGATAAACGTCCCCCCGCACAGCCTTAAGCTCGGTGTCGAAATCTATCACAACTGCCGGATCGCCGCCTTTCATCCCGGTATCTGTGCCGGGATCGTGGAAGGTCATCGTCCGGTTCTCCACGATAATAGGCTCTCCCTTATCATCGTTCCATTTAACCACCGATGTAAATTGAGCAGAGTTTGCCTTGGTCTGCAGTGCGCTAAATTCCTGATGCACCTGATGCGCACGCGGCATGTGCCACAAATCATAGCTTTTATCATTAAATTTAGTCTTGTTCCAGCCGATAAAAATGCCACGGTGGTGTGGGTAAGTTATCTTATTAGCTACATAAGGATTCTCGCCATCAGGACCATTAGTCAGCAGTCGCCCATTTGTTGGATCGTAGACATGCAAAAAAGGCTTGTAAGTCTCGAAAGTCTTCGCAGCATCGGAAGTATCGTGACCACACATATACCTGGCGATCCGCTTTCCTTTATACATCACATCCAGCCACTTCCCCTCGACAGGCTCAAACTTAAAAACCCCCGAACCACCGCGCATATAAGCCGCTGCACTGCCGAGACTGGCTGACAATCCTACAATCGCTAACACTATTAACAGTTTTTTGAGTCTCATCTGTAACCTTTCTTATTAGCTTGCGCTGCCATCAAATTTGTTCACGACTCTTGCAGACTTCTCACAGCCTCCACCTTATAAAGGCTGAATCCAGATGTTTCGGAACGAAACAGTATTGCCGTGGTCCTGGAGCTTGATCGGCCCAGGCTGAGGCCCTTCAGGCTGGCCGGCGCCGGTTTTGGTTGGTATTTCCACGTCATTGTGGACTAATACCCCATTGTGCCAGACCGTTATCCGGGCATTTTTAACCTTCTTATCGCCCTCATACTGTGCAGCGTGGAAAATAATATCGTAGCTTTGCCAACGCCCAGGCATCCGGCAAACATTCTTATCAGGCTTTCTTTTCGTGTAGATCGAGGCACACTCGTTATTCTTGGGCTCAAGCCCATACGAATCGAGAATCTGCACCTCATATCGCTTTTGGATATATACACCGCTGTTGCCCCTGCCCTGCCCTTTGACGTTACCGGGCATCTGAGGGATATTGAACTCCAGGTGCAACTTGAAATCCTTGTAGTTTTCCTTCGTGACAATTGAGCCGCTCTTGCCAGGCACAATCGTCATAGCCCCGTCGGCAAGCGCCCACGCGATATCGCCTGAACCACTTTCCCGTTTCCACTCATTAAATCCGCTGCCGTCGAAGAGCTGAACCGCATCTCCAGGTTTGACCATCGAAATCGCCACTTTGGGCGGATTGGCGTAGTCGTTCCAGACCTGCTCGGTCCTGTCGACGTCCACCTTGCCCTCATGCACATACTGGCGATAGTGATACAGAAAGTCCTCGCCCGGCTTCATTTCGAGTTCTTCAGCCTGGATAGGCACCCAGTTAAAGAAAACTTCCTGGTCATATCCCGGCCAGATTCGCATCGGTTCGGGATGCCTGAGATTATTCGGATTACTGAAAAACGTCATCCCCTTCCATTTACCGTCGGAAACACCTGATGTATCGCACCATTTTGCGGTGGTGGCATGGCCATCCTTGCGGGTTTTGCCTTCGCTGGTCAGATACGCTGCGGTCGGGCCTTTCCAGTCCGCTGTAGCTCGATATCCAAAACCGCCATATCGATAGGCCTCAAGCAGTAGCGGGCTGTCAGCCACGCATCGCTGAGCCGAGACGAAATCCCAGAGCCAGTAGCCCTTTTCAGGCCCACCTATATTATACACACGAACGTCCCAGACCTCTTTCAGAACGGTCTTTTCCCCATCGGCGGTCTTGAGTACGACATGATCCTGTTCAACCTGAAAGCCACCGAAAACTGGTCCGCTGGTTGTTGAGAGGAACCGGTTGAAGCGAATGGTGCCCTGTCCTGAGCCAAGATTCCAGAAATCAACCTGCTTTCCCTCGAACTGAGTATGCGTCCAGGGCATCCAAAGCCCGATGTGGTGATAGTGGTCCGGCGGATGAATGCCCGTCAGGACCGAACCGCTGGGCGACCAGAGCGGATGAATAAAACCGCTACGGTAATATAAGTCCCGCGTATTCTTATATTTATCTCCCATCTGCTCCAATGGCGGTGGTGGCACAATCGCATGATTGTAGCACAAAACATTCGTCGAGCCTTGCTTGATCAGCAGAACCTTATCGTCCTTTTCAGTCGTAACATCTTGTGCAACAGGAGATGAACCTGTGTAAAGCTCATAAGTACGCTGTTGCCCGGCCGGGGTTTTGCCCGACAGAATCCACCACAACCTCGGCGGACTGTCCGCTTCAAGCTGTACTGGAACATCAACCTGCTGGGAGCCTTTGATTTCGACCAAGCGATACTGATCGCCGGCAAAACCAAGCGGTACGCCATCAAGGCAGGCCGATACGGGGGTGTCGAACCGGTCATAATCGCCCGCAGTAACAGTGAATCGCACCAGCGGCTCGGCGGCAAACACCGGGGCTACAAGAAGTGAAATAACAAAAAGAAGTGTCCAGCCTGTCCATGTCGGTATTAGCTTTTGCATCATTTGTCCTTTCCATTCGGGTTTTTGCATAGCCGTACAAGGCGCGCAGACCGAATTCTAATAGTAGTAGACGTGCCCGGCAAGGACTGTAATATAATTTGAGCACGAATCGCTGCTAAATCGCTTAAAACAGACATATCAGCCGCGAACCATACACTTCAACTCGCTCTACCAACATCACAGGTCGAAGGACCAGATTAGACGCTGCGTTCTTCAACATATGCAGGAGAAAACGCTCCGTGAGGCGTTATAATTGTCAACTGCGGTGACTGATTGGGTCAAGAATGTTACTTGGGACAGACGACATTAAGTAGTCGCTCGGGAGTATTTGTGTCTCGCATCTTTTTGGGAACTACCTGGGTAATGATGTGTCAACTACTAAAGGCACGCAGAAAGATTGTGCCTGAAGTAATGGCGTTTGTTTGAAAGGAGAAAACAATGGCAAAGGTTTCGAGGAATTGTGTTGTCCTGCTGTTTGTAGCGATTTGCGGCTTGTTGGTCGTAAGCGATCAGCCGTTTACGGGCTCGCAGGCTATGGCGCAGGGACAAAACAAGCCGGTGACCACACCAGATATGGTCATGAATGTCAGGACGTCACCCAGGCAGATAGCCAAACCGGAAGATCCGTACAAGAATGCCAGAATTCTACTCGAAGCGTTCGTTGTACAGGCGGATATGTCAAGACTGTACGAGATGGGTGTGTGCCCGCTAAGCAGCGAATCAAAAGGTATCTCGATCGAGCATATCGCTACATGTCTCAAGGAGGGCGGCGCGGAAATCATCGCCGGCGCCAAACTGACTTTAGGACAAAACGAAGAGGGCTCGGCTGCACAACAAGCGAAAGAGACCGTGCAGAAAAATGCCCCCACACGCCCGACGACGGCTTCTCGCAGGCCAGTTGAAGAGGGTAACAGACGTTCGAGTGATGAGCCTGAGTCTACGTCCCCAAGGCGTCGCTCAACAGCCGCAGCCCCGGCCCCGATTCCGACAACTCCAAGACGTCCTGCAGGGCGTACTGGCCCTTTTGAGAGCCGCTTCGCATCGACGACCAGGCGTTTCAGCGCGGAGGCAGCGGTTAAGATGCACAAGATTCGTGCCGGGTGGTCGTTCGAAATGACCAATCTCGAAGAGCCCAAGTCCCAGCAGGAGTCGATGTCGAACGAGATCGAGCGGAACTGGTCCGGCACAACCACTCTCGATCCTGGCAAGCCGCAAATTGTTGCCGCAGTTCAGGATGGCGGCAGGACAACATTCCTGATCCTAACAGGAAATATCGAAGAGTAAGCCCGGTAACAGACAGCAATTAAGGACCAGTCATAACCTGTGTGGCTATATGCTTTCAGCAGCTTTTGACAGGTTTCTCCGATATGAGGACAGGCGCAGCAAAAAGGGCTGTGAATCTTTATGCTCACAGCCCTTTTAAGCGCTTGTTATAGGTTTCTGTCTGAAAGTGCTTTACGCCTACAGATCCGGCAGGGATGGCAAGCAAGCTGCCGGCAACACCTGCGATTGGCCAGTAACCACTGATGCAGCCAGGCGCCGGCTCGATCCCGCCGATCACCATAAAGTCGCGCATTGGCGCTGGAACCATTGTTAAGTTCCAGGAACTTTAACCCGGGGGTCATCCCGGACTTGAAGTCCCCGTTCCGGTCAGTGTTTGTTCCACTCAGATCCGGACACGCCAACCAGCGACACGTAAAGCTCTAACAGGCTATTTTCAACACCCTTTTCATCAGCAACCTCCTTACACGCTTCCGCTACAACGAGATGAACCAATACAGAATCCGCCTCATTGCCGCAGTCGTGCACGTAGCTAACAAGCCATACGTACCACTATCACGCCAAATGAACGTACAATATGTGTTGACTGAAAAGGGTCGCAAGAACGTGGATCATTTGCAGGACCCCCTGCATACTAAGTAATAATATACTACGCGCGGTTAATGATTGTCAACAAAAAAATTACTATAGTGAAACTACGCATTTATGGCAATGCTAAGATAGCGTCACTGCGCACCCCCAATTGCCCCCCTACGCCATATTGCCAATCGTGACGTGCAACCGCCGTCTTGTTTGATTTTGGGCGGGCAAAATAAGTCGAAAACCAGGATGGACCATGAAAATCTTCGATAAAACGAGACGGTCCACCAATCTCGCGGAAGGGACACATCCACTCCGCTCTTCGATATACGGCTAATACCTAATGCCTCTGGATTATTCTGCTAATTCACCCAAGGCAGAGTTGAGGATGGGCCGGTCTGGTTATGATTCCCTGATTTATCGCGGGCGATCACGTAGAACGTAACATAGTAGGCCTGCTGCCCAATCAGCTTGGAGTAGGTAGGCGAATCCTGCCAGTCGCTGCTGAACCTGCCGTCGCTGACACAGATAAACATGTATTCGACACCGCTGCTATCCGTAGCCTCTTTGGCGGTCATCTCGGCATACCAATCAAAAGAGCTAAATGGCTCCTTGTGTACTTTCTTCGGCTGGCCCCCGACAGCCCAGCTCATCGGATTGGGACTCGGCGGCGTCAGGTCAGGATCGGGAGTCGTAGCACAGAGTTCGCTCGATAAACCGGTCTCGGCAAGATTACCCCGATTGCGGGCCTTCACCTTGTAGCAGTATTGTGTCAGGCCTGACAGTCCTGTATCGGTATACGTCGTAGAAGTCTGCCAGCCACTGTTATGACCTGTTACAGTCGTGTTAGTGAAGAGGTATTCCACAACGCTGCCGTCACTGGACGTGGCCGTGCTTGCCGTCATCGTGATCGAGTTTGCTGATACGGCGCTCGGCGCGGCAGCCCACGTCATCGGATTAGGACTCGGCGGCACTGCTTGCAATGTAGTCCCACACTTGGTCTGGGACCACTGCGTCTCAACAAGATTACCGCTATTGCGAGCCTTAACCCTGTAGCAATACTCACTGGCTGGGGAAAGGCCACTGTCCTGCCAGGTTGTCTCGCTAATCCAACCACTGTTATACTCGGGGTGATCGACGTCCTCGAAGTAGTACTCGACCGAACCGCCATCTCCGGAAGCAGCCGTGGTGGCTGTCATCGAAATCGTCGATTCCGACGTCCCGTAAGGCTCGACTGCCCATGTAATCGGATTAGGATTCGGTGGATACAACGGGACAGTTGTTGCACATCGTGATTGCGACCATTGTGCTTCCAAAAGGTTGCCCGTATTACGCGCCCTGACCTCGTAGCAAAATTCACTTCCCGGCGGCAGATTGCTGTCCACCCATGTCGTCTCGGTGATCCAGCCACTGCTGTGATCGGACAAGGTCGTATTGAGGAAAGAATACTCGACTGAACTGCCATCAGTTGAAATCGCCCTGGTCGCTTCCATTACAATAGTTGTTTCGGATGTGGCATTAGGTTCGGTAGCCCATGTCATCGGGTCCGGTGTCGGGGGCCCAGGTTCTGCAGGCAATGTATGCCAGTTTGACGTCAATATAGCAAAATCAGCGAAATTGACTACGCCATCCCTATTCAAATCGGCACGCATAAGTGCATAGCTTCGCAGCCATAAACTCACAAGCAAGTCAAGATCCTTGTAGTCCACGAGGTCATCTAAATTCAGATCGGCAACATCCCCCACAGTCGATAGCGACATGCTCGCTTCCCTAGTGCCGCCATATACGCCTACGTTGACTCTGGTGCCGTGACGCCAGAACTCCTGTTTCCAACTGGTAGTAGGATCACCAGCGTCAATACAGGGACTCGTTACAGCGTCCTTAATCCACGATTCGGTATCCCAAGACCATCTGCCAATTTCACTCCTGACATGGTAATCGCCATCAACCCAGAAATCATCGGCCGTATCGCCAGTTCCGTTGGGATCCCAATAACCCGGTGCCGCGAAGAACGGTTCAGCTTCAATATCACCAGCGCCCGTCTTGGCGCCACCGGCGATGCTGCCACCGACATTGTTCCAGTAGACGTTGTATGAGCTGGTAGTGGTTCCGTAGATGCCGCCGCCTTGCGTTGCCTCGTTGTAGGCTATAATGTTGTTTCTTACGAAACCCGAACAATTCATCAGTCCTGCACCTTTATCGAAGGTTCTATTACCAACGATAGTGTTGTTGGATATCGTCCCGTCACAGTCATACAGGCCCCCGCCGCCGCCGATACCGCTGGTAAGGTTGCCCGCAATGATGTTATGGCTGATGGTCCCTTGGCAGTGAAATAGGCCCCCGCCAGTGTACACAGATCGATTTGCGACTATAACGTTATTGTTGATCTCACCGGCACACCTCCAGAGCCCGCCGCCGTCGCTGGTGGAGCTATTATTAGTGATTGTATTGCCGGAGATGCGACCGCCACAGTCGTATAATCCACCACCGGATGTGTTGACATTGCTATGATTGTCTGAGATCAGATTGTCGGTTATAGGCCCATTGCATTTGAACAGGCCGCCGTTGTTGTAGCTAATTTCGTTGCCCTTGATTGCGCCATAGCAGGATGCGATCCCCCAGCCTGCACAATTGGTTATTTTGCTGGCCTGAATTGTCGGCGCCGCGGAATATTCACAATAAACGCCAATTGAGGGGCAGTCCTTTATTACACACAAAGATATCGTAGGGGAGCTGTTAGAGCAGTATATGCCACCACCTGTAATTGTAAAACCTACGAGAATGGAGGTAGCGTTCTCACCGAAGTCGAACATTACGGCGTAACCCATCGCAGGAGCGATGACCGTCTGGTCCACGACAGCCTGATTCTCAGGATCTGTGCTTGTCAGACGGATTGCTTTGCCCATAAACCTGATATTCTCGCGATAGATCCCTGGTTCGACCAGGATCGTGTCATCAGTCTGGGCCGCGTTGATTGCCTGCTGGATTGTGCTATAATCGGCTGGACCATCGTCGTCCACCGTCTTTACTGTGCCAGCCCAGACGGTTGCAGCCGTCAGACATATTAAAGTAAATGCGAATCTGGTCATTTCAACAACCGCCCTCCAGCAGAACCAATTATGTAGGTTGCCATTGTATCAATTAAGAAAGACCTTCCCGTTCAAATCAAGATGCGCTTAGAGAACACCTACCGAGCTTTATCGGCCACAATTGGCTCTGACTATTTTATCTGCCGACTCAAACTATCCAACTGTATGCTCTCAATCTCCCAAAATACCCTTCCCTCGCCGCAGTTCAAGCCTATGGGCTCTCTGCTTACACCATAGAGAATTTGCGCATCAGTTCTACTGATATACGCATAGACCTATAATAATGTTCTTATAGATGTGCCTTCCTAACCCACATATTTCATACGAATCCTGAGTTTTTGTTGTAGGCGTATTTGCGACCGCACCCTTGCGGATAGGACGAATCCTGGGATTTAAGCGTATAATCCCCTCTAAGACTGTGTAGAAATGTAAACAACGTCACCCTAATGCCTGTGCCGTTCCTGCATTCAAGTAGGAGATCATTGTAATACGCAGGTAGAAGCTAACTCACTTGGATTTCCCAATTACGTTTTCTTTTCAATCGCAATCGCAGCGAGCGCCTTTGATTCAGAAATGAATTGCAATGCCGCGTCGACAAGGGCAGAATAGCCGAGAGTTTGCTTGGGAATCTCTGATGGCGATGCTTTCTTCGTCGATGGAAGACAACGACAGCCTAGGCGTGTGTTGGCGTCTGGTGCAACCTGCCAGGAAGCGTCATATTGTACCCCGCGGAATTCCTTTTTGAATCAACTGAGGCAATTTGTTACTCGATGCTCGCCTGAATGTTCACCTCGTGGCATTCCTATGTTTGTGAGGAAGAACTGCCAGGCCCAGGAAAGTAAGGAATTCTTAATGACGACAAGATGTTTCTCCCATGTGTTTTGTGGAGCGTTTGGCTATCTGGTA
Organism: uncultured Pirellulales bacterium; assembly: GCA_964649005.1. Classification (GTDB taxonomy): domain Bacteria; phylum Planctomycetota; class Phycisphaerae; order Sedimentisphaerales; family Anaerobacaceae; genus CAZGMJ01. The sequence continues at coordinate 14,632 of CAZYMD010000037.1, forward strand.
TTGCTAACAAGTTTGGTTGTTTCAGTAGACTCTTTCTGTGGACAGGTTTCGGCCGGTCAGCTCGATATAGGGTCCGTAACTAATTACATCGACCTTAGGCCCGCCTTCGAAAAATGGGAACTTGGACCACACATCCAGGGCAAACGGAACACCTGCTCGGTATTTACTGTTACAGGGGCTTTAGAGTACGCTCTGGCGAGCAAACGCGGCGAAGGGACACAATTGAGCGTCGAGTTTCTCAACTGGGCATCAAATAAGGCGATGAACGAAACAAATGACGGCAGCTTCTTTTCGGATCTCTGGAGGGGTTTTGAAATGTACGGGGTGTGTCCCGAACAGGATATGCCATATCAGGACACGTTCGATCCCAAACAAGCACCCAGCGAACAAGCGAGAGACCACGCCCGGCAACTGCACGAAATGGGTTTCCGGCTACACTGGATTAAGCCCTGGAATCCTAATACGGGTTTGACCGAGAAGCAGCTTGCTGCGATCAAACGCGTGCTCGGTCGGCAGTGGCCGGTCTGTGGGGGCTTTCGCTGGCCAAAGAACGTCCAGTGGAAAAACGACGTCCTTGGAACGCCGCCCCCAGAGGGCGTTTTCGACGGACACAGTGTTCTGATCGTAGGTTATCAGGACAGTTCCGAACAGCCCGGGGGAGGCGTGTTGATTTTCCGTAATTCCAATAACGGCGGTCGCGACGGATACATGACTTATGAATACGCCAGCGCATACATGAACGACGCAGTGTGGATTGATTACGAGGAAGATGACGCTGCGCAATCCTCCCTGCAGTCGCTCAGCGACGTGATGGGTCCGATGAGCTTCTTTCCGAAAGGACGCAATCGCCGCGTTTCGAGCAATCAACAGCCCGGCTGGCACACCGAGAATCTCGATATGAACTGGCTCATGCCGGGACAGTCGGTCGATATGCCCGTACTCGAAGGGCCGGGTGTCGTAACACACATCTGGTTTACAAGCCATTCAGGCTGGGTGGGCGAACTGCACTCCCTGACCTTGCGCATATACTATGACGACTGCAACGAGCCTGGCGTAGAAGTTCCTGTGGGAGACTTCTTCGCTGTAGGCCATGGAAAACCCGCTGTGGTAAACAGTATCCCCGTCCAAGTCTCACCGACTGGATCGCTTAGCTGCTATTGGCGGATGCCTTTCCGCAAAAAGGCCCGGATCGTGGTGACAAACGACAACCCCGACCGCTCGACCGGCCTTTATTGGCAGGTCGATTGGGTGCAGTTGGATAGTCTCCCTCCCGAAACGCCCTACTTCTACGCCCGCTATCGC
>CAZYMD010000037.1:16033-31339 GCA_964649005.1 uncultured Pirellulales bacterium
CACCATCTCGTAAAAACCTACCGCTACGCAAAAACTTCGGGACAAACAGGCATAAACGTACAAACCCAGGGCTTCTTCGGCGCCAGGCCCGTGCTTGCCTGGCCCAACCAGGAACCCGGTGCCATGCTCACGCTGCCATTCAAACTGGCCGAGGACGGACGTTTCGCCATACGCCTCACCGCGGCCAACGGACCGCACAACGGAACATTCGATATATCAATCGACGGCCAAAAAGTAATAACCGCCGATTTCCGCACGCCGGAAGATACCGAGGCGGACCTGAGACTGGGTACTCACGAGCTTGGCAAGGGCAACCATAAAATTAGCTTCCGCGCAAGTGAACATGCCGAGCATATCGGGCTATTGGGCGTTGAAGTGCTTAGGCTGTTGAAACTCCCACCCGCAACCGAACGCACAGAAAAGACTCACCACGAGGCCCACTTCATCAGGCTCGGCATCGGCCGTGCAATTTACGCATACAGACTGGCATTCGACGCACTGCCGGATTCGCTCGAAATGTTGGTGGAGAAAGGGTTCATGCCTGCTCGATATCTCCGCGATGAGAACAACCTACCGCTGAAATGCTGGCGCGAAGGTGATACGATGTACGTTGAAAGCCCCGGCAAGGACCACTGGAAGCACAGTTGGAAGGGTCTTGATCCGCGACGCTAAATAGCAAGGAAAGCAACCAAATGAATCCCGGTCGGCCAATGAATGAAAAATGCGACAGAAGCACCGGAAGACAAATACCCACTTCTACCGCATTCGGCTATCGATCACCCTCGTGATCTTCACTGCTAATCATATTACTGGCTGATCCGAAACCAACCGGGTTTCTATCGGTCTGGGACTAAAGGTTTAAATAGACTATAACGCCCGCCAGCGCTAAAATCACTGTCACACACAGACTCATCGAACCTATGAAGACCCATAGAAAACGCTTGTTCTGCTTGGTGACAACATACTTGAGATATCTATCACTCGTAGCGAAAGCTCTGTTCATCTCCACGATGCCTTCGGTCTGATTCAGCGCGCTATGATTGATCTTGTCGAGTGTGCCGCTGATGTTGTTGAAGTTGTCGGCCATCTGGACATCAGTATCAGCCGCCGCGGCCAGTTGATGGTTTATGTTCAGCAGCGCATCGGTCTGCTTGGCGGTCTCCAAAGGAATCTGCGCAACGGTATCAGCGAACTGCTCCTGCTTGGCCGCGCTCGCCTTAAGCTGCTGGAACATCTGTTGTGTCGCCTCTTTCTGGCCGTCCAGTGCTTCAGGAAGAGCCTGCATCCACTGTGGCAGCTTTTCAATTCGAGTCATCAACTCCTGATGTTGAGTTACCTGACGATCCAGGTGTTCGTTGATGCCATGCAACTGTTCGACAAGCGTGTTGAAGCCGTCCTGAAGTTTTTCCATCGCATCGCGTTTATCCGCCTGCGACTTGGCCTTGACGATATACTTACCATCGACGCCGTCCTCATCGCCATTCTCGTAGTTCGGTTCGGTGCCCTGGCTGAGCAGCCCATCGTCATCGACATCGGGCTGGGGATCGAACATCCCACCAAGTCTCGGAATTCGCAGCCAGTTACTCGTTCCTATCCACAGTTGTTTCAGAGTCATCTTTTGAGCGTCCTATAACAAATTATAGAAATCCTTGTACTACGCAGAGACAGTGTCCCCAGGAGAAGATACTGCCCGTATAGATAAAATCGGGATAGGCAGCGTTTTTGCTTGAGTGAAATACTGTTAAATGCAACCATCTCTGCAAAAATCAGTCGAGCCGCGGATTAACCGCCATTTGAAACGTCTGTATAGACCTGTTTTCGGTCGGATTATACGCATCGGCTGCTATTGCGACGATTGTCACATCGCGAGCCAATGGCGCAGGTCTTTGCATTTAGCAGCTTGGCAGGTAGAATGCGTGCCGTACGGAGCTACAGAATCCGCTATTGATCATATGATAGCCGAGGAGAAGTATTGGCTCGCGGAAGGTTGCTCTGTCATAGTCTCAGCGACGATTTTTATAGGGCCTTGGGCCGCAACGTATATTTAAGAAGGAACATGCGATGAAACTTGTAAGCTTCGAACGTAACGATTCAGCCTCGTGCGGCATACTACTCGACGAGGGTGTGCTGGATATTCAATCGCAATGGGATGGCCCTGATGCACCGCGTAGTGTCATGGAGATACTGCAAAGGGGCCAAACGTGTTTTGAAAGGCTTATAGAGCTTACGAATCAGGCGACCGATCTGCTGCCGCTCGAATCGGTCAGGCTGCTCGCACCGATACCAAGGCCAGGCAAGTGCATCGCACTGGCGGGTAATTATAGCGAGCATATTAAAGAGGCGAGCCTCACGAGGGGATTCAGCGTGGGTCTCTCGGATTCACCCAGGCTAACGACAGTGCCAAGACCGTTCATTATGCCCTCGTCTGCAGTTGCCGGGCCCGATGATGAGATACCCTGGCCCGTATATAGCGAGACGATAGACTACGAGCTTGAACTGGCAATCGTGATTGGTAAGAAGACAAAGTGCGTACAGGCTGCCGATGCGTTGGATTTCGTAGCAGGCTATTGCATAGCCAACGACGTCTCGGCAAGAACGGTAACATTCAAAACTGGTCGGGTCGAACGCCCATGGGATGAATTCTACGACTGGCTAAATGGCAAATGGGCCGACGGCTTCCTGCCCATGGGACCATATATACTAACCGCGGACCAAATCGATGATGTCCAAAACCTGAATATGGAACTGAAAGTCAACGATCAAATCAAACAAAAGGCCAATACGGGCCAGATGATCTACCCCGTAGCCGATATAGTCTCATTCCTAAGCCACATAATGACCCTCGAACCAGGTGACATCATCGCCACAGGCACCCCCTCAGGAGTAGGACTCGCAACAGGAAACTACCTCAAAACCGGCGACCGCATAGAAGCCTCAATCCAAAAACTCGGAGCCCTGACAAACACCCTCGGCCCCAAACCAGAGACCTTCTATGAGCCACTGAAATAGCGATACAAATGAAAGGCCAACAGGTGAAAAGCGAGATGATATTGGATTCGGCACATTCGCTGAACTGGTCAGGACGATGCTGCTGCTGCATTAGCAGCGCGTCTCCACATCAGGATGGTGAGCCAGAAGATGAAGACCTGGACTGGTACTGACAGGTCATCAGGCAGGTCTATCGTGCACTGACGTGAAAAAAACTGTTGGGGGCAATTTCGCCGACGATAGTATCATTTTCGATTACTACGAATCGGCGCATGAAGACCGAGGCTGCGGACAGGCTAAGCTCTCGTCCATCAAAATGAACGATAAACCTTCGCATCCACACGCTGGGCTTGGTAGCCGAAGCGAGCGTTTGGCCGTTGGCCTGCAGTAGAAAATCGCCCGACCAAACTGATTCCCTGCTCAGCGTATATTGCAGGCCGCCCCCCTCGAAATGCCCACCCTCTCTGAGCCATGACATGTCCATAGTCAGAACGAAATTACCGCTCTCGTAGAGATCGAAGCCCCACGAGAACAGGTTTTTGGGTTTTGCCTGAATCTGTGCCATCGTTCGAAACCTCACACTAATAATATCAAATCACTGAGGACGCCACAATCACTCTCTCCTGTAATAACCAGTCCGGACTCGACGCGGAGTGCACGATCATCTAAAATCAAATCGCAGAATTTTTATATTTCTTAGATCATACTTGGCAGCCCAGTCGTTGTATGGGTGGCTATCGGTCGGTGATTTTTAACAGGTGTTCGAATGCTTGAAGAAAAGCTGCTTGTCTGGAACTTGAGGCGTGGGAACAAAGATGCTCTGCGCAAGGTCTACGAGAAGTACAGAGACGATCTTCTTCGCCTCGCAGCCTCTCTTCTAAGCGATTCAAGTGCAGCGGAAGACGTTGTGCACGACGTTTTCCTGAGTTTCGCTCGCAAGGCCAGGCAGTTTAGCCTTACAGGCAGTCTCAAGGGCTATCTGGCGACCTGTGTAGCCAACAGGGCGCGGGACATGGGACGTTCGGCCCGGCGACAAAGCAGTATAAATCTTGAGCAAGTGGCGCCGACCGATGTGAGTTACAGCCGACCAGACCGTTGGCTTGTTTGCAGCGAAGAATTTCAGCAGCTAAGCGATGCGTTGTCGAAGCTGCCATACGAACAAAAGGAAGCATTAATCCTGCACGTACAAGGCGAACTGAAGTTTCAGGAAATCGCCAAACTGCAGGGCGTATCAGTGAGGACCGCACAGAGCAGATATCGATATGGCATGAGCAGGCTGCGGTCGCTCCTTGATAGTGAGGTCGAGCTATGAAATCCGAAGAACAAGCAAAATCGTTGCTCAGAAACGCAATGATAAAGAGCGATCAAAAGGTAAATGAAGCTGTTTTCGAAGACATGCTCGACGAGTGGAACAAAACCGAAAGTAATACTGCCGTGCCTGCATGGCAGAGTTTAGGGAGAATCATCATGAAAAGTAAAATGACAAGACCCATCGCCATTGCTGCGATAATCGCATTTGCGTTAATCATCAGCACGACACAGATCGGCGGCTCAGGAATTGCATGGGGCGAGGTGGTCAATAGAATCACTAATATCGAAACGTTCATGTTCAGCCTGAGGATCCGCATGCTCGACAATTCGGCCATCGAACCTGTTGAGGAAGTTCAGGCACAGTGGACAATCTACGTTTCGTCGGAACACGGATTCCGAATGGATATCCACGCGAGGGACAAAGGCGAACAGGATAATGTAGTATCCTGGTTCGTCCCGCCGGAGTTGGACAGGATAATAACTGTTATACCTGGCGAGAAAAAGTGGCTGCAAATGCCTTACTCCGAGGACCAGATCAAAGAGGAAAAACAAAAAGATCCGAGACAGTACATCGAACGGTTCATGTCACGAGCATATACGGAGTTGGGCAGAAAGTCCATCGACGGTATTGTCTCTGAAGGAATCGAAGTCAAGGATCCTCCCATGGATGAAGACAAACTGGAGAATGCCGTTGGACGTCTCTGGGTGGAAGTCGCAACGGGCCTGCCTGTTCTGCTTGAGATAGAAGGCATTGCAGATAATCACAGAGTGCAGTGGCTAATGGACTTCCGATGGGGCGATGCTGTGGATCCAAAGATTTTCGAGCCTAACATACCAGATAGCTACACTCTGGAGCTGGATGGACTGGAGCAACAATAGCAACTGTGTGAATAAAACACTTGAAAGGCGGTTCCACAAACAGGAACCGCCTTCTTTATTACCTCGAACGCCAGGTACGAAATTCGGGAAGACATAAGACTCATTTGCAGGTTAATCCAGGAATGTAAACAATACGTTCACGTATAGAGGGTGAAAAACGCGAAAAAACCAGTTGTTTTCAGCCAATTATAGGGCAACGAGATATTTCCATACTGGCTCGACATTCCTGCTTGACTTGGCGCCATTTTTTTGTTATCATTTACACTGTTGTGGGTGCATGACATGCGACTAATCGCTAACAGCACTATCCCGGGCAGTGCCTCTCAATAGCACCACGCAGCACGCAGGAGACAAGGGTAACGAAAAGACAACGTTAAAGGCCTATGTCTCCTTTTTTTATGCGCAGTGAACTCGCGAGATATCAATGCATGCGATCCGCATTTCACACCTGTGTCATCTCCGTCACATCCATTTACCGGTCGCAGAGAAGTACAATATTCTGGTGCATCGGAAATACGCTGCTACGAAATCTGCGCCAGGGCGCGGTTGCTGCGCTCGATTGCCTCATCGATTTCCGCAGTGCTCTTGAATCCGATGACGGCGGCATCGAGCAGGCCGCACTGCATTGCGAAACGGATCGACGTCTCACGATCCTCGGCTTTTGTGAAGTCACCGTTGCCGATGAGTTTCATACCGATGATCCCGTGACGGTTCTTACGCATGATCTCGATCTGTTTGAGTACGGGCAATAAGTGCGAAGCGTTGCTCGTCGCGTTCCACGTCTCGGCGGGTGTGTCGATCCATGCCCCCTGTGGATTGATGCGCACGAGGTTGACGTCCACCCAGTCAAGCTTGGCGGCTAAAGTCAGCGCAGGCAGGCTGTGACATGATACGCCGTGCGCTCGTATGATCTTCTTGTCCTTCGCTTCCTCGAAGGCATCCATCAGTCTCTTGTGGTCTTCATCCCAGTTGGAAGTTACTTTGCAGTGGATAAGCAGACTGTCGATATAGTCGGTGCCGAGTTCCTTGCGGAAGCTATCCATTACCTCTAAAGGCTTCTCTGGCAGCCCGTTCATCTTGGACTGGATGAACAGCTTTTCGCGCGGAATGCCTTTGACCGCCTGGCGAACCCATGTGTGGGTCTTGTACGAATCCGCGGTGTCGATGTAGGTTATCCCCTGATCGTAGGCGTACCTGACCAGACGGTCGAATTCCTCGTGCCCGAGACTTCTCTGGACGTTTCCGCTGTTACTGCCGACGCCGATACCAAGCCTGCTGAGTTTCAAACCCGTCTTGCCAAGCGTAACCTGATCGACTGCTGTAAGTCTCTTTCTGCTCTCCGCCGCTCCGGCCAGCAGAGGCGAGAAGGCCAAAGCCCCGGCCAAGACTGTTGTACTGCGGAGGAATTGACGTCGGGAGAATTTCTGTCGCTGCATTTGTGACCTCCATTATTCGGTCTTAACGATTGTATACGACCAGGGCACATAATCCCCGATGCGTCAGAATCGCTCATATCGACGATATACAACAATCTCAACATGCCATACTTGACTGCAAAACTCAAGTAGTTTCATAGTCTCTGTATGAGAATACTACTGTCGCCGCCTTATGTTCGCAAGTGGTTCAGAAGTACCAAAGTTCCACGCTCTGGCGCCTGGCCATTTGAAAATTCCGAAGGAGAAGAAAGGCATGCCTAATCGCCCCCTATTTTCCCTGCAGCCAAATACCAGGCGACAGATTAGTTGAAAAGTTCTGGCCAATCCTTTAATCTCATGTGTGCGCCGGTCCTGTAGAATTCAGGGATCGCTCGCAAGGCAAGTGTATGCAGAAAATGATGGTGACTCGTTTTCTTTAATTGATTTGAGTCTTGGGGAATAGGAGAAGCAAGAATGGATAAGCAAGTGAAAATCATGCCGTGCCTGGACATGCAGAATGGGCGAGTAGTCAAAGGCGTACATTTCTTGGACATCCGTGATGCGGGCGATCCCGTCGAGTGTGCCAGGGCTTATTGCCAGGCCGGAGCCGATGAACTGGCCTTGCTGGATATCACAGCGACCGTGGAGAACCGTCCGACGATGCTGGCGGTCGTGCAGGCCGTCTCGAAAGTAACGACAATACCCTTCACTGTCGGTGGCGGCATCCGCGATGTCGATTCCGCCGCTGAGGTAATCGCAGCCGGCGCGAACAAGGTCTCGGTAAGCAGCGCCGCGTTCCGCAAGCCTGAGATCGTACCCGAAATGATCAAGGAACTCGGAGCCGACAAAGTTACAGTCGCAATCGACGTGGACGTCAACGACTCGCTGCCTTCGGGATACGAGGTCTACATCGATGGTGGTCGAACTCCTACCGGCGCCGACGCTGTCGAATGGGCGAAGAAGGTGGATGGCTATGGCGTCCCCGTGATCCTGCCAACCAGCAAGGCGGGAGACGGTGCGCAAACTGGATTCGACCTGCCCGTAATAAAAGCGATGGCGGATGCATGTTCTGCCGAGATAGTAGCATCAGGCGGCGCTGGCACACTGGAGCACTTCTACGAAGCGGTGCAAGCTGGCGCTACAATCCTGCTGGCAGCCTCGGTCTTCCACTTCCACATGATCGACATCCCAGAGCTTAAGACCTACCTAAAGGACCGCGGAGTTCAGGTTGTGTAAAAGCCAGAAGTGTAACTCAGATAATAAATAAGGCCCCCGTCTCTGCAAGGGGCCTTTTTAAGTTTAAGCGTCACGGCATAACAGTACCAGCTAAGCAGGCTGGACGGCTAAGCACTCTTGTGGTCGAGGAAGCCTTCGAGTTTTCGTGCTCGGACAGGATGCTGTAGCTTTCGGATGGCTTTCGCTTCGACCTGCCGGACTCGTTCGCGGGTGACTTTAAAGATTCGACCGACCTCTTCGAGAGTATAGGTATAACCATCGCCTATGCCGTAGCGGAGCTTGATAATCTCGCGCTCGCGATAGGACAGAGTGTTCAGGACAGTATCGATTCTCTCCTTGAGCATTTCCTGCGTAGCCGAAGCCACGGGCGAATCGATTGCATTGTCTTCGATGAAGTCGCCAAAGTAGCTGTCTTCGCTTTCGCCTATAGGCCTGTCAAGGCTGATAGGGTGCTTCGAGATCTTCATCACTCGGCGAGCCTCTTCGATTGTCATCTCGGATTCCTTGGCGATCTCCTCGATAGTAGGTTCGCGTCCGAGTTTCTGGTGCAGCACCTTGCCCGCGGTTCGCAACCGGCTCATGGTCTCGATCATGTGAACAGGAATGCGAATGGTCCTGGCATGATCGGCGATGGCGCGTGTGATGGCCTGACGAATCCACCACGTCGCGTATGTGCTGAACTTGTATCCCCTGCGGTACTCATATTTATCAACCGCCCGCATAAGACCTGTGTTGCCTTCCTGGATAAGGTCGAGGAAGCTCAGACCACGATTACGGTATTTCTTGGCAATGGAGACAACCAGTCGCAGGTTCGCACTCGAAAGAGTCCGCTTGGCGTCTTCGTACTGGCCGAAAACCCTTTCCATCGTTCGCAGTCTTTTATCGAGTTGTGTCGGATTTTCCAGGACCAGTTCCTGTAGCCCCGCCAACTCCTGCTTGACAGCTTCGAGATCGTCGGCGGTAATGTCCTCATTGGGACCTGCCGCGATCATCCGTTCCAGATGGAACATCTTCTCGCAGATCCCGCGAAGCTTGTTCTTTAGCGGCTGAATCCTGCTGGTCCGCAGACTAAGCTCTTCGAGCAGCCTTGCGATTTTCCACTTGTTTCGGCGCATGCGTTTGATAAGCTCTTTGAGCGCTGCCGGGTCCTCGGTCGCAAGAGTTTCCTTGAACAGAGTCTGGTTCAGAGTTAGCAGCGCGTTTACGGTTCTGAGGTTTTCCGGTATCCTCCTTTTGATCACGGTCTTCGTCAGGTTGTCGGCCGTGCCCGTCTTCAGGGTCCTGTCGAAAGACATAGTCCCCTCATGAACCTGACGCAGCATGTCTTCGGCGTTTCTGGCACAGTAGTCACACTGGAGAAGCTTTCTTCTAAAACCCATACGTGTGATTTCTATTTTTCGAGCGAGCGCGATTTCCAATTTTCGCGTAAGAAGTGGTATCTGGCCCATCTGGGTTAGATACATTCTTATAGGATCATCAATCCGCCGGGAGGCTTCCGCTCCGACAAGCTCTCTTTCGAGAACTTCATCATCCTCTTCCTTCTCTTCCGCTTCGGGACTCTCTTCGTCTTCGTCGGAAGTGTCGAATCCTTCTTCACCGGCTTTGGCGCTGCGGTACGCTTCCGCGTCGGCTTCATCGATCAGGGTAATGCCGCTTTCGTCGAGGGTAGCCAGAAGCTCCTCCAGACGGGTGGGGCTCACGAGATCTTCAGGCAGATCGTCGTTCATCTCCTCATATGTGAGAAATCCCTTCTTCCTGCCCTTCTCAACAAGCTTCTTGATCAGCTCTTCAGTGTTTTTGGGCTTTGCGGTTTTTACCGGAACTGTTTCCGTTGCAACCGCCGCCTCCACCTGGCCCTGGTCGGAATCGGAAGCCTTTGCTGCGGTCTTTGTTTTTCGTTTCCTTGCCACTATGAGTGTCCTTCTACAGATTATGTGTCGTCCGACAGTGCTACCGAAAATCACATTTCTTCGGTGGTTCAGACTGCAGCACGACGCGTTGCTTTTTCAGGTCGTTCCGTTAGTTACGGCCTATCGTTGCTACTTGTTCGCTACAGCATCCCAATGCTGTGGGGATTCTCCTTTCCAGTGCTTTCTGAAACACGTTGCAGGAACTGCTTGTGGTCCTCAATTTCGTCGATCCGAGGCTTATGGCCACGGTATTTATGTCGTTCAATAATGCTCAAGGCATCTCTCAGGCGTGTGTCAAAATTGCCCTTATCCTCGCCGGCCATCTGTATTGCGACGAGCGTATTGCCGAGTTGTTCGGATTCCACTGATGCAAGTATTGTCCTAATCGTAGCATTCGGATCGGCCTGTAGCGATTCGAAGAGCACTGTTGCAACCTGCTTTAGCGCAGGAACAGTGAAATCGCCGGTTGAAATAGTCTTTTGGACAACATCGAATAGTGTGGGCTCGTTGAGCAAAACTTCCAGTACCTCCCGCTGGGCCGACGCGACAAGACTGCCGCCAAGATCCATACTCGGGCTTCTTTGCTCCTGCGCCTCGTTTCTTTCAGCATTGCGGACACGCGTTATCCTTTGCGTAAGCTCCTTACTAATCTGCTTGTTGTCGAGCCCCACTATACCCGCAATTCTGTTCACAAGCAAACCAGTCTCGATTGGTGTCAATTTGCCTGCCCATAGACCTGTAGCCACTGTTTGGAGGTACTCGTCAATCGCGGCTTTCCTGCCCGCAAGTGTATTATCCGAGCCAAAAGTTTTCTGCAGTCTGCCCCATTTGCTTTCGAATACATCGACGGCATTATCGAGCACTTGCTGAAACTTGTCTTTCCCGGCCGCCAGCAGAAAATCACACGGATCTTTGCCCTCTGGAACGGTGGCAAGCTTGATGTCAATTCGGTTAGCCAGGCAGACCTCAAGTGCACGATTCGCCGCTTCGATGCCTGCAACATCGCTGTCGAAAACCAGTACGACTTTCCTGGCGTATCTGCGAATGATTCTTCCATGGCCGGAGGTAAAACTGGTCCCGAGCGATGCAACAACATTCGAGCAGCCGAGTTGATGTGCCATTATTACGTCGGTATAGCCTTCGACGATAACCGCCGTTTCGGATGATACGATACTATGGCGAGCCTGTTCGAGACCGTAAAGGCAGTTGCTCTTGTCGAAAAGGACAGTGGTCGGGGAATTAACGTATTTTGCGCCGGTTTCGTCGAGGGTCCTGCCGCCAAAGCCAAGCACTCTTCCCGTAACATCGGTGATGGTGAACATCAAACGATTGACGAACTTGTCCTGATTGAGCCCCGTGATCAGACCGGATTGCTTGAGCAGATCAGAAGGTATCTTCCTAATTCGAGCGGCTTTTAGAAGCCCATCGGTCGAATTGACTGCCAGGCCGATACGCCATTTGCTGATGCTTTCCTCGGAGATTCCTCTTTGGGCAAGATACTCTCTGGCCTGCCTGCCCTTGCCCTCATCGGCGAGGCTCTTCTGGAAGTAATCCGCCGCCCAGGCGTTAACCTTGGCCAGACGGTTTGGATCAATGTCGTCGGATTGGCTCTTTTGCTGAGTTGGTCCGCGCTTGATTGGAGCCAGCTTGATACCGGCACGCTCTGCGAGCCTCTCAATTGCCTGGGGGAATGTCAGATTCTCGCGCATCTGAGTGAATTTGAAGACATCCCCGCCAGCGCCGCAGGCAAAGCACTTGAATATTTGCTTTGCTGGACTAACATTCATACTCGGCCTGTGGTCGTGGTGGAATGGGCATAGGCCAACCATCTCGCGGCCTTTCTTTTTGAGGCTCACATGTTCGCCTATAATATCTACAATGTCATTGGCCTGTTGAACCTGATATATGACGGCCTGATCGTATATTCCTGGCATACTTCCTACTATAAATCCGTTTCAAAATATCAAGCCAGAGCGCTTCCCACAACAAACGCCGCCAACATCATACGCTCAGGTTACAACCCAACCTCCGGCGGATACAACTATCTAAATATAGACAGACAGAAGTCAAAAGTCAAATGACTCGCCCAAAACCGCCTTTGCAGTGCTGAAAAATGCTGCTTCACACACGACTGGACACATAGTAAATAGGATATATCGTAACTCACACAACATCTTGTGTTCCAACTGGAATGACCGAAAACATCTAATATAGGATGCTGAAAAAGGCCTTTGAAGTTGAAGTTGTCTGGGCTGCGAAATCTTGCAGGTCCATACCCTTCAACTCAGCGAGAAAGCTGGCCGTGTGGACCATAAGGGCAGGCTCGTTGATCTTCTGCTTTCTCATCGGTACTGGCGACATGTACGGACAGTCGGTCTCGAGCATCAGGCGATCGAGAGGTGTAATCCTGGCGGCTTCACAAGCAGTATGGGCGTTCTTGAAGGTAACGACGCCCGTGAAGGAGATGTAGTAGCCTCTGTCCAGGATGTCCTGGGCCTGCTCGGCAGTACCGCCGAAACAGTGGAAGACAACGCCCTTGAGGCCTGAGCCGGACCTGTCGAGAATTTCCAGCGTTTCATCGAAGGCGTTTCGAGAATGCACAACTACAGGCAGATCAAGCTCCCTGGCAAGGTCCAGATGAGCGGCAAATACGCGCTTCTGGTCGGGCTGTTTGGAGAAGTTATAGTGGAAATCCAGACCCGTTTCACCAATCGCGACAACCTTGGGATTCTCGGCCAGTTGCTTTAGCTTATCCATAGCTTCATCGTTTGCATCCTTCGCATCGTGAGGATGAATCCCTACAGTAGCGTAAAGATCGTCGTGCCGGCCGGCAAGCTCGACCGCCCTGCCACTGTGTTCCATATCTGTGCCGACGGTAATCCAGCGAGTCACGCCCGCAGCTATGCTGCGTTCCAGAACGCCTTCAATATCGTCAGATAGTTGCTCAAATGTCAAATGGCTGTGTGTATCAATCAGTCGCATCATGGATCCTGCAGGTACGGTAAGCCGAACCAATTTCTATAGCCTTTACAAGGTACGCAATTATAAGCGGTAATTCAGCACTTAGAAAGTATCCAGCCTGTATTCAGAGCAGAATGCCTTCGGGCTGTTGCAGGGGAACGTTGAATAATACGAATTATGATTAATTCTCATGCTGCATAGAAGTAGGCTGGCTATAAAACGATCGTATAATAGTATCTGACTGGCCAGTTGCTTCCTATATAAGGGCACGAGTTTCTTATAGAATACGTATAATACACGTCTTCAGACATATCGCCAGGTATAACGCACATACAGAGTAAACGGCCGCCAGGCCCAGGTGGTCAGAGCACGATTCCCATGTGATAAGGGTTGAAGCACTACGGCACAAAGGCGTTTGGGTAGTGGCGGATTTGTGGTTTTCCAGTTTGGCCGAGGATGATTATGACTACGTCGAAGCGGAATGGGCGGTCGTGTATTTTGTGGGTGGCGAGGAAGTATCGGGCGGTTCTGGTGAGTCTGGTCTTTTTCGGGAAGGTAATCGACGATTCGGCGGAGGCGAAATCCTCGCCTGCGCGAGTGCGGACCTCGACGAAGACTATGGTGCGGTCGGTGTCGACCATAATAAGGTCGATTTCACCTGTGGCGCAGGAGTAATTTCTGGTGAGGAGCTTGAGACCTTTGTTTCTGAGGAATCTCTCGGAGCGTTTCTCACCCCACCTGCCGAGGCGGGCAGAGTCAGTTAGGAGTCTGCGCCTGCTTAGAAGGAGCAAAATGCACCTCGCTATAGCCCCCTACTTTGTGACTGTGTGCTCGCTGTGGCGTTTGGCAAGCCTGACTGATTTGCCCGTTCGTTCGCGCAGGTAATAGAGCTTGGCACGCCTGGTCTTGCCGCTTCGGATGGGTCGGACGTCGAGTACGTTCGGCGAATTGATCGGGAAGATTCTCTCGACACCCTCGTTGCCCACCATTCGTCGGACGGTGAAGGTCTGGTTAATGCCGCGACCCTTACGACCTATTACGGTGCCTGTAAATATCTGCGTTCGCTCTTTTTCGCCCTCTTTGATGCGGCAGTGAACATCGACTATGTCGCCGATTTCAAAATACGGGACCTCTTTCTTCAGGCTCTTACTTGCGACAGCGTCCAACAGCTTCGTTCTCACTGGTATATCTCCTGCATTTGCTTTTATCCACCGATCCAGTTGGGAGGTGGAGTCAATTCACAGCCGTACATCAGGCGTCTTAATTTATAGAATCTCGTATTATAGCCGACAAATGCGTCAAAGCAAGGGGGATTTTCAAAAATTGACGACATCGGCGACGCCACGTGGTAATCCAGGCGGATTACAATGGTGGAGCTGATCGAATCGGGTATATCGGAGGTGGACGTGAAGGAGTAGAAGCGTGGATGCGGGGATGGGGATAGGCTCAAGCGGAGACGATGCTAACTTGCGCAGTCCCCCTATAGTGCCTATTATGATCCACCACGACAGGCCTACGGCATTGGCTTTGTTTTTTTGTCGGATTTCGCGTCACAATATAGCATATTATCTTATTATATAAAGAGTTACGTTGTTTTTAGTGTTTTAGAAATTGGCTTTGTTTTGCGCAATTTGTGCATGTGGAGGCGTACGTGTCGGTTCTTTGCCGGGATGCTTAGTTCCTGAGTCGGGGCTCAGGACAAGTGGGTTTGTTTTTACTTCGCTTTTGGCGAGATTTTTCGTCGTATACCTTTGTGATTACGATAGTTACGATATTTTTATCTTCCGGTATATTGGCTTTGTTTTGCATAAAATACTTCGGGGTGATGCGCACGCGGTTCTTCTTTGCTGGGGGCGATGAGATCCTCGATTAAAGCATTCGAGTACAGGTTGTGTTTGTTTTTTATATTTTGCTCTTGGTTTAGATGCGGGCGAGTCGGTTCTTTGGTAAGGGCGCAGAGATCCTCGATTCAAGCGTTCGAGGACGAGATTGGGTTTGTTTTTTACTCCGCTGCGCGGGGCCTTTTGTTGCAACTCCTTTGGTGTATAGAGTTTGTGTCGACTTCATATTTGCACGATTGGCTTTGTTTTTTCATAATAGTGCAGTTAAGGAACGTGCGCGTCGGCTCCATTCCAGGATGCTGAGGTCCCGAATCGATCTCCGATTTAAGCATTCGAGGACAAGGTTCAGGGTAAAATTGGGTTTGTTTTGCATTATTTTCTGTGTCCCCGCCCCTGAGGGGCAAGCTCCCCACCATACGGGGATGACAGCCGGAGGCCGTCAGCTTTGATTGGGTTTGTTTGGCTTTGTTTTCGATCATCGTTTTTGCGGGCATTTTTAACGTAAGCCATTTCAGCACAAGAAGTAACATCGTTTTTGGTGGTTTTTCAGTTTTGGTTAGTTTTGCACGTTTTTGATTACTTTTGAGCGGTTTTTTGCTGAAATTAGCCGGAACGGCGCGTTTTTGATCCTTTTTGCGCTTTGCAAAAAAAGGCGGTCGGCAGGCATAGTGTGTCGGGATATTCGAATTCGATCATCGGCTTTACTCCAGCGATGGATTGAACTGAAGGGCTGGCCTGGGACAGGATTGGGTTTGTTTTTCATAT
>CAZYMD010000038.1:0-31198 GCA_964649005.1 uncultured Pirellulales bacterium
TGTAAGTCTCACCGATGCGCACGGCCTGGATTTCAGTGGTTAAGGCGGTTCTTTTTTCGTTGCCATCCACTACGCGATCTGCGGGCAGGTCCTGTTTGAGGGGTAAGGTAACGGATTTGGTCATGGCACTGAGCTTCAGGTTGCCTGAGGTCGGTGCGAACTGGATCTGTCGGAGGGTTTCAGCACCCAGGGCTCTGCCTATCTTTGTGCGGGTATTGGTTCTATTCAGCCGGTTGGGATTCATATTGCCTGCTGTTCCGAGCGCGAAGAGGCAGAGGCCCCCTTCGACATTCTCGACTGCCTGGGCGATAAATGCAGGGTAGTCGGCTGATATGGAATAGAATGTTTCAGTTTCCTTTGCGCCGCTGACGGGATGGCAGGCGAAATTGACGAGAGTGGTCAGAAGCTTGCCCATCGGGTCCTCGATCTTGAGTATGGACAATCGGGAATCGACGGGGCCGAAGGTCAAGCCTGGTTCGGGCCGAGGGAGTCTGAAGGTCATTACAACGCTGCCATCGGCTTTTTTAGTTCTGCGGTTGTAGACGACTTCCGGGACTTCCGCCGCTGCTGTGCCGAGTCTGGCTGGTGTCAGATCGTTATTCGCCTTTAGGATTACTTCGATTAGTTTGTCTTGCAGCTTCTGCACATATTTCGTGTCGATCTTGGAGTCGGCGGCGTCGGGCCAGTTTTTGGTTGGCCTGTCGATTTTGGGGCCGAAGTGCGTGTGAGTTGCGCAGATTAGGATGTTCTGTTGGGGGATACCAGTTTTTACGTTTATAGTATTTCGCACCTGTGTGGTCATTTCGAGGAAGACCCAGAGAAGATCTACAGATACGAGGGCTACCTTAGTTTGGCCATCGTCGAGAATGAGGGCTTTGGCGTAGAGCGGATCGCAGATGCCATCGCTGGGCTTGTTGCGATGGCCATAGCCGGAGAGCCAGACGCCAATAGGAGGGGTAGGGGTAATGTCTATTCTGGCACAGCCAGCTCGCAGGGTATCGTCGTCTGCGAGGGTGGAAAGGGAGCTTACAAGTATAATGGCGATAAGGAGAGCGAATCTGAGACTTGCGGATTTTTTCATGTCCAATACCTCATAACAAGGTTGACAGGCTTTTCATTGACAGGTGTTTTGACAGCCTTATTGATGCGAGGAACCATAGCCACCTGATCCAAGCTACAGCAGTAACCATATTATGCCTGCAGGCGGGATAATGCAAGCGGTTAGTGTGTGTGGAAAGGGGCAATTGAGTTTGTATTGGCTTTCAGAAATGGAAGTCGCTTGTGTGTGGGGAAGGCGGGGCGATTCTCGGGAGTGATTCTGAATTGATGCGGCGGTGTGCTGCGTTTGTTAATAACGGACGGGATCCTAAATAGAGAGAGAAAAGGGGATATTCGTGGGAGGTGTTTTCGGCGGTTCAGGTCAGCGGTTTTTGGGTAAGCCTGTCCGATATAGGTACTTGCATAGTATTGGCTTAAATTGACGAGTGGTTAGGGGTCTTAAATTGTGGAGCCAGTGGATTCGTAGCGTTGGGACCAGGGAGACGGTAGGGTAGAGATTTTCGGACCATGCAGGGAAAAACTATGAACCCCGTCCTGCATAGTGCGTATACAACAATGAAGAACAAGAGATCACGATAATGTATCTAAAGGGTCATGATTAGGTAGCCGATAGGAAAATAAAGCAAAAAATAAGATTTTTCTCCCCTCCGGAAGACATCGAGCGGCACATGTTGCTCGATGTTTTCTTTTTATGACGAAACCAATCTTGGCGATTTGTGCTCTTTTTTCCTATTTCATAGAGTGAAGGATCTGTGTAACATGTTTGTAAAGCTGGTTTTACGGAAGATTAGGCCCGTTATCAGGCGTTTTTACCACAACATTTCTTGTACTTCTTGCCGCTTCCACATGGACAGGGGTCATTTCGGCCAACCTTAGGCTGTTGAAGCTTGATTTGTTTGACCTTCATTTCGCCCTGTGGGGCCTGAGCGGCGGCCCGCTGGCGTTCGGCCATCGCGAACTGGCCAACCTCGTCGTGGCTGGTTTGGCTGACGTTCCAGACATTTTTCGCCCTGGCACCGGCTTCCAGGCGAATTTTGAAGATAATGTCGGTAACGCGATCCTCCACGCTTGCGAGCATCTCGTCGAACATCCTAAAGCCTTCGCGCTTGTACTCTGTTTTGGGGTCTTTTTCGGCGAAGGAGCGGGTCCAGATGCTGTTTTTGAGGTGGTCCATGGCGTAGAGGTGGTCTTTCCAGGCGCCATCATAGACCTGAAGCAAGACGTATTTTTCGAGGTCAGCAAGCTCTTGCCTGAGGAACTCCTTTGCCGCGGTGAGTATCATGTCTCTTCGTTGTGCCTTGTCGGCGAGCTGTTCAGCGTCTAACGAGGCGTTGAAGCGTTCGTTGACCCATGCGACGAGTTCGGGGAACTCTGAGCCGGTGAGCTTGTCGTCTATTTCCTGTACGAGTTTACCGTTGTTGTAGGCATTGCTTAGCTCAAGCAGTTGTTTGTGCAGGGTATTCGGCGTAGTGTTCTGAAGGGTTTCGGCTGAGAAGCCTGCTTTATACTTCCTGTTGGCCCAATCGGCAAGGGAATCAAAGGCATATATGTTAGCTCCCTGGGGGCCAAAAACCATGTTCATTGCAAATTCAACGGGGTATTCGACCTCGCGTTGCTTATATTTTGCGGCTGTTTTCTCTCTTAGCAGGTCACGTATCTGGGCGGGCTTGAGGTCTTTGAGTTCAGCGATGTCCAACTTGATGCTAAACTTTGCCTTTGCCCACTCGTTGAATGTGCGAAGTGCAAAATCCTCTTTGAGGAATTCGCCAAGCTGGGAGCAATCCTTTTTGTCGACTTGTTCAGCAGCTGCTGCTGTCAACTGCTCTTGTATATCATCAGGAGACTGGTGCTTGATCTTGCCCGGGCTAAGGCTGACGCGGAACGCGCTCATGGCCCATTTGCACAGGCCGGATGAGTCCCAAGTTTGCGGGTCGTCGTAGTCTTCGAGATACTCGCCCAGCGACAGTGAGATATTGCTTGCCGCACTATCTTTGGCATACTCCTTGATGATTTTCTCTATTTCCTCAGCCTGATCGCCGTCTACATTGCCCAGTTTAAGTTCAACGCCGAAGTTCGTCCTGGCCCATTCGATAATACAATTACAGGAGTAGTTGCTGTCGAGGATTGTTTTGTAGTTGTCCTCTATAGCAGAGTTGATCATATCTTGAATGGTCTTCTTGAGATCCCTGCCGGCGATGATCCGGCGTCTTCGATCATAGAATATCTTGCGTTGGTAGTCCATGACCTCATCGTATTCGAGCAGGCTCTTGCGGATATCGAAATTGCGTTCCTCGACCTTTTTCTGGGCTTTTTCAATGCCCTTGCTGATCCGCTTGTGGTAGATGGGCTGGCCTTCTTCCCATCCGATCCACGAGAGGGCTTTGACGGTCCATTCGGGGGCGAAGACCCGCATCAGGTCATCGTCGAAGCAGAGGAAGAACTGGCTCGATCCCTGGTCGCCCTGTCTTCCGGCCCGGCCTCGGAGCTGGTTGTCAATGCGTCTTGCTTCGTGACGTTCGGTTCCGAGGATGTGCAGACCGCCGATATCGGCGACTCCAGGGCCGAGTTTGATGTCAGTGCCACGGCCAGCCATGTTTGTTGCGATGGTGACGTTGCCGCGCATTTTGCCGTCTCGGCTCTTATGCTGCTGTCCGGCTTTGGCGACGATAGGGGCCTCGCGTGCATGCTGTTTTGCGTTCAATACTTCGTGGTCCAATCCATAGCGTTTGGACAGGGCGGCTGAGAGGGCTTCGCTTTTTTCTATGCTTATCGTACCGACGAGGACGGGCCTTCCGGCCGAGCTTGACTCGAATATGTCCTCAACGATGGCGTTGAACTTCTCAGGAATGGATTTGTATATGGCATCTTCACGGTCGTCCCTGATACAGGGTTTGTTGGTGGGGATTGCGACGACCTCGAGCCTATAGATGTTCATGAACTCTTCGGATTCAGTGAGAGCGGTTCCGGTCATGCCAGCGATTTGGCCATAAAGTTTGAAGAAGTTCTGGAGGGTGATCGTGGCGAGAGTCTGGGATTCTTCTTTCACGGTTACGGCTTCCTTGGCCTCCACAGCCTGGTGCAGGCCGTCGGACCATTGGCGGCCGTGCATCAGACGGCCCGTGAACTCATCGACAATGATTACCTTGCCTTCAAGTACGACGTAATCTTTTTCTCTCTCGAATGTGACGTGGGCTCGCAGGCTCTGTTCGAGCAGATGGGGCCATTCCATGTTCGAGCCCGTGAAAAACGATCCTACTCCGGCGATTTCCTGGGCGGCTCCGACACCTTCATGTGTGAGATGTATTTGCTTGCGGTCGAACTCGACCTCGTAATATTGGATGGTCCTTTCGAGCTGTGCCTGAGCGGTTTCAAATTCTGCCTGAGCCTTTTCGATGGCGTTGCGGGCTTTCTCGATTCTCTTGTCGTCCTTAGCCTTTTTCGACTCGGACAGTTCGCCCTGGGCGTTGGCGATGGATCGTTCGGAGGCGTCGATTTGTTTTTTAAGCCGGTCGTAATTGCTTTGAAGGCTCATGAGTTTGCGCGAAACCTGGTCGGCCTTCTTGTAGCGGGTGACATCATCAAAAGCGGGCCCTGAGATGATGAGGGGCGTTCTGGCCTCGTCAACCAGGATCGAATCAACCTCGTCGATAATGGCGTATTGGAGCTGTCCCTGCACCATCTGTTCGAGCGATAGCTTCATGTTGTCACGAAGATAATCGAAGCCAAATTCGTTGTTGGTGCCGTAGGTGATGTCGCGTGCGTATTGTTCTTTCCTATCTTCTCCAGCCGAATCCATATCGGCCTGGATCGCGCCGACGGTCATACCGAGCGATTCATAAACAGGGCTCATCCATTCGGCGTCGCGCTTGGCCAGGTAATCGTTGACTGTAATAACGTGAACGTGCCTGCCGGTCAGGTGTACGAGGTAGGCGGCCAGGGTTGCGACGAGCGTTTTGCCTTCACCAGTGGCCATTTCGGCGATCTTACCCTCGTATAACACGTTGCCGCCGATGAGCTGAACGTCAAAGTGCCTCATTTCTACGTTTCGAATCGCCGCCTCACGTACTACTGCAAAGGCCTCAGGTAAAAGAGCTTCGGGATCGGCGCCGGATTGCAATGTAGCTTTGAATTCGGCCGTTTTGGCTTTGAGAGCCTCATCGGAGAGTGACTTGATCTGCTCTTCAAACTCGCCCGCCTGCCTGGCGATTACGTGATAGCTCTTAATCAGGCGTTCGTTTCGAGAACCGAAAATCTTTACGAGTGATTTACCGACTTTTTCAAACATTGGAGCCCGTCAATTATTATAGAAAGTCAGAGTATCCATATCCGTTTCGATTTCGTGCTTCAAATCGTGCTATTCCTTGACACGGGTCAGATATTCGCCCGTTCGAGTATCCACTCGAAGGAGTTCACCGAGCTTGATGAAAGCCGGCACCTGGACGACGAGGCCTGTCTCCAGTGTCGCAGGCTTGTTCTGATTCGTAGCTGTCGCGCCCTTTATCTCAGGCGGAGTATCGGTGACTTCGAGGTCTACAGTATTTGGCAGCGTGATGATGACGGGTTTGCCTTCGTACATACTGACTTGCAGTTGTGTGTTGGGTTTGAGATACTTAGGGCCATCACCGAAAGCGTCGTCGTCGAGCGATATTTGATCGAAAGTGGTGGTGTCCATGAGGACGTGCTCGCCAGGTGAGGAATACAGGTATTCGTACGTTCTCTTATCGAGGAAGGCCTCTTCCACCGTTTCTTCGGAGCGAAGGCGTACATTCTGTATCGTGCCGTCCGCGAGGCTCTTGAGTTTAGTCTGATAGATTGCTCCGCCTTTGCCGAGTTTTACGTGCTGATAGTCAACTATTGCATAGAGCTTGCCGTCAATCTTGACGGTCTGACCCTTATTCATTTCCGATGCTCTCATTTGTTGCTCCCGAAAAGCTGTATTCCACGAGGCGTTTGCCAGACGCCTAATTTCATGCATGATATTCAATTCTGGCAGATACTGAGAGGAGTCTACAGGATTGTGGATAAATGTCAAGGAATCAATGGAGCGGAAGTCGCCCTGTGGAGCGATTTATGTTTGTAGCGAGGGTGTCCTCCATTGGAAGTCCCCAGGACCTCCCTTGTTTCTTTCCACCGGCAAGATGCCAGCGGGATCCCGGCGCGCCGGGAAGACGGCCTCGCCACGGCGCTTCTACGACTTTGGCGGACCGATTCACGCTATCTACAAACGTAAACTGTACCCGTCGTTTTATTTGATGTTTGGTGCAGTATTATAGCGTTGTTTCATAATAGGATTCTTCCAAGTAATAGATAGGCGTACCAGTGACGATGATATTTGCGGTCACTCAGACTACCTGCTTGATCTGCGTTTCCTGGGTTGTTTTGTTTTCTTCTTCTGTTTTGGGCTGGTGGTGGCATCGACGAGCGGTTTTAGAGGAGCGAGATTCAACTGCCGGCCCGGCACATTGACGGAGATAATGCGTACATGCATGGCCTGGCCCAGGCGGACGGTGCATCCGGATCGTTCGCCTACGATGCATTGGTTCTTGCGGTCCAGCTTCCATTCGTCCGGACCGAGATCTGGCATTCGGATTAGGCCTTCAATTCCGAATTTGCGAGACTGTGCAAATAAGCCGAAGCCTGTCAGACCTGTGACAACACAGTCAAGCTCGGTGCCCACTCTTTTGCTGAGCATCTGGAGCGTCAGTACGTTGGTTAGCTCTTTTTCGGCATGGTCGGCTCGCTGCTCCGTGACAGTGATGTGAGAGCCGATTTCGGTGAGATCCAGCTCGGTGGCCATGTTTTTGGCACTGTCTAGCTGGTCCTGGATATAGCATTCGAGGGCGCGATGGACGAGAAGGTCGGCGTAGCGCCTGATGGGACTGGTAAAGTGGCAATAGTGCCTGGAAGCGAGGGCGTAGTGGCCTATGTTGGTGGGTGCGTATTGTGCCTTTTCGAAGCTGCGCAGCACGACGAGATTTACGGCGAAGGAGCAGTCTTTGCCCTGGACTGCGGCGAGAAGGTTCTGAATTGTTGAGCGGTTCGGATTACGAGGCATGGAGAAGCCGAAGGCGCGTACGAGTTTGGCGAGATTCTGCATACTCAAGGCATCAGGATCAGGGTGTATTCTGCGGATGAACGGGAGATTCAGCTTGTCGAGGAGGGAGGCGACTGCGTCGTTTGCCTCTACCATGAACATTTCAATCATTGTGTGGGGGTAGCTGTCGTCGGCTGGGTGCGCATCGACTACCTGGCCTGACTTGTCGAAAACGAGTTCGGTTTCGGGCATTTCCAGGCGGAGCATACCATTGGCGAACCGGCGTTTTTCAATGACCCGGCTGAGGGCCTCCATGTTGCGGAGCAGCTCAATGACTTCTGGCTTAATGTCTTTGGTATGCCCCTTGAGGATTCTGTCGGTCTGCTGGTATGTCAGGCGCTGCTTCGAGAGAATGACCGAGTTGGCGAATCGACGGGAGAGTATATTACCTTGTTGGTCGTAGGTTATGTAGGCGGTTTTGCAGAATCGCTTTTGGTCCGGCTGGAGGCTGCAGATGCCATTGCTGAGTATCTCCGGCAGCATCGGGATGGTCTTTTGGGGCAGATAGACGCTGTTGCCTCGCTCTTTGGCCTCCAAATCGAGAGGGGAGCCTGCATCAATAAAGTGGCTGACGTCGGCGATGTGTACGCCCAGCACCCAGTTGCCCTTGGAGTCTTTCTCCAGGCTGATTGCATCGTCGAAGTCCTTGGCGTCGGGGGGATCAATGGTGATGATGGTTTTGTCTGTTATGTCCTGCCTGCTGCCTGGATTATCCAGATCGATTCTGGTGGAGGCCTTGCGTGCCTGATCGAGACAGTCATCGTCAAAACCGGTTGGTAGGTGATACCGGCGGATTATGGATTTGATTTCAGTATCGTATTTGCCTGCTTTACCGAGAACTTCGGTAATTACACCGCGAGCCAGATATGTATCAGTCGGGTAGGTCAGAATCTCAATAACGACCTTGTCCTTTTCTTTCGCGTCTTTGGCGGTGATGTCGTCGACGGCGACAGGTTCGAAGAAGCTTGTGCCGTCCGGCTGAACGATCCAGCCTTCGGCGTGCTTGAGCAATGTGCCGATAAACCGATTTTGTGCTCGTTCGAGAATTTGGATGATCTGGCCTGAGTAACGCATTTGGCCTTCGCGTTTACCTTCTCGTTTTACTTTCGCCAGGACAATATCGCCTGTCATTGCTTCGGCGTTAGCGCCGGGTGCGATGAAGAGATCGCCATGGGCGTGCGGCTCGCGAGGAGATACGAAGCCGAAGCCTTTGGGGTTGGCGGTGAAGGTTCCGACAATCTGCCCGGCTAATGAAGGGAGGGTAACGAGGTTACGGGCGCCGATTATGACGTGGCCAGCTTGGCGCAACTGATCAAAGGCTTCCTTGAATTCGGAGTAGTTCTCCGGATCCACGCCAAGGGTTTTTGCCAGTTGGGATATTTTAATCGGTTCATAGTCGGCGTGTTTGAGCAATCCAACGATGCGTTTCTTGTATATATCCGGCATTTGGCTGACCTATGAAAGAAGGCACCCGATCTAGGATTATACCGACTGGGTGCCGTTGATCTCTACAGGCAAAGCGCGAAAACGACAAAGCCCGAACGAGCCTGAGAAAGAATATACCTGCTATGCCTTCTTAGCTTTAATGGCATTGAGCTTCCTTGCGAGGCGTGATTTCTTTCTCGCTGCGGTTTTCTTGTGCATCGTGCTGGTTGCGGCGGTCTTGTCCAACTTCTTGGTGAGCAGCTTGAATTGCTCACTTGCTGTTTCGACGTCGCCCTGAGCTATAACCGCTTCGAGGTGCTTTGTTTGTGTTTTAATTTGACTCTTACGCGCGCGGTTTATGGTCCGCTTCTTGTCATTTTGCCTGATTCTTTTCTTGGCTGATAACGAATGTGCCACTATGGCCTCCTGATAACGTTCTTTTTTACTATACAAAACTCACTGAGAGGTTGACTAACCTGAGATAAACGACAGCGGAGAATTCCTCAAAACGGCTCTATCCGGGGTTTTGAGAGCTTCTAAGCTTGTCAACGCGTTGACTTACATCTTTATATGCAAAATCGGCCTGGGCTATTTTGCGATATACATCAAGGGCTTTTTCAACATCGCCTTGTTCTTCATAGGCCCTGGCGAGATTATACCGTAATTCCTTGCCGATTCCATCATCTTTTATTTTATGGGATTCAATAGCCTGGTTCAGGACATCTATAGCGTCGGCATGCCATCCCTTTAAGAAGAAGCAGCATCCTATCTGGTTCTGTGCCTGGATTTTGCGCCTGGGGTCCTTTTGTGCTTCCTGGAATAATGGTATTGCTTCGTTATACCGCTTATTACGGACCAGCCTGACGGCATATTCGTACTTAGCCTGGAGGTCGGTCGGGTAGTTCTCCATGCACAGGCGATAGTGTTCCAACTCAATTTTGTTCAACTGGGCTGTCAGTTGATCGAGCACCTTTTTCGCCTGTTTGTTGGCTGGATTGGCTCTTATGGCTGCATTTGCATGACGAATCTTTCGTCTCAAGCGTTTGGTTATCAGCAAGCCAGCCCGTTGTCTGAACGTGAAGTTGCTCGTTCGTTGGTAGGAATTTTCCAGCAAAGAGATGGCGTCGCGCTCGGCCTCGTCGGTTTCGAGGTCCGAGAGGGCCTCGGCGAGGTTGATTATAATGGTAGGCTCTTCAGGATTCTGAGCGAGCTTTTTCCTGGCATCCTCAACTGCGCTGACGCGGTAGTTGTCCGTCTTGACAACACCCGCCTGGGCGTGAAGTTTTTCCTGCTCTTCGCGGTTCTTTATCGAATTTCTGAAATCACCCTCGGTATCGTACTGGCCGCGTGCCATTGTCAATTCGGCTGACAGGTTCTTGAACTCATCAGCCAGGTTCTTGTCGTCGGGCCTGAGTCTGGATGCCTGCTGGCATGCTGCAATGGCTTTGTCGAATTGCTCAAGTTTTTTGTATGAGTTTTTAAGCAGGATATACGTCTGGACAGAGGGCTTTTCCAAGCTGTTATTTGTCTGGAACACGAGGTTTGCGATCCAGCCGGCGGTTTTCTTATGGTCACCTTCGAGAGCAGCCTTGAGCATCGCTTCGGCGTAGGGTAGATGATCGGGGTCTTTAGTAAGAAGATATTCAGTGTTGAGCATCTTTTCGAGGGTTGTTTTGCCTCCGAGTCGCTTGACTTTTTCCACCATCGAGGGCTTTTTGCCGCCTTTTGCGCGGCGCTGCATAGCCAGTTCAAAAAGGGGCAGATGGCCTTCATCCAGGGCATCTGGCGCGAAACGCAGACCTTCAAGGTACATTTCGATTGCATAATCGAAATTACCAGTCTGCGCAACTGTTCTGGCTCTCTCGAAGAAAACCTTAGCCTTGGCCAATGCTTGATCGTCAGTTTCCGGCGGCATAGGTGTTACAAAAAAATCCCTTCTATCATTTGCGCATCTTATGGCCCTAGGTCGGTCGAAGGGCAAAACGCTCGTTTGCTGCATGACCCGGCAAATCATCAGTGCTCGGCGTTGCCACATATGCGGCAATGAAAACGACGTCGTACTGAAGCCCAATAAGCGTTTGCAGCTGGCACAGGAGCCTACGATCCAAACTCGTAGACCTATATATCGTAGTGGCCGGGGGGGATTTGTCAATGAATAAATGCTTGTGGAAAAGGAGATACTGTGTTATAAGGCCTCGGAAGCGCATGGCCTTGCGTTTACTATATCCCAGAATGATGTTGTAAGTATTATCAAATGGAGCGATTGACATGAAAACAGCTCTTGAGCAGTATGATCCTCAGATATATGAGCTTATAAGGCAGGAAGCGGCTCGTCAGAGCGGTTCAATCAGACTTATTCCGTCGGAAAATTACGTATCGAGAGCCGTAATGGTGGCGAGCGGGAGTTGTCTGACGAATAAATACGCCGAGGGGTATCCAGGCAAAAGGTACTACGAAGGCCAGCAGGTGACAGATTTGATCGAGAAACTCGCTCAGGACAGGGCGAAGAAGCTGTTTAAAGCCGATCACGCCAACGTTCAGCCTTATTCCGGTTCGGTAGCCAATCTTGCAGCCTACTTCTCTCTGGCTGAGCCGGGTGACACGATTATGGGTTTGGCGCTTCCACATGGAGGCCATCTTACGCATGGCTGGAAAGTCAGCGTTACGGGCAAGATATTCAACTCGGTTCAGTATTCAGTTGATTCCGATACGGGCCGGTTCGACTACAACCGGATCGAGGAACTGGCCAAGAAGCACAAGCCAAAGGTCATTATTTCCGGGGCGACTGCGTATCCTCGTGAGATCGACTTCGATGTTTTCGGCCAGATTGCCAAGAATGTCGGCGCCTACCACCTTAGCGATATTGCCCATATTGCCGGTTTAGTTGTGGCGGGGATACATAAGAGCCCGGTTCCGTATGCAGATGTCGTTTCGACGACAACACATAAAACCCTGCGTGGTCCCAGGGGGGGGATGCTGCTTTGCAGGGAGGAGCATGCCAAGGCCGTGGATAAGGCGGTTTTTCCTGGTCTTCAGGGTGGGCCTCATATGCACACGCTGACCGCGATTGCAGTAGCGATGGCGGAGGCGGATACACCTGAGTTTGTGGCATATGCCAAACAGATAGTTAAAAATGCCAAGGCGTTGGCCGGGAAGCTTCTTGAATACGGTTTCGACCTTGTTTCCGGCGGAACGGACAATCACCTGATTCTGATCGATCTTCGCAAGAAGGAGATTCCGGGCAAGAAACTGGCGAAGGCTTTGGACAGAGCGAGAATAGTCGCGAATTACAATACTATACCCAACGATCCTGCTCCGCCATTCAATCCGAGTGGTCTGCGGATTGGTACACCAGCGATGACGACGCGCGGGATGAAGGAGCCTGAGGCCGAGCAGGTTGCGACCTTTATAAACAAGGTAGTCGAGAATATCGACAACGAGTCTGTGATAGAGCAGGTGGGCAAAGATGTCCTGCTGTTGTGCTCGCAGTTTCCTGTGCCGGAGCACTTTATTATCCCAAACGTGAACAACGGCCGTTAGCAATCGGCCATTTTCGGATACTGAACATTATGCTCAAAGAACTATTCAGACAACAAGCGGAACTAAACAAGCGCACCGGTTTCGATCCCGACGCTTTGAGGGAAAACTTCGACCCGCAGACAGCCGGTACATGGCTGAACAATTACATTGCTGCAATGGGCAATGAGCTGGAGGAATTGCGGGATTGCACGTTCTGGAAACACTGGTGCCAGGAGGCCAAGGATGGCAAAAGATTCCTTTTGCACGATCTTCAGAATGCGAGGGTGGAAGTTATCGACTTATTTTTTTTCTGGATGAGCCTTGCCCAGTGTCTGGGGCTTGATGCAGAGGATGTTGTGCGCCTTTACGAACAGAAGCTTCAGGTCAATCATGCTCGCCAGGATGGCGGCTACTCGATGGCAGCGAAGACGGAAGACGACAACAAAGACATAGTGTAGTTTGAGGTTCATCTGTCATGGTGTGGCTTAGTAAGCGAAACAGGAGATGGCCGACGCTGTAGTAGATATTGCTGTACTTGGCCTCAACGAAGGGGGACGTCTCTTACTTGAGGCCGCGAGCCGGTTGGGGCGTTTTCGTGTGTGCGCCATTGCAGGCCAGGACACAAGCCTTCTTGAGAGGCTCGCCACCCAGTATAATTGCCAGGCTTATGACGACTATCGGCAACTCGTGGTTCAGAACGAGCTTGACTGTTTGCTGGTAGCGGCTCCGATGCATAGTTGTGATGAGTACGTACGTACGGCGATGAAGAGACGTTACAACGTTCTTAAGACTCCTCCCCCTGCACGTAACTTTGAAGAGGCGGCTGAGCTGGTTCGGCTGGCCGAGAGTGAAAAAGTGCATTTTGCAGTAGCCAATCTGAGGCGTTTTTCACCAAGTTTTCTGGCGATGCGGGAGGCTTTGCAGTCGGGCGGAATTGAGAACGTATTTCTGATAGAGGCATATTGTTGGGTAGGCGATGAGCCGGTAACACCGTGGCAAAGCGATCCGAAGCTTGCAGGTGGGGGCGTGCTTCTGCACAAGTGCTACGAGGTGATCGACCAACTTATGTGGAACTTTGCTCTGCCTCAACATGTTTATTCGCTGAAGGTGAGTCAGGCCCATGACAAGCAGCAGCGTCTCTATTTGACGGAGGACACCGCAGTCGTGACAATGAAATTCAGCGACACTCTGATTGCTAATATAGTTGCATCTCGCAGGAGAGGGACCGGGACCAGTCGTCGGTTTATCAGGCTGTACGGCAGAGAAAAGACGTTAACGATTGACGACGTTTCCATGACCGTTGGCAGTACATCTGAGGATGACACAGATAAAACTGTTCATGGAGGGGATTTATCGTCCTGTGCAGAGAAGATGCTCGATAGTTTTGCCTTAAGTATTCTCTCTCCGGATGAAAACAAGCTACACAGCAGCGGACGTGAGAATCTACGGGATATGGCTGTCATAGAAGCCGCCTACCTATCGGCCCGGACATCGATGCCGGAGGAACCCCAGAGAATTCTACAAATGGCCCAGTTCGGTTCCGATGATATTTAAGCGATCGCAGGCTGAACGGGATATTTGACAATTGATGTCCCATACGGTACTTAACTATGGCTTAACAGCCTCTTGCAGGCGATCCGGTGAATTGGAGGACTAAAGATGGACGATAGTAAAAAGAAAGCAGTAATGATTGGTGTTTTTGTGGTGTGCACGCTTACAGCCGGTTTAATGTTTCTCAGGATGCGCTCCAGTGGGGGAGGCGGTATCGATAGTATTCCAGACGATCAGATGACCTGGGTGAAATGCCGTAACTCGGCTTGTGGTGCGGAGTACCAGATGCCTACAAAGGAATACTATCAGGCCCTTCAGAGTTCAAATCCCATGGCGATGTCGCAGCCGGTTTTACTCTGCAAAGAGTGTGGCAAGAAGAGCCTTTTCAAGGCTGTGAAATGCGAGAATTGCGGAAAGGTTTTTTTCTGGCGTCAGTCAGGCGCGAATGATTTTGCCGATCGTTGCCCGTATTGCAAGCATAGCGCAGAGGCGGAAAAGAGGGAAAAGAGGAAGAATCAGATGTCCGGTGTGGTGGATCAATAAGCGGGTTATTCCAATAAGCCTCCGATGCTATGGCCTATTATCAATTTTGTAAAGCCCTGATGTTATCATGGAGTTGTTACCCTGGATTGGGTGGTTGACTCCTGCGGTTTTGTCTTAGTTCAGGATGGGTGTTTTTATCGTTTTCATGGCTATGAGCACTTCGAATTCGCCTTTCTTGGGCTCATCCAATCTGTCCAGAACGAATTTGCGGTACTCTTCTTTACCTTTCCTGGGGTTATCGGTGGCGTGGTATTTGGTCTGAATCCTTTGTGTTATATAGCCGATGCGGTTTTCTGGGGATGGGTGGGTCGAAAGGAACTCCGGCGGCCTGGTTTCCTGCAGGCTCTCAAGCGTTTGCATGGTTTCGACCATGCCGTAGGGATCATATCCCGCCCTGGCAAGGTAGTCGAGACCGCCCAGATCTGCTTGCTGTTCGTCGGATCTGCTGAATTTGAGGCCGACAATCTGCTGGGCCATGTCGGCGGCTCTGACGACCTCGCCCGGGGCGCCACCATAGGCAATGGCGGCGAGTAGGGCGGTCAATCCGATTTGGTTGCTCATTGCGTTAACGACGTCTCTGGCTACGCAGTGAGCGGTTTCGTGTGCGAGTATGGCCGCTAATTGTGATTCGCTCGTCAGTTTTTCGAGCATACCTCTGGTTATGAAGATATATCCACCCGGCAGCGCAAAGGCATTTGTCGAGTCATGATCGAGAGCGACGAAATGGTATTCGAAATAGGGCTTTTGGCTTACACGTGCAACGCTCTGGCCCACCCTATCGATATACTCCTGCATGACGGGATCATCTATCCTGCCTCCGAGCTCCTTCTCTATTTCGGGGGCATACTGTCGGCCTAGTTCCACATCCTGATCTTCGCCGAACAGCATCAGCTCTTGCTTTCCTGTTATTGGATTGGTTGCGCAGCCGGTGGATAGAAGGATAATCAGGCCAAATGTGAGATACAACAGGTTTTTTAGCATTGCAAGGCTCACAATTACAAAAAGTTCTATTTGAAAGAGTTCCGAACATCTATTATAAATGATCCTTTTATGCTAATGGAAGTGAAAACGATGACCGAACAGGAATTCTGTCAGAGCTGCCAGCAGAGGCAGAGTTGCCAGGCTGCATACGAGAAGCTGAGCAGTGTTAAAGGGCCTTCGGTCTTGTTGAAGGTTTTGGTCGCTTTTCTTCTGCCTATGCTGGTTTTTATAATCGCGCTTGTGGTTGCCGACAGATTTCTGGTTGGTAGGGTGAGTGGCAGAGACTTACGGATATTCCTTGAGTTTCTGATTGCGGTCCTGACAACCATAGTATGTATGTTCAGCATTAAGGTGGTACGAGTTCGTAACGATGGGGAAAGGTAGATTAGGTTTTTTTGAATGATCGTTGAAGTGATAGGCAAACTGACATTCCGCGGGGGGGCGCATCCCCCCGACAAGAAAGAGCTTACGTGCAACCGTGCGACGAAGCCCGGGCCGGCGCCCGTTCAGGCGGCGATAATGTTGAGTCAGCATATTGGCGCTCCGTGTGAGCCGGTTGTGAAAAAGGGAGATGAGGTCGAGGCCGGGCAGGTAGTTGGCAACAGCGATTCGTTTGTTTCGGCTCCAGTTCATTCTCCTTTTTCAGGCAAGGTGAAGGAAATCGCTTTGCGTTCACATACTGTCCTGGGCCGGTCGATGGCGGTGGTTGTTGAGAGGGATTCAGAAGATACAAAGATTAAAGAGCCTGTTGCGGAGGCTTTTTCGAAGGACTTCAATGAGGAGAAATACACATCCGAGCAGATATGCGAGGCGGTTCGCAAAGCGGGGATTGTTGGTATGGGCGGGGCTGGATTTCCGACGAGAGTCAAGATCGAGCCTGATCCGAGGATGCCTAAGGATGTGATCATCGTCAATGCGTGCGAATGCGAGCCTTATATAACGTGCGATTATCGTGTGATGCTGGAGTGGACTTACCAGGTTGTCGCCGGGATCAAGCTTGCACGCAAGGCGTCGGGGTGTTCACATGTTTATATTGGGATTGAAGACAACAAACCCAAAGCGCTGGAGGTGATGGCCGCCGCTCTACGCGATGCAGGCGAAAGCGACGGGATCAAAGTCGTTAAGGTAAAGACGAAATACCCACAAGGCGGCGAGAGACAGCTCATCAAGTCAGTGCTCGGTAAGAATGTGCCTACGGGCGGTATACCGCCTATGATAGGGATTATCGTGCTCAACGTAGCCACCACGGCGGCGATAGCGGAGGCGGTGGTTTTAGATCAGCCGCTGACGCACAGGGTGGTGACGGTGACGGGAGAGGCTATTGCGGAGCCGGGCAATTTTTATGTCTCTATTGGCACGCCTGTGGAGGACCTGATTGAGTTCTGCGGGGGGGTGACGGAGAAATCGGCAAAGGTTGTTATGGGCGGGCCTATGATGGGGATCGCGATTGCTGATATGAAGACTCCCATCACAAAAACGACCGGTTCGATAACAGTACTGACTGCCGAGCAGATCGGTAAGGCAAAATTCGAGAAACGCCAGACGGCCTGTATACGCTGCGGGCGATGCCTTCAGGTCTGCCCTGAGAAGTTGAATCCGACGAAGATCGCCCACGCAGTGAAGAGCAGCCTGTTGGATGTGGCGGAGGATTACTATATAAGTGCGTGTATGGAATGCGGCTGCTGCAGCTATGTTTGCCCGGCGAATATAGAGCTGACGGGCCTGATCAAGACGGGCAAGATATATCTGGCCCGGCAGAGAAAAAAGATGCCTCAGTGATATTGAATCCGTTATGCCGGCTGACGATATTGAATGGCGCCGGTGAAATTATAAACAAGAGATAGTATAAAATGCTCAGTGAAATTAGAGTATCTTGTTCACCTCACATAAGCAAGCCGCTGTCGACGCGGACAGTGATGATCGATGTTGTGATCGGTTTGGTTCCGATGATGATTGCGGCCGGGTATTTTTACCGCAAGTATGCGCTGGTGCTCATACCTGTGTGTGTGGTGTCGTGCGTTCTGACCGAGTGGCTGTGTAACGTGGTTTGCAAGAAATCGAGTTCGGTTGGGGATTTCAGCGCCGTTGTGACAGGAATCATTCTTGCGTTCTCAGTACCGCCGACGCTGCCCGCCTGGGCTGCTGTGGTCGGCAGCGTGTTTGCTATTACGATCGGCAAGATGGTATTCGGTGGGCTGGGCGGCAACATATTCAATCCTGCGATGGTGGGCAGGGCGTTTTTGGTGGCTTCGCTGGGGACGGTTATGGCTACGTGGACGGTGCCTGCCAGTGTCGATCCGAACATGTCCAGGATTAGGCCGGACAATTTTGTTATCGATACGGTTTACGGTACGACTCAGGCGACACCGCTGGCCTGGAGCAAGATGGCGATTAAGGATAAGCTGGGAGCCCCGTACTATAGCGAGAAGCAATTGAAAGTGGCGACATTGGGAGAAGTCGGCGGATGTCTCGGCGAGACCAGCGTTATCGCAATTCTTATCGGTGGGGCGTATTTGTTGATACGCCGTACGATTGGCTTTCACATTCCCGTGGCGGTGCTGCTGTCGGCTTTCATATTCGCTGGGATTGCTTACAAGATAAACCCGGATGCGTACGTACCGCCGACATTTCACCTGGCGAGTGGGGCGTTGCTTTTCGGCGCTTTCTTTATCGCGACCGATCCGGTGACTGCGCCTCTGACTCGCAGGGGGATGTGGATTTTCGGCGCTGGGGTAGGGTCGCTGACGATGTTGATACGAATTGTTGGTGACTATCCTGAAGGATTCATGTTTTCGATATTATTGATGAATGCGGTGACGCCTTTGATTGACCGGCTGTGCAAGTGTGTTCCGGCGGGAGGTAAGCCAGGTGTCTAAGATTAAAGTCTTTTTCGAGCAGAGCTGGCTGCTGGTCGTTTCGTCGTTTGTCTTCGGTTTGTTGATCGCGGTTACTAATGCTGCGCTGTCGCCCATTATCGAGCAGCAGAAGATCAATAAGCTTAATGCTTTGTCCGGGGCTATGTTGCCGGCGGCGAAGAATTTCGTTCCATTGGAGGAGCCTGTCGAGATAAGCGGTCCCGGCGGTAAAATGCGGGCGGTTCAGGTCTACCGGGCGTCTGACGCCAACGAGAAGTGTGTGGGTTGGACGTTCAACGCGAGCGGGTCGGGCTTTGCAGGACCTATCGAATTGGTAGTTACTGTCGATGCCAACTTCGAGAAGATCGCCGGGTTCGACGTCCTGGTGAGCAGTGAGACCGTAGGCTACGGCGATCGGATGAAGACGGACGAGTTCCGGGGGCAGTTTGCCGGGGCTCCTGTCGGGCAGCTTAAGCTTTCAACCACGGGAGATTACAGCAAGATTGACGCTGAGATTATTGCGATAAGCGGGGCCACGATAACGAGTGAAGCGGTTGTTCGTGGTATCAGCGGCAGTGTGACTCAGATCAAGGTGGCGCTTGAGAAGAAAGGGCTGATCGGTGATGGCAAACAATAGTGAGAGTGCAACCGGTGTTTACGGTCGGACTTTTGTCGCCGGGCTGTGGCAGGAAAACCCGGTTTTCCGGCTGTTGTTGGGTATGTGTCCGACGCTTGCGGTTACCGCTGCGGTTAAACCTGCGCTGACGATGGGGTGCTGCGTTATTTTCGTGCTCGTTTGCAGCAATATCATCGTTAGTCTGATGAGAAATCTGCTCAAACCGCACCTTCGCATTTTGATGTTTACGCTGACGATAGCGACGTTCGTTACGATAGCGGACCTGATTCTAAAAGCGTTCGTGCCTGATATGAGCGAAACGCTGGGGCCTTATGTGCCACTGATTATTGTGAACTGCCTTATTATTTGCCGTGCCGAGGCGTGTGCGAGCAAGAACGGTCTGGCGGTTAGTGTCATCGACGCATTCGGGATGGGACTGGGATTTACAGTTACGCTGTGTGCTCTGGCGGCAGTGAGGGAGCTGCTGGCGACCGGCATGATATTCGAGTTGAACGTGATGCCCAAGGCTTACGTGCCTCTGGCGGCTTTCGGGATGCCGGTGGGGGCGTTTGTGACTCTGGGGCTTATGCTTGGCTTGGTTAATCTTATTACACGGGATCGTGGATAGAGGATAGTGCAGTGGATACATTCAATGTTTTGCTGATGGGCTTTATATCGATTGTGATCGTGAACAATCTCGTGTTCACGAAGTTTCTCGGTATATGCCCTTATCTCGGCGTTTCCGGCAGGATCGATATGGCCTTTGGCATGGGGCTGGCGGTTACATTCGTTGTGACACTGAGCGGGACGCTGACCTGGATGATCGACAATTTGATTCTGATGAAGTACGGGCTGGAAGTCACTCGGTATGTGTGCTTCATACTGGTGATCGCAGGGGCGGTGCAGCTTGTGGAGATGTACGTTCGCAAGTTTTTCCCGAAACTGTATGACAGCTTCGGGATATTTCTGCCGCTGATAACGACTAACTGTGCCATCCTTGGCTTGTGTCTGTTCATCAACCTCTGGAATATCGACAATCTGCTGGAGGCGGTTGTTCTCAGCTTCGGAGCGGGGATCGGTTTTACGATGGCGATATGTATCATGGCGGGTATTCGGGAGAACTTAAAAACTGCTGACGTGCCTCTATGTCTTAAAGGCGCACCAATCACGCTTGTGACCGCCGGTTTGTTGACGCTGGCGTTTATGGGCTTTTCCGGAATGATAAGATGATCCTGGCTGGAATAATAGAACTATGGAATAGCGCCTGGCCTGCCGGGCTGACAATGCTCGGCCTTGGGACGGGATTTGCAGTTGTGCTTCTTGTGGCGAGTGAAAAGCTCAAGGTTCAGGTGGACCCGAAGATCGAGCAGATTCACGAAGCGCTGCCCAATCTCGATTGTGGGGCGTGTGGCTTTGCGGGTTGCGGGCAGTACGCCAAGGCGATTATGACCGATCCTGAATTGCTTGGCAAGTGCTCGCCAGGCGGGTCCGGAGTTTCGGCGAAGATAGCAGGCATACTGAACCTGCAAGTCAGCGAGTCGGGTCCTGCGAAGAAACCTGTTGTGCACTGTCGAGCGCATGCTGCGGATAAGACCTACTACGGCGACTATCAAGGCATGAGGACCTGCATAGTCGCAAATGCGCTGGCGAACGTGCAGGCGTGCAAGTTTGGCTGCCTGGGTTATGGAGATTGCACGAGAGCGTGTAAGTTTGGCGCCTTAAAGATAGTTGACGGACTGGCCACGGTAGACTACGGGAAATGCACCGGTTGCTCGGCGTGTGTCAAAGCTTGTCCTCGCAATCTGATCGAAATGGTTCCGTTTGGGCACGAGAATATGATGGTTGTTGCTTGTAGCAGCAAGGAGAACGGCAAAAGCACGCGGTCGATGTGCAAGGTTGGTTGCATCGGCTGCGGGCTTTGCGCCAAGCAAACGGATATGTTTTCGATTAGTAACAACCTCGCGCGGATGGATTACGATCGGTACGAGCCCTGTAAACAGGCGGATACCGGTATGAACAAGTGCCCAACGGGGGTAATTGTTTTTCGTGGTCCAACGGCGCCTGTGCCCCGTGAAGCTGGGAAAAAGGCTGGCGCATTGAAGTCTTAGACCGGGTGATGCGATCCGCTATTTTATATAGCCTTCGGCACCGGTGCTCTTGATTAGTTGCACCGGTATGGCTGCGGGTATGAGAATAGCCTCAGTGTTGGGTGTCTCTTCTATCAGCTTCATTCCCTTTTCGACTCCAAGGACACTGACTGCGGTTGCCAGGGCATCGGCGGTTGTCGCGTTGGTGGCGATGATGGTGACGCTCGCCAGTTTGTCGCTGCTGTCTCCGCTCTGCGTGTCGATGATGTGGCTGTGTCTTTTCCCTTTGATTACGGCAAATCGCTGATAGTTACCGCTTGTCGCGACAGATATCTCACTATCGGCGGTTGCGGCTAACTTCAATACCAACAAGGTGTCGGACTGTACTGTGTTTCCATCCGGTTTGTTCGGGTCCTGTAGGCCGATCAACCAGTGTGGTTTTCCTTTTCGTGGCGAGCCGAAGCAGCTAATGTCGCCTCCGATATCGACCATGCCACCGATTGCTCCGCTGTCGCGCATCGCCTGAACGGACCTGTCGATAGCATAGCCTTTGGCAATGCCGCCTAAGTCCAGCTTCATTCCGCTGGTAGCGAATCTAACGGTCAGCTCGTTGGGATCGAGGATCAATTTCTCGTAGCCTACTGTAGAGCGTGCCTGTGCAATTTCCTCTTCTGTTGGCGGTGTATTCGTATCACTAGCCTGACGCCAGAGATTCACAAGCGGGCCGATAGTAACATCGAACGCCCCTTCGGAGTGTTTGCTGAACTCGACGGCGCTTTGCAGCACTTTGAAGGTCATTGGGTGAACCGTTACGGGGTGTTCGAAGGCCTTATCGTTTACTTTGTTCAGTTCCGAATCGGGACGGTGATAGCTCATCAGGGTTTCGATCTGCTGCTGGGCTGCGAAAGCGGCTTCAATGCTCTTTTCCGCGAGGCGCGAGTTGGGGGCGATTGCGACGATTCGGGCGAATGTGCCCATTGTGAGTTTGTAACCGCTGTCGACTTCGACGTTTCCTGTGGTTAGGGCGGAGAGCAGCAGAGCGATGATGAGGCAGGCCGCCACGGCGATGTATTTTGTCTTTCGATTCATGTATCTTTCCGTTCACAACTAAGATTCTGCCAAACGATAGTTCATGGCATGGCAATAATCAATAGGAAACGGATATCTATCAGTATACAATGTCCGGATGAAGAACAAGAAGACAACAATACTCGCAGAGAGAATTGGTGCGGAATTACTTCCGTTCGTTCGCAAGGCGGGAAGATATATAGGCGGTGAGATAAACGAAGTTCGCAAGGACCTTGGGCAATGCGATCTGACGGTGGCTCTGTGTTTTCCCGATGTGTACGAGATCGGGATGAGCAATTCAGGGATAGGGATACTGTATAGTATACTGAACGGTATCGAGGGCGTGGCGGCCGAGCGGGTCTTTGCGCCGTGGGTGGATGCCGAGCAGGTGATGCGCGAAAAGGGGATTCCACTGTTCAGCCTTGAGTCCAAAGCATCTGTGACGGATTTCGATCTCATTGGCTT
This sequence comes from uncultured Pirellulales bacterium, assembly GCA_964649005.1. Taxonomy (GTDB): domain Bacteria; phylum Planctomycetota; class Phycisphaerae; order Sedimentisphaerales; family Anaerobacaceae; genus CAZGMJ01. The sequence continues at coordinate 22,264 of CAZYMD010000038.1, forward strand.
TAGCCTGACCAATGAGCTTTGCTACACGAATGTATTGAATATGCTCGATCTTGCGGGGCTCGATGTTCGTAGCGATGCCAGGGGGGAGGAAGGGCCGATCGTGATTGCAGGTGGGGGGATGTCGAACTGTTGCGAGCCGATGGCTGAGTTCGTGGATTTGTTCGTTATTGGCGAGGGCGAGGATGCTGTGGTCGAGCTTGTCGAGCTTATCAGAGCTGAGAGGATTAGGGGGGCGACGAAAACCGAGATACTGCTAACTGCAGCGCGAAAATTTGAGTGGGCTTATGTGCCGCGTTTTTACCGATTCGAATACGATGGAGCGCGTATCAAGACCTTCGAGGCTGAGTATCCGGATTTGCGGTGTAGATTTGAGAATGCGGTTGTGGAGGATTTCGAGAATGCTCCTGTGTCGCTGAAACCTATTATTCCATTCGTTGAGGCGGTTCACGAGCGGGTGAGCGTTGAGATCATGCGGGGCTGTCCGGGCAGGTGTCGTTTCTGTCAGGTGAGTTTTTGTAGAAGGCCCATTCGTTATCGAAGCGTCGATAGGATATTTGAGATTGCCAGGGATAGCTACCATGCGACAGGATTTGATACGGTGAGTCTGCTGAGTCTTTCGAGCGCGGAGTATCCTGAACTGGAGCAGTTGGTTAGCCGGATGCACGATTATTTCAGCGACAAGTATGTGGGATTGTCGCTGCCGAGTCTTCGGGTGGATAGGCAACTACGATTGCTGCCCAAACTGATGACGAGCGTGCGTAAGGGGGGGCTGACGATTGCTGTAGAGGCGGCCAGCGAGAGGCTCAGGCGGATTATTAATAAGCCTATCAAGGACGAGGATTTGTTTGCGACAGCCGAGGCGGCGTATCGGGCTGGGTGGCAGAGGTTTAAGCTGTATTTTATGGTGGGCTTGCCCGGCGAGAGCGAGGAGGATATCAGGCGGATCGTGGAGCTTTCGTTTCGTATTGCCAAGGTGCGGAAGGGAATTGACGGCAAGACAGGGGAAATCAGTGCGGCTGTGAGCTGGTTTGTTCCGAAGCCGCACACGCCATTCGGATGGCTGGGGCAGAAACCGGCGTCCTATTTCCAGAAAGCCAGAGAACTAATCCTTGATGAGAAGCGAAAGTATCGCGCAAAGTTCCTGCAATTCAAGTTCCACGAGATAGAATGCAGCGTGCTCGAATCGGCGATAGGCAGGGCTGACAGGCGGTTGTGCGATGTCATCGAGGCTGCATGGCGGGGCGGCGCAAGATTTGATTTGTGGGATGAGTATTTCAATAACTCGATATGGTTACAGGCATTCGAGGCTTGTGGGGTGGATGTTGAGCAGGCGGCTCAAAGAGAATTCGAGGCTGAAGAAATTCTGCCCTGGGAGCACTTGGGAGGGCCAGGGAAAAAGTATCTGCTCGGTCACCTTAATGAGGCTATGTCACTGATCCGTGACGTAGATCCCGAGGTTCGATCAGCGGAAACATAGCGTAGACTGCTGCGAACAGCGGCGCCTAATGCGAGTTCTTCCTCATACCGGGCGGCATAGCGAGACCACTGTGGCCTTTCTTCCTGAAGTCGACGATGGTTCTAACCGCAGCCTTCGGATCATCTTCTACGGTATAGACAAATTTGTCTTCGGGCGAGATGTACCCATGTTTGTCGAGCATTTTCTCATCCATCCACTCGACCAGTCCGTTCCAGTAGTCACTACCCATAAGTATAACGGGGAATGATGCCTGCTTGAGGGTCTGGATCAATACAAGGGATTCGAAGAACTCATCCATGGTGCCGTAACCGCCTGGAAAGACGATGAATCCGTGTGCGTATTTGAGGAACATTACTTTACGGCAGAAGAAGTACCTAAAGTGCAGTGATATGTTCTGGAAGTCATTCGGAGCCTGCTCCATTGGCAGTTCAATGTTGAGGCCGATGCTCTCGCCGTCCGCCTCGGCAGCGCCTTTGTTGGCGGCTTCCATAATTCCACCACCTCCGCCGGTAATGATGGCGAAACCTTCTTTGACCAGTTCAGCGGCGGTCTGCTCGGCGAGTGTGTAGTAGCGATCACCGGGTTTTGTGCGGGCAGAGCCGAAGATTGATACAGCCGGGCCCACGGATGCGAGTTCCTCGAATCCTTCGGTAAACTCGGCCATTATTCTAAATAATCGCCAAAGGTCTTGAACGGGACTGTCGGCCATCTGGATCATTTAGTCATCTCCTGAGCATTTCAATACTAATACCCGATCTTACATCAGAGCAGGTTCCTGCAAAGCAGGGCAGTATTGTGATATCGGACAGTTTGCACAGTCAGGTTTACGAGCTTTACAGATATTCCTGCCGTGGGAGATGATTAAATGGCTGAAGAGGGTCCAGTTGTGCTTGGGCACTATCTCATTCAAGTCGAATTCGAGTTTGACAGGGTCACTGTTATCGGACAGACCGAGGCGGCGAGAAAGACGAATTACATGGGTGTCACATGTGATACCGGGAATTCCAAAGGCGTCGCCCAGAACGCAGTTTGCGGTCTTTCTGCCGACGCCCGGAAGGGTGATAAGCTCTTCCAGGGTGTTGGGGACGTTGCCGTTGAAGTCATTGATAATCTTTGTACATGCAGCTTTGATGTTGGCTGCCTTGTTGCGGTAGAAACCGGTGCTCTTTATATCGGTTTCAATATGTGTCACTTCGGCCTCGGCCCAGTTTTTTACTGATTTGTATTTCTTAAACAGATCTTTGGTTACGATGTTGACGCGGGCATCTGTGCACTGCGCCGATAATATTGTGGCAATCAGCAGTTCGAGCGGATTGACAAAGTTGAGCGCGATCTTTGCCTGCGGGTATGTTTTCTTGAGTATGGGCCAGATATTCCTAACTCTCTCGGCGGTGATGGCCTTGTCAATGAGGTGCTTTTTTCCCTGCATTTTATCTTTATCAGTCTTACTTTTGGGCTTCGTCGCCTTCTTTTTGGCCATCAACTTTTCTCTCCGGTAACTTTTCAAGGATTTCAATTAGTTGTAGTTTGTTGAAGATTCCCCTCAGCTTTTGCTTGTCTCCATTGGGGAGCAATAGGATAGTCAGCGGAACGTTTCCAGCCTCGCCATACACTTTTTTAAGGTCAATAGTGGCTGTGTAGTCGATTACTGTTGTGTCTGCTTTGATGGCCAATACATTTTTCCGCTCTATTTGCCCGGCCACCTCTGGGTCCCGGTAGACTCTTGCTTCGACGACTTTGCAGTTGGTGCACCAGTCTGCGGTGAATTTCAAAAGAACTGGTTGTTTTTGCAAAGTTGCCTGCTGTACGATGTCGCGGTCGTATTGCCTCCAGTCGATTTTGGGCAGTTCCTTAACGGGCAGGAGCCATATTCCGGTCGCGATGGCGATGAACAGGGCGGTTAGCCGAACGGCTCGCCTCTTGCCTTTGGGAGTGGCTAAGTTCACCCATTTGCCCCACATCCATACGCAGAAGCTGAAGATGATGCCATACATTAGTACATTCAGCAGTCTTTCCTTTGGCAGGGCGGCGAGGGTTAACTTCGCTGCAATCAAAAAGAGCAGGAATCCCGTTGACTTCTTGAAAATATCCATCCATGCCCCGGGCTTAGGGATGCGATTGAGCAGTGAAGGGATAGACATGACAACAGCATAGGGCAGAGCCATTCCAACACCCATCAGAATAATAGCGGTGCTGCTGACCAGCCTTGTCTGGGTTTGAGCCCATACGAGGATGAAGCCGAGAAGCGCGCCGCTGCAGGGCGTGCTGAGAATTCCGGCGAAGAAGCCCATTCCAGCGGTCCCCGCAAGGCCTGAACCTGCTCCTTGTCTGTTCATTACTGAAGATGGTAGTGATAAGGTGATGATGTCCAGCATGGCCAGTCCGAACAGAACCACAGCAAGAAACAACACGACCACAGCGGATGGATAACGGAAGAGGCTGTTGATATCGAGCACAGCGCCTGTAGTGAGGTTGATGACTACCGATATAAGGGCAAAGGCCGCAAAGAAGAGGACTACGCCCAGACAAAAGGCTGCGCCGGTGGCAAACCGACTACCGTTTTGGCGTTTGGATTGATCGATCAGCCTCAATATAATCAGCGGTATTACCGGTAGAACACAAGGCATGATGTTAATAGAAATACCTGCAAGGATCGCCAGGAGATAGTAAATGACAGTGCTATATGGCAGAACAGCTTGTCTGGTCTGCTTGGTTTCTTCAGTCACTTTGGAGGGGGCTTGTTCGACTTCGGTCTGTTCTATTTCGACCGGTTTGACTTCATCCGGTTCGACTTCGGCTTGTTCGGATGTCTCTCCTATAGAGATTGACTTCCATGAATCCACTTCAGACACATCGATAGTAGTGCGGAAAACTTTTTCGAAAGGAGGCAGGCAGACAATGCTCGTGCATGCTATGCCTGAGATGGTGACATTGATTTCCCCTTTTTGGATGATGCTGTCTTGGGCTCCTGCGCGATAATAATTGATGGGAATGAATACTGTGAACCGGCCGGCGTGAACTTCAACATTGCTGCCCGCCGAGTCTTTGAAGATGTGCCACTTGGGGAAGAGAGGCGAGTTGAACTGAAAGGCGTCTGATTCCGCACGGACCTTAAGCTGGAGTCCCGGAGCGGGCGCTGTTTCCGATTTGGCGTAGTAGTGGAGATCGTCCGTGCCTTCGAATAACACAGCGATACCGGGATGCTCATCCATAAGGGCAGGTACTATGCTTACAGATGAATACTCCTTGTTATTTCTGAGCAGCTCGACAGGGCTGTTACTGTCGAGGATGATTGGATCAGAGGTCCCTATGAGGTTCTGCCCTAGGCTTACCTGGACGAGTGGCAGCGCCAGAATCATCCAGAGAGCCGGAGTGATTATCTTCCGCATGTTTGCCCCCGTAGTAGTCGGCGTCAGAGGTTGTATCAGTCTGTTGATTTCTGCTGTGAATCGTCCTGCTTTGCCTGTGACTCGTTCTGTTTTGGCTCAGACTCGTTCTGCTCCGGCTGTGACTCATTCTGTGTTGGCTCAGACTCGCCGTTCTTGGCCTGTTCTACGGCGAGCAGGTCAGCGACAGTAGGTTTGTCGAGCGTGCCACCGTCAATAATCAGTTGCACATCATCGGCGTCGAGAGTCTCATATTTCAAAAGCGCCTGAGCTATTCCTTCGAGCGAGTCTTTATTGGCTTGTATAACTTTTTTAGCCTCTTGATAAGCCTCGTCAGTTATAGCTCTAATCTCAGCGTCTATGGTCTGGGCGGTTGTTTCGGAGTATTCTTTCTCATTCGTCAGCACATACGTTTGTTCAGCGACTCCCAGATCAGGCCCATAGCTGATTGGCCCGAGCTTATTGCTCATGCCCCAGGTGAGCACCATCTGTTTGGCGATTCTCGTGGCCTGGAGAATGTCGTTTTGAGCACCGCTGGTGATGTCATTGCAAAACAGCTCTTCTGCTATTCTTCCGCCGAAGCAGACCTGCATCAGCGCCATGCAATATCGCCTGGTAAATATAGTCCTGTCCTTTTCAGGTAGGGCGAATGTTGCGCCGCCCATCGGGCCGCGAGGAATAATACTGACTTTGTGCAGTGGATCAGCATCTTCAAGCAGGGATTGGACAAGAGTATGCCCTGCTTCGTGATATGCTGTTATTTCCTTTTCCTTTTGGTCTATGACCCTGCTCTTCTTGGCTCTGCCCCATCGCACCTTGTCACGGGCCTCTTCAAGGTCCGCCATCTCCACGTAGTCTTTATTTGCCATTGTGGCGGCGAGGGCGGCTTCGTTGATGATTGCGGCCAGGTCGGCGCCGCTGAACATCGGTGTGCCACGAGCGAGACGTTCGAGATTCAGATCCGGCCCGAGTTTGACCTTTTTGGCATGCACCTTAAGGATGTCGGCTCTGCCCTTAAGGTCCGGCAGCGGGACGAATATTTGCCTGTCGAACCGACCAGGCCTGGTCAGGGCGTGATCGAGGATGTCGGCGCGGTTGGTCGCTGCGATCACAATCACCTGGTCGTTCGTGTCGAATCCATCCATCTCGACGAGGATCGCATTGAGGGTTTGTTCGCGTTCGTCGTGGCCTCCGCCGGCAAAGCCTGCGCCACGTTTTCTTCCGATTGCATCGACCTCGTCCAGGAAGATAATGCAGGGTGAGTTGTCCTTGGCCTGCTTGAACAGGTCGCGCACCCGCGAGGCCCCAACGCCTACGAACATCTCAACGAAATCGCTTCCAGAGATGCTGAAGAAGGGGACATCGGCTTCGCCTGCTATGGCTTTTGCAAGGAGTGTCTTGCCACAGCCAGGCGGACCGACAAGCAGGACTCCGCGTGGTATTCTGCCTCCAAGACGCTGGAACTTCTTGGGATTCTTCAGGAACTCGATTATTTCAGAGACTTCATCCTTGGCTTCTTCGACTCCTGCGACGTCCTTGAATGTTACCTGGACGCGGTCCTTGCCATGTAGTTTGTGCTTGCTGCGCCCGAACGACATGAGCATTCCGCCGGCGCCGCTTCGAAGATTGCGGATGAACATGAAGTAAATCAGCGCCCCAAAGAATAGCAGGGGCAGGAGCCACTGCATCAGCATATACAACCAGATGTGAGGGGGGTCGCCGACTATTTCGACTTTGTTTGCCTCCATCGTTTTTTGAAGCTCGGCAAACGAATCGAACTGGGCCTCCTTGTAAACCACAACGAAGCTTTCCTTAGTCTCAGCTTCCTGGGCTTCGAGGTAGCTCTTTCTGAACTTACCGGTGACTTCCGTATCCTTTATGAGGATACTTTCGATACGGTCATTATTAACGTGTTCTACAAACTCGTTCCACTTGATCGTCTCGATGCCCTGGATGTCTCTGAGCATCAGGACACCGGTGAATACGATGGCCGCTATGATGAGCCAGCTAAGAGGTCCCCTCTTATAGGTTTGCAGGGGAGGTTTCTTGCCTGGTTTATTCTGTATGTTGCGACGTCCTGGAGTGGGCTTTTTGTTCTTATTTCCATTCATAGCGTGCTTATTGTCTCACATATTGTGTCGTTCGAGTCTGAAAACCAGTGATTCACTCCCATTTTGTTTCCATTAGCTCTACGATCTTCCGAGCGAGATTGTTTGCCGCAACTGTAGAAGCATACAGGAAATTCTGATTCTGGTATCCGGAGTAACTGGCGGAGGCCAGAACCTCTTCGTCTTCAATGATCAACTCTCCGGTTTTAAGGTTTTTCCAGTTGACCCTTGACCTGATGACCAGTTCCTTCTCGAGAACCCCGCCAAGCTCACGTTCTGCGGTCAGCACTCCTTCAATGATGGATATGATTTTTCCGCTCACCACGGTGTCTGCGCGGTCTCTACTGGAGACTATCTTATAGGGTGTGTCTGCTTCAATGCGTTTGGCCAAGGCGTCGGAAACAGTGTATTCGGCTCCTCGCCAGAAGGACTGGCTGTCGAACATTTCCACGTACACGCTTGTAATATCCTGTGGGAAGAGCGAATCGTTGGAGTAACCGGCCATCTTGCTGCATCCGCTAAAGATCAGCGATAGCAAGATAAATGGCAGTACGAACGTACTGCGGCAAAGACTGCTTTTGAGATATGCCCCGTTCATTTGTCCCTCTCTGTGGTAGTCAGGCTTCCGGTGTGTTTTTCTTTGGCCAACTCGGCGGCCTTGGTATCGGGCCAGTTTCTGACAACCATATCGTAGTAAAGAGTTGCCGCCTGGGGTTTTCCGACCCTTTCATAGTAGCAGGCGGTGCTGTATTGTTTATACGCCATTTGCTCGTTTATGCGGTTGAGGATATCAGCTACGCCGATTTCTTCAGCATCCTTGGGAAAGAGCAATTGAAGTTTCTCATATTGGGTCTTGGCTATGCTTAGTCTGGAGCCATCAAAGAACGGTTTTCTCTCTTCAGGATTGTCGTTGTAGGCGGTATATTGGGATCTTGCCATTCCGTGCAATGCCTGCATTCCAATTTCCCCCACCATCCAGTGGGTTGATATGTCATGCCATTTTAGATAGGCGTCATCGTACTTATGGTGCTTCTCATAGTGCTCAGCTACGGCGATTGCGGCCTTTATTCCGATGGGTGAGTAATAGCCGGCCAGATCGGTCACTTTCTCCATTATTTTGATGCCTTCGGCGTATCCCTTGAGCTTTATAACCTTCAATACGGTTTTTCTCTCGCCACCCAAATAGGCTGTAGCCACTGCGAATTCTCTATCGATGGCGGCATCATACAGCTTGCTCATAGGGTAATCTTTGAGGAATTTATCATAGGCTCGGATTGCCCTGGTGAACTTGCCCTCGCAGAAGAACATCTCGGCTTTGACGAATGCGTCGAAGTCCGGCCCGGCGATTTCGGGGAAATCCCCTTCGAGTTTTTTATAGGCCTCTTTAGCGGCTGAAAGCTGGCCAGTATTGACCAACTGCTTGGTGTTTGCGACCGCGAGCAGGAACTTCTCGGACCCCTGGCCCGAGACGGTCGTAAGATCATTGCCATCTGTCAGTCGCCATGTATCAGCACAGGCGTTTGAAGCTGTTAAGGCCAGCGCCACCGTGCACACTACTAATAGAACTCTATACTTCAGCATTGCCTGTGCTCCGCTAATCGAATCCCAAGCCGATATTCATCCATAAGTGCCGCGCATTATACATCTTTGGCAGGGTATTGCAAAGGTGGCGCGCAAAAACTTGGTAATATGTTGTCCAGGCTTCCATATGAGGTCTTAGCGGTGTTTGAGACCGACCGAGTGTTGAATTGGGGGATCTTGCGGTAAAATAGGCAGGTCGCATTTAATAATTCTAACTTTGCGACAGGCAAGTAGGGGGGCATTGGGCTTTTGGGAATCCACGCATTGACCCGGTGAAGCAGAAAAAGGGATTGACCGTGCAGAAGCAATGCTATATCGTCTTGTGCATAAACGTTTGCGTAGCGCATTAGTTAAAATCCGGACAATGGAGGTGTAACATGATT
>CAZYMD010000039.1:0-30493 GCA_964649005.1 uncultured Pirellulales bacterium
GACAGATAGGCAATAAGTGTGAGCCATAGTCTATGTTTCATAGTCCACAGATAATAGTAACACATCGTGCTTCATGCAAATACGTTCGCTCATGCAGAATGTAACTCTCCGTTCGTAAAATAGTTTTCCTCAAGCATTATTTACACCCCGCAACCATAAAAAAGGATGCTACTAAAAACGTTAGAAATATTTATCGTCAGGGGAAATTTATTATTGACGTTAGATGCTCTGGCCGAAGTACATCATAAAGACCTTCAAATACAGCTTTTATGACGATTTAATCCATCCTTGGATCTTTATTAAGTCTATGTTAACCGGCTTAGCAAACGAAATAGTTGAAATTGAGCCTTATGATGACTTATCATGAAACGTGGGGCATGAATAATTACTGATTGTGGCGTCATATGGAAAATATCTGTTCATTAATTCCGATTGGATAGAAAATGAAACATGCTATTTTACTGGGAATATTTATAGCCCTTTCTGTTCCGGTTTTCGGCGTTAATTTTGCTTCCGATAAAATAATTCTTCATGAGGCTGGCACGTCTGTTAAAGACAGCACAACTCTCTATTCTACAGAAGCTGATAACCGGCTCGCCATCTGTACTAACGGAAAACTCTGGATAAAACAAATACCTTCGCCTGGTAAAATCACATTTTTCCGCCTGGTTAGTCCGGTAACTGAGAAATCTCAATGGTTTGAACAAAACAAGGGCAAGGGGGGAGATGATTACCAAGCATACCTTAAAATGGCGGCTGACGCAATTTCCAATATGGTCATCATTGATCTTCCCGAAGCGACTGACAGCACTGTTTCCGGCGCGAAAGAGGGAATGACAGGCGGCGTCATTGGCGTCAGCAGGACATTCGTTGTCGATCTTGAAAAAGGCACGGTTCAACTTCAGGCAGCAGAAAAATCTAAAACAGTGGAAACTTTTCCCTCAACTGACGGAGATGATATCGGGGAGTCCAAGCGGATGCCGCAGATTATAGCAATCTCAATTGCAATCCTTTTCGTTCTAATTGTAGCATGGATAATTGCCCGTAAGTTCATCAGAACGTAAGAGCTTTTCAAGCTGTAGAAACGCTAATATCAAATGATCTATTCTCTTTGATAGGAGTGACGTAATGGTTTTTCGAAGGTCATTTCTTCTTTTAATTATGCTGTTCAGTCTTCAACTTCACGCTGCATCAAAGCAAGACACTTACGATAAGCTGTATTCCAGTGCATACAATCAGATGTTTGGAGGTGAACTTTCTAAGGCAATTGAAACGACAGATAAAATGTTGCGCCTGAATATTAATCGGGAACGAACAGAAACACTACGTGGCCGCATCTATATGTCATTTGGACAACTTGAAAAGGCTGTAGCAAGCTTTACTGTAGCATTGAAACACAATCCAAATGACACCGATGCATTGGGTGGACGATATGACTGCTGGCTACAGGCGCACGATTTCGAGAAGGCCATCGCAGACCTTGATCAACTCATCGCACTTAATTCATACGACCCCTCATTAATTGTCTGGCCATATCGTGTGCGAGGAAATTGTAAACGAGAGCTGGGCCAGTACTCAAAAGCCGTTACCGATTTTATGAATTCTTTCAATGCGGCAGTTAAAGCCGGTCCAGGTGATGACCCTAACTATGTGCTGGTTGATTTTGTGAACGCACCACACCGGTATCTGGATATTGCAGAATGTCACCGACTGGCGGGAGAGGTGGACAAGGCTACTGAAGCTGTCACGACCATGATAAATCTCGTTGAGGATAATCCCCCTGCACAGTGGAAAAACAAGGGAATGGACAAAATCGCCCGGTATGCACGAGGGCTGCTCTACATGCGGAAAAACGATTTTCAGGAGGCCCTGGATGATTTTACAATACTTGCTTCAAAGGAGACTTTCTCAGGATATGATTCGGAACTGCTGCGGGCCCGTTTTCAGCGAGGACGAATCTTCCAAATGCAGGGTAAGTACGACCAGGCTATTGGAGCATTCACACAAGTAGATCAACTTACCGATGTTGACTACTCGCAGGATCCTGAAGGTCTTGCTGAATTGCTTCAATTGCGAGCAGACTGTTTTTACAATCGGGCACTATGCCGAATTAAAACAAACACCACATCACAAGCTATAGTAGAGCTTAACGAACTGACTAAAGTTCTGAAAGGCGAATCGCTTCGTCAAAACTGGCTGCTGTTGGCAAGGTGTTACAAACTTCACGGCCAGGCAAACGCTAAAAACTGGGAACACGCCGTAACAGTCGCAAATATGATATTAAAAAAATGGCCTCAGGATATTGCCGCACTTGAACTACGGGCCAATGTGCGTATGGATCAAAAGAATTACCAAGAGGCTGCCAAGGAGCTGGAGAGAATACTTGAAATCGATCCTAAGAACACATATGCCTATGCAATATTGAAAGTGATCCAATGGCTTTTGCCTGACAAGAATGACGATGTATTGGTTCGAATCAAAGCTATCGAAATGCGAGCCAAGAAAGCATTGTATCCTGAATACATGACATCGCTTGTGGTGCAGGGCATAAATCAACTCGATGATGAAAATGTTGAACGAGCCAAAGCGACATTTACAAAGGCTATTAAGAATACCCCAAACAATCCTGAGGCCTATTTTCAGCGAGGTTTATGCTTTATCGAAAGCAATGAGATCGATTTAGCAATCCTGGATTTTGCTCGCGCCGCTAAGGCGGATACCACATATCTCAACCCATTTCTGAACAATGCCGTGCATTTTAAGCAAGAGGCTGGTGATAAACTCCAGACCTTTCTTTTTGCTGAGGCCCTGGAATCTGGCGCACTTGAAGGCGCCGACCCAGTCAGCTTCACAGAAAATGTGATTCGTACCAAAACAGACCGACAGACATGGGCGGTTGAATATTTAAACACAATTAATCAGCGTCGCCCACGACTGGCCGAGGCGTTGTATTATCGTGGCATGCTCAAGGAGGAATTACAGCAGATCGGCCAGGCTATATCAGATTACAACCAGGCGTTAAAAGTCAATCCACTCCACGTGGATGCACGATATCGTATGGCTGTGATCTTCGCAGCAAATAAGCAAATCCTCCAATCAGTACGGCTATTAAGCCAGTGTCTTACTGTCGATGCAGAGCATGTTGACGCCTTATTCTTAAGAGGGACATTATTTGAGAGTCTTGGCGCCTGGCAAAATGCCAATGATGATTTGCAGGCAAGTGCAAATTTGGGTCGAACATATGCAAGAGCCCATAAAGATAATCCATCGATCCAACAGGCTCAACTGGAGCGTGAATCCGCTTGCACACGTATACAATTTCAAATGGCGACTTCAACCGAGGACTATAAAGAAATTCAGATATCTATTCAGCGTGTGATGCAATGGTTGATGAAACTCGGCCCAGATACAGGGTCAAAGAATCGAATTGCTGCATGGACAACATCTATTTCATGGACCATTTTATCAACATGGTGTGAACAGTGGCTTAGTGGGGAGGATTTCTCGTTCCAGGAATCTCAACAAGATTTCAACGATAATAAGGCAGAACTTGAAGATATCCTGGGTGAACCGATCGAGAAAAACTCAACTTGGCCGATACCTCTGCTTGCCTTTATGAGTGGGAACCTTGGTCAAGAGGGCCTGCTTTCTATTGCCAGAATACATGGCCCGGAAGGCTTGTGTCAGGCATGGTACATCATTGGGGAATGTCGCCGACTCGCCGATCAGATGAACCTGGCCAAGCAGGCAATGCAAAACGCTATTGATACCGGGGCATCGTGTATTGAAAAAGGTATAGCTCAAGCTCGTTTACAGCAATGGAACTTGACTGAGTCCATGTCCCCACTGATAACCTGCGGTGTTGAACCATATACAGGGGGCTTATCGATTGAAAAGGCGGATATTTCCTTTGAAGGCTGTCCTCTGCCACTGTCGTTTGTGCGTTATTACAACAGCCATGATTCAATCGCTGGTGCACTCGGAATCGGATGGACGCATAACTTTGAGATTAGTCTTCAGGAGGTCGAAGGCAAAAATATATTTCTGCTGCTTGGACCATGTGGGCAGCGTCGTTTATTCGAGTCGAAGGGCAGCCCGGACCCTGGTGTGTTTGTAGAAAGCGGCATACAACGTGGCCTCTTAAAGAACACTGCTGAGGGATGGTTAGTCACCACGCCTCAGGCCCCTGATATGCTCTTTAGGAAATCCGATGGTGCTCTTATCAAAATGCGCAACAGTTGGGGTAATGAGCTTATTTGCCAGTATGAAGATAGCCATCTCTCTTCGATCATAGGGCCTTTCAATCAGAATATTTCCTTCTTATACGACTCCACTGGCCGCCTGTCATGGGTTGGTGCAAGCAATGGCGCCAACGTGGTTTTGCGTTACAACCAGGCGGGACATTTGAGCAATATCAAGCGAGGCTCCGTAGAGGAAACATACCAATATCCGAACGACTTCCCCTTTATGTATATTTCTTCCGGAGGCTACAAATGGCGTATCACCTTCGATGAGCAAGGCCGTGTTGAAAAATTGACTGATCCATTATTACAGGAATTCTCCTATTCCTACAACAGATCAAACGATGGATTTAATACATTCATGGAAAAGAATATACAAACCAACACCACTACAGAAAAACGTTATTCTTATACAAAGGGTATCGAGATTGAAATTGATCCAGATGGAGGACAGACGCGCAGAGAGATTGACACTGCAACAGGGTTGTTGCGATCAGTGGAACAGGCCAATCATCATGTAACCAAATACCAATGGGATGATGAAGGTCGTTTGTTCAAGATCATCAATCCCCTGAACCAAGCTACGGTCTTTGCCTATCTTGGCCAAACAAACCTGCCTCAAACGGTGACTTATCCTGGATGTAGGCGCATGGTGTACACCTACGACGCATCGGGACATCTGCTTAGCATCACTGATACTGCCCAGGAAGGCGCCTATTCAGTCGACTACGATGACCTTGGACGCGTTGTCAGGCAAACAGGATTTGATTCCGTAACAAGGAAGTACAGCTATGGAGATTCCTGGATGCCCGCTCAAGTTTCCGATGAGATGGGTAATACCATTTGGGATTCGAATACGCCGCAGCCCTTTAATGCGCAAACCATAAACCGTGCCCTAAAGCATGTCATGACCATACACGACACGGAAACCAGCGCCACCTTCAGGTCAAATGACAATCGGATCACTGGCGAGTATGACGCTGCGGGTAATTTGATAGAGGCGATTTTTCCGACTGGGCTCAAGCGTGAATTCACGTACACCCCGGCGGGCTACATAAAAACTATGGCCCAGGATGGACATGTCACCAAGACATTTGAGTACGATCCGGCAGGCAATGTAGTCATGGTTCAAGAGCAAGGCAAAAGTGCTGACAAAATACGAAAGACTGAATATGCCTACGATCCTCTCAATCGACTATCCGATCAGAAAACAGGTGATACAAAGCAAACCTTTACCTATCATGAATCCGGTTTGCTCGCCACTGTCGCAGAAAATGGGCGGACTCTCAAGCAATATGATTATGATGCACTCGGTCGTTTTAGGCGTGTCGAAACACCCGTAGGCGAGCTTGAATACGACTATGACTCGGCCAATGGGCAGGAGAAAAATACGGTCCGTTTAGGCAATTTCAAGGTGGATCATGTGTATAAGAATGGACAGCTTGTGGCTGTGGAGGCGCCATATTTCGGTCGTATTCAATTTAACACAACAGCACAAGGCTCTACTACCAAGTTTCCCAACGGAGTGACAGAGACCCGTATTGCGAACATAACAATACCTTCATTCACCCTGGCTGTTTTACAACAAGACGACACACTCTATAATCTGCACGTAACCCTCGATCCAAACGGAAACATCTCTACCAGGCAGGCGTCTCTCGGAAGTCATAAAATCTTGCAATCTCTGCACTATGATTCGAACAATCAACTCATAGCCTATGAAAAAACCACGTCAGAGCAATTACAACCTCAGCGTGTGACATACAACTATGATACCTGGGGCAATCTTACAACGTCGCACTTGGGCAAACTTTCAGTACAACCTGATTGCACTGTCAAGGACGTTGCAACGAAACGTGAATTCACCTGGGATGACTGGGGCAATCTCACCAGACAATGGACACCTTCGAGCACGCTTAGCTTCGAATTCGACGAATTCAACCACCTCAGTAAGATCACAGATGAATACCACAACAAAACGCTGGCGTCATTTTCGTATGATGAAAACGGATTCATTACCAGCCGACAGATCGATGGCGAAGCCACTTTTTTGGTTTATGACGGCTTGAACCCCATCGCCGAAATGACGAAGGCGCCTGATGGTAACACATGGCTGGTCAAACGATTCTTTTTGTACGGCCCAGGCATAGATTACATCCTGGGCATGGTCGAATTCAAACAGGGCAAGCCCACAGTTTATTACTTCCATCGAAACGAGCGTAATGATGTTGTTCTTGTCACTGATGACAATGGCCGCGAAGCAGCGAGTTATCAATACGATCCTTGGGGAAAGGCCACACACTTTAGGCCACAGGAGGATTCATTCAAGCATAGTGTTGAATCACCGTTCTTATTCCGAGGCTGCCTGTTTGATCCAAGCAGTGGCTTAACATACATGCGACAACGATTCTACGACCCGGATATCTGCCAATTCATATCGCCTGACCCCGTTGCGGGTGATCTACAGGACACCATCACCACCAATCCCTATGCCTATGCGCGAAACAATCCATATCGCTTTGGCGATCCTCTGGGGACCGAGGCCGGGCCTTCCATGGGAGAACTGGAGAATAATAGTCAACCTGCTCGCGATACAAGACAATTTACCTATAAGAGAGATCAGCGCCAGTGGACTAAAAAGAACCAGATGATACCTAAGCTTTCCACCGCTATGTCCTGGGCGGGACGAAAGAACACCAAGCATTTGGATGGTACTGTCGAAAGCACGTTCTTTGATACGCTGGTCTCTCTGGGCACCGGAGCCGTTCAAAAACAGACCGAAGGCAAGTATCTTGTCACTGACTGGTCCAAGGGTGATCCTATTAGAGTAGGTAAAAATAGCTGGAAAAACGTCAACTTCAATACCCCAAGAACACCAAAACCAGGCGTTGACAAACTGTCAAGCAAAATGAACAACGCCTATGCAGTAGGCAAACTCCTAATAAGCCTGGCTGACATCCAATCGCGTGCAGATGCAGGTCTTATCACCAAGGAAGAGGCACGTGATGCTGGGGCCGCAGAGATTGCCGTGGCGGGCCTTGGCTATCTGGTTTCCATAACCGAAGCCGCGGCTAATGCAAGTGGTCCTGCCGGTATTGCTCTTACATTTGTGGGCAACTGGGCTGGCGACGAAGTCAAGGAAGCCATTAAACAATACGGTGCTGCTCATCGAGCTTCTATTAACGAAGAAGTCGCCAAGATGAATCAAGAGACTGGCAATTTTGCGTTGGTGCGTCAGCGTGTCAAGGCTATCAGACTACTCTTGACAATCGATCAGGAAGAGCCTCTTCTTGAGGCGCGACGTCTCTGTTGGAATCTGGAGTCATTTATCTGGGACATTGGGATAGGTGATCCAGGCATGTCCCAACAGTACGATCTCGTGGGAAAGCTCAAGGAACAGGTCGAAGCCAAGCTCGCTTTGGTCCGTGAACAGACACGTAAGGCTTTCGAAGAAAGAATGGCCGAAATAGAAGAGCAAAGAAAAACGCTTGAGCCTCAGGAACTGCAAACCGAGCTTGAGAACACAATCAGCAATATGGAAATCTCTCAACAGGACGCAATGGTCAGTGACGCCACAGATAATATTGGACAGACCGACACCGTTGCCGTCCTGGAAGAGGAGACCGACAGTATTGATGATCCCCTTCATGACGCCATGTCAGATCTGGTCGTAGCACAAGACGACATGACTGCCTGGGATCAGCCTAAAACAGGAAAAACAGAAATAACTTCAGCGTTTAGCAATGTCATCCAGGGAGATCAAAGTGAGATATCATATCATGATCTTGATGCCATGATTGAAGAAGAGCAGGAATTCGCCGAGAGATTGGCCGAGGAGGGGCCAATGACCCTGAATCGCCTGTTCGATGCCGCGGCTAAAAATCAGGGACAGACCATTACCAAACTGGTGGCTAATGGAATAAATTCCGATTCCGTAGCGAACGGTTTTACACCACTGATGGTGGCCAGCCATTCTGGCGCTTACGATAGTTGCACCGCCCTCTTGAAGGCTGGAGCCAATCCAAACGCCCAAAATGAAAAAGATATGAAGTGGACGCCTCTACATTACGCTGCAAGCAAAAACCACAAACGCATCATCGATTTGTTAATGCGTTATGGTGCTCGTCCCACACTCGACAGCAAGTCACATTTACCTGGTTATTACACCTGGTATCTTTTCAAGGATGCTGAACTGGCTGATCGTCTTGGTTTTGGAAAACCACTCGCAGACCAGCAGCAGAAAGCAAATAACCAGGAAGTCTTCAGTGGTATTATGCAGGCCCTGGCCATGGGCTTGCAAGCTGGGATGCAACAGTATCAACCTCCTGCAATGGAAGATCTCTGGAAGGATGATGACGATACCACGGCATTGACTAATGATGAATTGAATTTACTCGTCGGTGCGATGAATACTGGAGCGCCCGAAGATCCCGGCGCACGCGGCGACCCCACTGTCACCCTGGTGTGGACATACTCTGGCTCGTCACATCCTCAGGGGCCGGATATTGATATATGGGTTACAGATCCGAAAGGTAATACTGTTACAACTTCCAATGGCACACCTCCAAGCAGCGCCGACAACGGTACTTTCGACTACGATGATCGCGGTGGATGGGGAACCAGAGACGGAGATAACGGAAAGGGCCCTGAACGTGTTTATTGGACCCAGGGAAAAGCTCCACGCGGAACCTATAAATTCGGAGTACGTTTCTACGCAGGTGACGGTAAAGCCAACTACACCGTGCGCGTCTACCGAAATGGCAGACTATTGGATAGTAAATCAGGAACTTTGACAAAAAAAGGACAAAGGAAAGAACTTGGTGCATTCCAAAACAACTAAGGCACAAAACGACCTTAAAAGCCTTATAATCCGTTTTGGATGAATCCCTGTTCGTTTACTACAATTCATCAAACGAAAAAGAAATCGTTTTACCGTCCTCAGTGCGTACTTCAACGGAGGTATCTTTGTCTGTGAGTTTGAATCCAGAATAGTCCTCTCCCAGATAGCTTTTAGGAACATCTTCCATATAAAATTCATTGTCCAGGAGATCTTGATAGGTAACGCTGTTCACGTCTTCTGTCGCCATATACTCGAATGCTGTTGTCACTAAGTATCTGAGATTCATTTCCACACGTTTCTCCAGATTTGGCCCGTGCGGCGGTGGAAATCTCACCCAAAACAATAGATATGCTGCAATAAATACCACAATCAATACCAGCGCGATGATCATTCTTCGACTATTCATTGCATTAGCCTCATTTACTATCCAATCCAAAGTAATAATGAATGAACGCCTTTCGGCGTCAGGTACAAAGTCATAGCTCTGGCTATTTTCACTTTCAGTCACTGCCACAGGAAGCTAAACAGCCTTCTCTTCTTTAGAATCTTATGCCAGAATTCTATGGGGTACATTTATTATTGTCTATAATACCACAATAGAGGGCTCAATTCAAATATCACGAGCTATCAATGCGTGCCAGAAAGGCACCAAGATAATCAAATTAGCTGAAAATCCAACATTCTGGCACTTTTTCGACGCACCTCAATTGGCGATTTCTTTTCTAAGATACAGATTTTTACCCTGTTGTGAGCCATCCAATAGAGTACAAAAATGATATAGGCTTAAGCTTTTCTGTGAAAAGCACTTATGCCGCAAACTGACGAAAGCTTCTGCCAGCCCTGATCCATTACACTGGCCTTGGACACGCCAGTATTGAGACCACAGAGCAGTTCTATCCGGCTGTCTGAAAGGAATTCCTTGACCGTGCCCTGGATGCCTCTGAAGCATCACGTAAAGGTGAATCTGTTGCGCATTTATTGTGCGCTACGTATGAGTCGGATGAACTGGAAGATTTGCTCTGCGTGAGTTCCTATGCAGAGTGGCTTTAGCAGAAGAGTTAACAGGAAAGTACAGAAAGCATTCCAGGGCAACAAGAACGTGGTACCATTTTTGGACAGATCGACAGCAAGAGTCTGGACATGAATGTCACTTTCACAACCTGTCTCTGAGGCTTCAAGGAGCCATTGATGGCATGTCACCAACGACGCCTTAACAAATAGTTAAGATGAGCTCCGATAATCATGTTTTGCCAAATTCGCTTAATCGGGCTTAACCAAGCAATGATAACAACTTACAAAGACTGGCCCAAAGTCCCAATAATGTGAAATCAAGCCAATTTCAGGGGCTACGGTGCGCGGATTGGTGCGCGCTGGCTGGTGAGATCGATCCAGACTCTGGGGTTTCTTCCGTTGTAATCCGCATAGGGTGTTCTCTCGGCCGAGCAGGACTCTTATGCAATCCTAACGGTCAAGAATTTTAGCAACTTCATTCTGGTCAACATCCATGATATACGGAATTCCGCTGATTTGTGCCGCTTCCTGTGTCAAGGCTGCTATGTCATTGCGAGTCAAATATCTCATCGCGAACTTCCGGCTGCCGGCCATCAACTGGCGCAGGCCCTGAGCCACGCGCTCGTAATATGTATAAAGCCCGATGGCACCGGTAGGCAACTTCTCAAATACATCGTTACCGAGCTCTTTACGCAATACACCGGAGGTCACGAATATCTCGTCTTTGGAGTTGCCGAAACGTTCAATGTAAACAGGTATCTGGTTCTCGGCTATCGTTCGCCCTATAGTCTTGCCCACCATGGCAGCGGCAATCGGAGCACGCGCCATCCCTATCAGCCTAACGAAAGGCGCCCCCAAAACCAGGCCCTTGAATATCTGATCTTCCAGGGCGAACCCACCTGCCAAGGACAGGGCGGGGATATATGCACCTTTATCGGCAAGTCGCTTGGCGTACTGATAAAGGAGCGAGTGCAGATGCACCGGGGGGACACCCCACTCATTCATCATTCTCCAGGGACTCATGCCCGTACCGCCGCCGGCGCCATCGACAGTCAAAAGATCGATTTTGTATGTCGAGGCAAACGCAATCGCTCTGGCCAGGTCGGCCGGGCGATACGCACCGGTCTTCAGGAAGATGTATTTGGCGCCAGCACTGCGAAGCTGTTCAACACGCTCTGCAAACGACTCCTCGGTGACCATTCCCACTCGTGAGTGACGCTCAAATTCCTTGAACACACCCTTCTCAAATGCTTTGATAACATTGGGATCCATCGGATTCGGCAGCACGATGTATCCGCGCTCATATAGCAGTTGTGCTTTCTTAAGATCCCTGACTTTGACCTCACCGCCGATGTCTTTTGCGCCTTGTCCCCACTTGAGTTCGACGCACTCCACACCGAGCTTCTCAATAGCATATTCCTGGACGCCCAACCGAGTATCTTCAATATTGGCCTGTACCGTTATCGCACCATAGCCGTCACGCTGATAGTCTTTGAACAGTTTTACACGACGTTTAAGATCGACCGTATCAACTACGCGTCCATTCTCAATCACAGCCTCCGGATCCATGCCGACAACGTTCTCTCCAATGGTCAGTCCCGTTCCCGCCAGTGCTGAGCCTATGGCCAGACCCTCCCAGTTATTCTTGGCGATATTCGTCGAGCCTATGCCTGGAATCCCCCACGGGTAACGGAACTTCACACCGTTATCAAAGCCGAATGCAACTTCCAGATCCACCGCCGGGAAAACGGCCTTATCGCTGTCAGCCTCCATCCCATACGCACCGACCGCTGTTCCCATAATGTTGAAATGGGAGTAATCCACGGGATACGTTTTTTCCGCTGCGGTCGTCACCACGCCGAAAGGCTGGGGATAAATCACTTCATGTCCCCTGTATGCCGACTTGCCAATCTCACACATTCCTATGCAGCCGTCAATGCACGTCACACACATGCCGGAGGCTGGAACAACAGAATTCTCCGTCCTGTTCTTTGTTAGTGTAGCAGCGGAAGCATTGATTCTTGACAGAGTAATTGACATTTTGTTTAACCCTTCATTTTGTTGTCAGTCCTTCTTTATCTCGCAGGCTACACACGGATCCATGTAGCACATCATATCGTCAAATTGTTCTTTCTCAACACAAGGTGGTGTCAGGTTAGCACATCCGCCACAGATAGCCTTCTCTGGCTCGTTGAAGGTGCAGCGGAGCTGGCAGGCCGGGCAAATATACATACAGCCGCCACATAAGCGGCAATCCTCGCTCTTCACATCGAATGGAGTGCCTATGCTTCTGTTCTGCCCCCGATTTCGAAAGCCGATCGCTTTGGCCATCATCTGTTCGGAACACATGCGCACGCAGAGTCCGCAGAGAATACAATCCTCATATTCCTGCCTGAAACGTTGGCGCCGAATACCATGCGCTGAAGCCAGATCCTGGATGGTTTTTGACTGCGGACACGAGGCCAGCAACAACTCCAGAATCATTCGGCGAGCGGCAAGCACGCGCACAGATGCGGTCCGCACGACAAGCCCCTCTTCGGCCGGGTATGTACACGAGGAAACCAGTTTAGTATTGGCTCCACCCCCGATCTCCACCACACACAGCCGGCAGGCTCCATATGGGGTAAGCCCTTCCATGTGACATAGCGTGGGGATTGGAAATCCGATAAACCGTGCAGCCTCCAGAACTGTCGTGCCCTTTTCCACCGTAACATCCAACCCGTTTATCTTCAATGTAATCATTCCGATTCTTCCCCTACTGCAACACAACCGGCCTGCTCGGTCTGGTTTTGTGTAAATTTCAGGTCGCACCTCAGGCATCTTCGAGCTTCACGAACAGCCTCTTCGGCGGATAACGTCATTTCGACCTCTGCAAAATTCTTCCTTCTCAACTTGCCGAGTAACGATGCAGGTTCCACGCGGCGGGCCTCTTCCAGTTCTTCGTTGCTTACATCTGCAGGCGGAATAAAGACACTGGGCAGCCTTGGCTTTGGTTTCTCCTTAAGCTCCTCTCCTCGCAGGTAGCGGTTGATAACCGCCGCCGCCTTTGTCCCGGCAGCAATGGCATCAACAACCGTGTTTGGACCGGTGACAAGGTCACCGCCTGCAAAAACGCCTTCCTTATTTGTGCAGAGTGTATCGGGATCAACATGTAACCGTCCGCTCTTGCCAAGTTTTACACCCATTGCAGTAAGACAATCGCTGTCGGGTCGCTCACCTATGGCCACTATCAGAGTATCCAAAGGCAATGTAAACTCGGTGCCAGGCACAGGGATTGGCCTGCGTCGTCCGCTTGAATCTACTTCACCCAGCTTGTTTCTGATACACCTTATGTCCGCCAGACGCCCATTGCTTGAATCAATCCCGATTGGCGAAACAAATGTCTCAACCATCACTCCCTCGGCCTGGGCCGCTTCGATGTAGCGAATCTTGATCGGGGAGACCAGCGTCTCGAGCCTTATTCCTTCTTCCAGAGCCGCTTCGACCTCTTCAGCATAAGCCGGCATCTCCCGATGAGTCCGACGGTAAAGCAGAGCTACGTTCTCAACGTCCTTTTGGCGGATCGCCACTCTGGCGGCGTCAACTGCTGAGTTACCGCCCCCAATTATGCCTACGCGGCCTTTAGCAAGCTCTTGCCCCCGCAAATTGAAAGCCTTAAGGAATTCCATCGATGGATATACGCCTTCTGTATCCTCTCCATCCAGATCCATCTGCCAGCTCTTGTCCGCCCCCATGGCCAAGAACACCGCCTTGAAGCCATCCTTGAACAGTTCATCAATTTCAATGTCACGGCCAAGTCGAGTTCCGCATCTGACGATTATATTATTGTCAAGCAAGGACTTTACTTCCCTGCGCATTATCTCGCGTGGGAGCCGGTAGGACGGAATACAACTGACGAGCATCCCTCCCAATTCATCCTCGGCTTCTATTAGTGTCACTTTGTGTCCGAGAAGAGAAAGATTGTGTGCAGCGGCCAGGCCTGCAGGACCTGATCCAACAACGGCGACCCGTTTTGAATTTTTCCCATTTGCCGAGATTCTTTCAGGCTTGTAGACCGATGGATCAAACCGATCGGTAACAAACCTTTTCAATGCACGAATGGAGATCGCCTCGCCGCCGCTTGCGGCCAGATTGCACCTTGTCTCGCACTTGCGGTCGCAAACCCTTGCGCAGACCGATGGAAATGGATTGACCCGCCTGATTACCTTGTAGGCCTCTTCGTATTCACCTTGAGCTATCAGCGCTACGTACCTCCACACCTCGGTGCCAAGCGGACAGGCGGCCTGACACGCCGCTCCTACAAGCTCGCTACAAACAAAGGCATCACATTTCTTCTCCACCACATGCCTTTCATACTCCCCTCGGAAGTAGCGCAGTGTGCTCAGCACCGGATTCGACGCTGTCTGCCCCAAGCCGCACATTGTGGTGTCCTTGACAACAATGGCGAGTTCTTTGAGAAGTTCTATCTGCTCGCTCGTCCCTTTGCCTTTGGAAATGTCATCGAGTATCTCATGCATTCTTTGTGTGCCCTTACGGCAGGTGAAGCATTTTCCGCACGATTCGTCCTTGAGGAAATTCATGAAATACTTGGCGACATCGACCATGCAGGTATTGTCATCCATGACGATCATGCCGCCGGAACCCATGATAGAGCCGGCCTTGGCGAGGCTGTCGTAGTCGACACGCAGGTCGAACATTTCAGCCGGGATACACCCACCCGATGGACCACCCGTCTGAACCGCCTTTACCTTGCTCTTGCTTGATGAACCGCCGCCTATGTCGTATATGATTTCCTTTATACTGATGCCCATCGGCACTTCCACAAGACCAGTGTTTTTAATCTTGCCGACAAGACTGAATATCTTCGTTCCCGAGTTGTTTTTCGTTCCAATCTTCGCAAACTCTTCGGCGCCTACTTTGAAGATAAGAGGAATATTGGCCCATGTTTCGACGTTGTTAATTACTGTGGGTTTACCATCTATACCCTTCTGTACGGGATACGGCGGGCGCTGTCTTGGCTCACCCATCTTACCTTCGATTGATCGTATGAGCGCTGTCTCTTCTCCACAGACAAATGCTCCTGCTCCTTTGACCACCTTGATATCGAAAGAAAAGTCCGTGCCAAGAATATTCGATCCCAGCAGACCTAATTCCCTTGCCTGCTGTAATGCAATATTAAGGTGTTTTATGGCCACCGGGTACTCATTGCGAACATAGACGATGCCTTCACTTGCACCGGTTCCGTATGCGCCGATTAGCATGCCTTCGATGATGCTGTGTGGATTACCCTCCAGAATGCTCCGGTCCATGTATGCTCCTGGGTCTCCTTCATCCGCATTGCATACAAGAAACTTGCCGCTGCGACTCGGCTGTTTGGATAGCATTTCCCATTTCAGACCGGTCGGGAATCCACCGCCTCCACGTCCTCGCAATCCTGAACGCTTGACTTCCTCCACCACCGAATTATTGATCAGACCTGATAGAATGGCTTCAAGGGAGCTATATCCACCCTGGACGATGTAGTCATGAATCCGGATAGGATCGATCGTCTGATTCATGCCGAGGATATTCCGTGTTTGATTCTTGAAGAACGGAATATCATCGCGTCTGCGGTATCTTTCACCAGTTTCAGGATTCTGATACAGGAGGTCTTCCACATATTCTCCCAGGAGCGCGGCCTCGACAATCCTTGGAATATCATCAAGCTTCACTTGTGTATAGAAGGCCTGTTGAGGCTCAGTTAGCACAAATGGCCCCATCTCACAGAAGCCGTGGCATCCGGTTATGCGAAGAGACACCTTGCCGACCAGTTGTTTATCAATAATATACCGCTTTGCGACGCGAATGATGCCATTTGAGCCGCTGGCCTGGCAGGCCGTACCGGCACAAATGACCAGGCGTACCTCGCTTTTGTCACCGGCCTCAAAAAGAACGCTTCTCAATTTTCTCAACTCATGGATTGAAGATAATTTTGACATTGCATTTCCTCGTGGAAATCTGTCTCAGATAACGACCTTTTGGACTCCCACTCCGGTTAGATCAAATCCAAAATGTGGGTCTTGCAGCCTCGTCTTGAGCAGATATTGACAACTCCGCCGCCGTTTACAAGCAACGGCACCAATGGCGCCCCGCACGTCCAACAATCAGAAGTACTCGGCAATTCCACGCAACAGTTCGGACAACGAAGCCTCACAATAGTATTATCAGGAACATGAACCTCGCTGAAGTAACTGTAGCTGCCATAGAGACAAGACAGTCTTAGACATGCGTCCATGTGGTTGATGGATATATTCAATTTGATTGATGGATAACCATCAATAGCGTGACCTTCGTCCATGAGGCTGTGGTTGCAATGGGGACAACTCACCTCTATGGGAAAAATCCTTTCATCCTTGCCTACCTCCACATTGTCGAATCCTTGAACAGCCTGATTTAGCAAGTGCCGAATCCGAGACTTGGTGACCTTCGAGAAATAATGCCCGTCAATGACGACAACCGGTCCCAATGCACATGCACCGAGACAGTTTACTGTCTCAAATGTGAATTCCTTGTCTTCTGTAGTTTGCCCTGCCTCTATGCCAAGCTGCTGGACTAACTCGTCGACAATCCTTGGCGCTCCACGCACGTGACAGGCTGTCCCGAGACACGCACATACGAGGTGTTTGCCTCTCGGTTTTAGGCTGAATGAGCGATAAAAAGTGGCAACACCATATATGTCCACCATCGACCGCCCCGTCCTGTCACCGACAATCCGCAGCGCCCTTTCGGGAAGGAAGCCATATGTCTCCTGGATTTCTTCAAGAATACCCATGAGACCGCCATGTCGGCCTTCATGTTTGTCTATGATTCCTAAAATATCTCTTGTGTTAATTTCTTCGGTCTCAACGCACTTTTCGCCTGAAGTATCGTTGCTTTGTATCATCCTATTCGTACTCCTCACAATGCCATATTCCACCCTCTGGTTTCGGAAAAGTGCAGCTTCGCCACCCTCTGCAATCGCTGCATAGCCCAATCAATCCGTTCGGTTCTTGTTTCTCATAGGAGTAACGTTGAGAAATTTGTCGAACCTTACCCTGACTCTCTGGCGTAGCTGGATACTCAAGCTCAAATTCTTCACAATAAATAATTGAGCCGCTCGCGTTCCTTGCATTAGTGCAATAAGGTTTATGCTGGCAAGTCGAGCAAATAGTGTTTTGTTCCACGTTCTCAGACATATCTGTGCCCTCATTTCTATTAACGTGTTACATGTACATACCTTAGCAAGTAGCGTGCCAGGGACCGTAGTACGCAAACTGTCGACCATGAAACCGGCAAAGGCGCGTTGAAAGGAAAGACAATATCCCCCTAATTGCAGGTGAAATAGGGTAGTTATATCAGCATGTCACCTCTTAACGTGACCTCTGGCAATATTATCAATTGCAAGCGTATGGCAAGCTGGGGGTGGGGAAATTTGAACCACTGGAGAAAAACTACCCGCTCATGGGTACTTAGTTGTAGTTAGCGCTGGCCTTTTTAAGCTTCTCGCGAAGTGTCTTGCGGTCGATACCGAGAATCTCGGCTGCTTTTGTTTTGTTGCCGCCCACACTCTCAAGTACGTTGTGGATGTATTCGGATTCAACCTCAGCAAGCGTTCGTGTAAAGCCCCTCTGACATAAAGCTGAAAAACGCATCAGTGACGGCAGATCGGTTACGTCGATAACATCACCATCAGTCATCACAACGAGTCTCTGGATGACATTTTCGATCTCCCTCACATTGCCGGGCCAGTTGTAGTTACGAAGCCCCTCAAGAGCCTCATCAGAAAAGCTCAAGTGGCCTCTGCCTGCTTCATCTGCAAATTTGTCCACGAAATGTCGCGCCAGAAGGATGATGTCGTCACCACGCTCTCGCAAGGGCGGGATGACGATATTTATGATATTCAGACGATAGAAAAGGTCCTTTCGAAAGACCCCTTTCTCAACCAGTACACGAAGCTCTTTGTTCGTAGCCGCCAGAATTCGCACGTCCACCTCGCGCGTCCGGTTCGACCCAACCATGCACACGTGCTTATCCTGAAGCACGCGCAGTAGTTTGACCTGCATACTTAAACTCATCTCGCTTATCTCATCCAGAAATATGGTTCCCCCGTCGGCTGCATGAAAGAAACCGGCTCGCGATTCGGTCGCACCTGTGAACGCACCCTTGACGTGACCGAATAGTTCGCTCTCAAGCAATCCCTCCGGTATCCCACCACAGTTAACGGGGACAAATTGCGCCGACGAGCGTGCTGCACCATAGTGAATCGCCCTGGCGGCAAGCTCCTTGCCAGTTCCGCTCTCCCCTGTAATCAGCACTGTTGCCGAAGTCTTTGTTGCTTTGCCTATTGCGACAAACACCTTTTGCATCAACTCCGAAGCCCCGATAAGATCCCCTGAAATTGGGACTGCCACCTCAGGCTGTGTCTGACCCGACCTCCTCGCACGAAGCCTGTCAAGCACCCGCTCGACTGCCAGCAGAAGCTCCCTGTCAGTGAAAGGCTTGGCCAGAAACTCCTCTGCACCGTTCCTGACTGCATTAACCGCTCCTTCAATTGATGGATATCCTGTAATCATCATCACGGCAGTGTCCCGGAGATTCTCCCGAATATGTCGCACAAGGTCCATACCTCCTACCTTCGGCATCTTAAGATCCGTGATGACGAGGTCTATGTGCAGACCTTCAAGCACCTCTAATGCCTCGGACACACCCGTTGATGTAAATACGCGGTATCCTTCGGCCGTCAGATTACGCTGTAGTACCTCGAGCGTTGCCGCCGAATCATCTACAATAAGTATACACGCTCGTTCAAGACGGGTTGACATCTCAGGAAAGAGCCTCCTTTACAGGGTCCACTTGCGCCGTTGGCAATCGAATCTCAAAACGCACACCACGACCAATCTCTGACATAACATTTATCGAACCCCCGTGGGAGCTGATAATTCCATGTACAACCGGCAGTCCAAGTCCTGTTCCATGCCCTACGTCTTTGGTTGTAAAAAACGGCAGGAAGATATGTTTGACGATCTCCTCACTCATTCCCATTCCAGTGTCTTCAACGACGAGCAGTATCTCTGGGCCGTGGGCCCCCGTTCGCACCGTCAGCTTGCCACCGGTCGGCATCGCCTGAAGCGAATTGACAACTAGGTTGACGAGAACCTGATTCAATTGAGATGCATCAGCTGTTATCTCTGGCAGGCCAGGCGCCAGTATCCGAACAATCTCTATCCCTTGCTTGGCACAACGGGCCTCGAAAAAATGGAGGCCGTTCTTCACCACCTCGTTGAGATTAACCAGCCGCTTGTCAGGGGGAGTCTGGCGAGCGAAAACAAGAAGCTTCTGGATAATCTCTCGTGCACTCAAGGATGCGGTCTCAATCTTCTTGATATCCTTCATGGCTTTCGAAGGCAGATCAGGACACTTCTTCGCCAGCTGTGCAAAGCCAAGTATGTTCCCGAGTGGCTCATTCAGCTCGTGCGCAACACCCGCTGCAAGCATCCCAATAGTAGCAAGACGGTCGGCGTGTCTAAGCTGATCGTATAGCTTCAACCTCTCCTCTTCTATTTGTCGGCGTTCTATGATGAGCCCTATCTGCCTGGCCACCTCGTTAATAAGATTTCGCTCTTCCTTTAGAAAAGGCCCCTCATCAAACTCCGGCCTTTCTTCCTGATACACAATTTCCACCACACCCCGCTGCACCCCGCCGACCACAATATCCGACGACTGTTTCCGCTTAAGCTCATGAAACCGCGGTGACGCATACCAAGTGCCATCAAGTGTGACCCTCGCCGAGGCGATATCGGGGTATTGCCACGCATCCGGTAGATGCTCGGTAATCTCCTGTAGAATCTTCTCCAAAGAAGCTCCTGGCCGGCCAGCTATTTGCGCAATGCCATAAAGACAGGTGAGTTCTTTGACTCGCTCACTCAATGCTACCCTTGTCGCATGTGTCAGTTGGTTTTCAGTCATTGGCACCTGGAAGTCTGCAATGGCACTGGCAAACTAACCTTTCTCCCCCACTTTCATCTACGTACACCATTCATGACCTAATGCTTGATATCGTTCCATTCTTGTCGAAAAGCGATATCTGTCAAGCATTATGTCTGGTTCTGCTTTTCATGTGTCTGTGCAGATTTTCGGGTCAAGAAGCTTTTGGCCATCGCGCAGTCCACTGCCCGGAGTTTCCGTAGAGACAACTGATGGCCAAATGAGCATCTATGGCGTTGTGATTCCAGCGTCGGCCTCGCCCTTTTAGCCGGGCAGTCAGTGATTTGCATTGGGCTTCGGTCGGCCCCGAACTAATCTGGAGCCCTTGTGCCAGATAGCGTGGATAATCCAGCATCTCCATCCACCTGGCAATGTAACCCTGGAGCGACTTGACAGCATTGCGTTTGCGGCCGCGATGCTTCTTGAGAAGGACACTCAACTCGGCCAACGCTTCAATCGGTCCCTGTGTGATCATCGTTCTACAAAACCCCTTTCGCCAATTCCTTGCGCCTGCGTACCATCGCCGAACAAGGCTTTGGCGCAGACAATCGTATGCTCACGAAAGTGGTAGTAATCCAGGATCATGGCGTCCAGCATGGGCAGTTGCAGTCTATACAGACCATCTCTTTGATCCCCTGGGAATATCTGTCGCTAATACCGAGCCAACTGTCCAATGGAGTATTGCAACCATATTGGTTCGCCCAGAAAACACGCCTGTGTATACGAACAGGACCGTTGACTGTGGTGATGTGGATGGGCTGGCGGCCCTTATTCTTCCAGCGAACCGCTTGACCGTCCGGGCTCGGCGGAGGGGGAAAAAGCTTCGCTTTGACTGCGAAGCTCGAGGGTCTTCTCAAACAACATTCGCCTGAATTTGCCTGAGGCGTCACGCACCGCTTCGCCGGATCTGCTTGAGCAGGCGGCGTACTTCCTGACGGCTGAGCACGACCGGAAGTGTCTTGTTGGTAGGGATCCGGATCAGGTCCAGGACGGGCCACTGCCGGTGCAAAGTCCTTTGGTAAAGGAACTTGATGGCAAACCGGTAGCTTTGTATCGTGCTGCCGGCCAGCTTCTTCTCATCTTTGAGGTAGATGAAGTAGTCGCGGATTTGTTCCTCGCTGAGTTGATCGGGTGAGCGACGATAATGCTTAGCCAACATGATTATGGCATCGACATAGGTCTTCTGTGTCCCGGGGGTCAGACCTCGAAGCTGCATGTCTTTGATCATTCGGTCTCTGAGTTCTGTCATGGCACGATTCCTCCATACGAATACACAAACTTGCGCTTACTGCACCGGCGGCAGTAAATGGAAAGGAAGATATAGCATGTCCCACACACGGCAAATCTATTCGATGCTGGAAAGATGATAAACCCACCCGAATTCGCATCTGTGGCGTTACCTGGATCATCTGCGGCCGTTTCGGAACACGCCGGCCACAGCGCTGAGCTCCGATGGGCCGACGCCTCGCATATGCATCCATACGGTCGCGCCGCAGCCATCAGCCCACTCGAGCATACACTCAACCGTGCCGGGCTTTATCGCGGCAGGCAAAAGCTCGATGAACTCAGGCTGGACCTTTGCCGAATGTCCTTCCTCGGCACCGCCTTGTTCGAGGTGTTTCTTGAGCGACTCATACTTCACCTTCAGAGCACGGGCGGTCTTGTTCAAGCCGTGTTCTTGGGCGAAAGCTACGGCCTGCCGCCAGAACTCTTTGGGCAGTCGGGTGCGCTTGTTGGGTTGTTGGCTGCGCCAGTGATCGAGTTGGCGACGAACCTCAGATAGTGTGATGGGAATCTTCGTGGGTTCTTTGGCATTCATCAGTTGTTCTCCAAAAAACGGCTTCGCCGGCCCGCCCGACGACCCATTCCATGGACCGCCGATCAAGCGAAATATGCCGGCCACAACTGACGATACCACCAAAAAAATCTTATTTCATGCAGCCTTGCCGAAATGACACTGTAAATACCCCAAAGCCATAAGTTTTTCATAGGCAATGTATTACAGATGCCCAAAAGCATCGCTCTAATCATTTGCCATCCCCACTCTATAATAATCCCGGATCGCTTGCATTTGAAATTGCTTTGTATATTATTGTATCGAATGTTGTCCGACGTGTGTATAACGCTCAGGACTAATTGAGCTAAGTTACCTTAATTGAAAGGCAAAAGTTATGAAAAGCAAGGTTCTGATCGCGTTGTTGGCGATCTGTGCAACCACTGCGAGTTCGATCCAGATGAGCGTTCAGGTTCGCAACTGCAAGGTGCGTGCGACCCCCTCGCAATTGGGTAAAGTCGTCGCCACCGTCGAGTACGGCTCCAAAGTCACCGCCGGAGAACTGCAGAATGGCTGGTATCCCGTTACTACAGCCAATGGCGTAAAGGGCTACCTCCACGAATCGGCGCTCTCGAAAAAAGCCCTCGTCATGAAGGCCGGCACGAACGATGCCGCCACAGGTGTTTCATCCGATGAAGTCGCCCTCGCAGGCAAGGGCTTCAACGAACAAGTCGAGGCGGAACTCAAAGCCGATGGAAAGCTCGATTACACATGGGTGGACAAAATGGCCGCGTTCAAAGTCAGCGAGGACCAGATCAGAAACTTCCGCGCCCAGGGCAATCTGCCGGGAGGCGCCCAATGAACCAGAAAAATATAAATTCCAGAAGCCTTTCACGCTACTTGAAGATTACCTTGCTCGTTAGCGCCGCAGTCGCGTTGAGCCTGTTCGTCGCAGTAAGCTTCTCAGGCTGTGGTGAAGTAGGGGACCTCGGAACCAAGCTTGCCCAGGATGCCGGCCTGGTCTCCGCCGATGAAGCCCAATCCATCAAACGCAGCGCCGATGCCGTAGAGAAATCGCAGGAGCAATTGACCCCCGAACAGGAATACTACGTTGGACGAGCCGTAGCCGCCCAGGTATTCCAGACCTACAAGCCCCTGGACAAACCCCAGGCCAACGCGTACCTGAACCTCCTTGGCCAGTCGCTCGCGATCTTCTCCGACCGCCCTGAAACCTTCGGCGGTTACCACTTCCTGCTCCTGGACTCCGACGAAGTCAACGCTTTTGCGGCGCCAGGTGGCCTGATTCTGGTAACGCGGGGCATGTTACGCTGTTGCGAGAATGAAGACGAGCTTGCTGCAGTGCTGGCCCACGAAATCTGCCATGTCGAAAACAAGCACGGCCTGCGAGCCATCAAGCAGGGACGCGTAACCGAGGCACTCACCATTATCGCTTCGGAATCCGCCAAACAGTTAGGCGACGAGAAGCTTGCCTCCCTGACCAAAGAATTCGAAGGCTCAGTGAACGACGTGGTAATGACCCTTACCACGAGCGGCTACTCGCGTTCGCAGGAGAAAGAGGCCGATGCCGCCGCGATAGAGATCCTAAAGCGTGCCGGCTACTGCGAAACGTCAATGATCACCATGTTAAATCGCATGGACCAGAAACTCTCGAATTCTGGAGGACTTGGTTTCGCCAAGACCCACCCATCAGCCGCAAGCCGTGCCAAGGCTGTTCAGGAAATGGTTGCCAATGCCTCCACCCCTGATGTCGTCAGGCAGCAGCGTTTCGCCGCCATCATGGGA
Organism: uncultured Pirellulales bacterium; assembly: GCA_964649005.1. Classification (GTDB taxonomy): domain Bacteria; phylum Planctomycetota; class Phycisphaerae; order Sedimentisphaerales; family Anaerobacaceae; genus CAZGMJ01. Next base: position 23,672 of record CAZYMD010000039.1, read on the forward strand.
TCGATCACGGCAGGCGGTTAAAATTCCGAATTCGAAAGGTTGGCATGTCCAAACAAAGTGCCAAATTCCTACGTGCTATACTGATCGGCTTGGTCGCAGGTTTGGTGGTATTGTTAGCATGGTGTCTCGGCTGCTTTGATTCGTGGGAAGCACCGACATGGGCCTGGCGCGCGAAGTTCTTTGCGCAGCGCGAAACCCCTTCCGAAAAGATCAAGCTGATCCTCCTGGACCAGGCCAGCCTCGATTGGGCCAAGAACACAAACGAATGGGGCTGGCCCTGGCCCAGAGAACTGTACACCACAATCTCCGCCTTCTGCAAACGAGGCGGCGCGCGTGTCCTGTGCCTGGATATGCTCTATACAGAGCCATCCGTTTATGGCGTCTCGGACGACGAAGCACTGGGCGAGGCCCTTAAGCAAGGCCCACCCTCAGTCCTGTCAATCGCAGCCGGCGCCAGCAGTGGCACCTGGCCCGATTACATGCCCAAACCGGATTTGCAGAAGAACGCTCCCTGGATACCCAAATTCGATAGCATGGTCTTCCCCGTCGCTGAAATCTCCAAAGGCGCCTCCGCCGCAGGCCACGTCGCAGGCCTGCCCGATTCCGATGGTGTCTTTCCCAGGATATTGCCATTCTGCCGATTCGATAACATAAATCTACCCTCGCTCGGCCTGGCAGGCTGGCTGGTGGCAAACACAGACCCGACGATTATCGATATCGCGCAGAAACAAATAAAAATCAATAACCACACCATCCCTCTCGACAAACATGGCAACGCAATCCTCCGTTTCAAAGGCCCATCTGGCCTGCCCGAAGCGTTTTCAGCCGCATCAGTCATACAATCCGAGCTGCGCCTCCGCGAGGATGAAAAACCGGTCCTGTCACCAGAGATATTCAGGGATTGCTACGTCTTCGTAGGATGCAGCGCGCCGGCTCTTCTCGACCTGCGCTCGACCCCAATCAACTCCAAATGCCCGGGCGTCGTCCTGCATTCCACCTTCGTCGACAACCTGATAACCGATTCATTCATCGCCGAAGCAAAATCGTCCCACGTCTTCATCGTCGTGCTGTTAACCGCCATCGCCGCAACAATATCACTAACCTATGGCGGTCGATGGTTCCAGGCATTACCTCTTTCAATCGTTTGGTTCGGTGCACCAGTCCTGATCGGCTTTGCAGCATACAGCAGGGGCGTTTGGTGGCCCATCGCCGCACACGAAACATCCATAGGCCTCGGCCTCGTCGGCGCCCTGACCGCAAACTATTGGTCTGAAGGCCGCCAGAAGGCGTTCATAAAGCAGGCCTTCCGTCACTATCTAAGTGGCGATGTCATCGAAAAAATCATCCGCGACCCAAGTCACCTCCAGCTCGGTGGCGAAAAACGCCAGCTAACCATCATGTTCACAGATCTCGCTGGCTTCTCGACATTCTCCGAAAGGCTCGGTCCCGTCGAGCTGACGACCCTCCTCAACGACTACCTCAGCGAAATGACCGACATCATCATGGACGAGGGTGGCACCCTCGACAAATACGAAGGCGACGCCATAATCGCATTCTGGAACGCCCCCCTCGAACAGTCCGACCATGCAGTAAGGGCGTGCCGTGCCGCATTAAGCTGCCAGAGAAGGCTCGCCGAGCTTCGAGATGAATTCGAAAAACGCACAGGCGCAGTAATGAGAATGAGAGTGGGACTAAACACAGGCGACGTTGTCGTTGGCAACATGGGCTCACGCAAACGCTTCAACTACACGATCCTTGGCGACGCCGCAAATCTCGCCTCCCGCCTCGAAGGCGCCAACAAAGCCTTCGGCACCGAAATGATGATCTCCGAAGCCACATGGAACCTGACCGCAAACGAGTTTCTTGGCCGCAAACTTGCAAACCTCCGCGTGGTAGGCAAAAAGAACGCCGTGACAGTATACGAATTAACAGGTTTTGCCAACGAACCCGAACCTGCTAATTGGAATACTTTCGCAGAAGGCCTGACCTGTTTCCAGCAGGGCGATTTCACCTCCGCCAAAGAGATTTTCGAGAAACTAACCAACGACCCCGCAGCGCAGCATTACGTCAGACGTTGCGCCAGGTTGTGTGCTGATCCTCCAAAGTCCTGGGATGGAGTATGGGAGCTGACAGAAAAATGAGCATGAGGCTATTCATAGGTGGAGTGCGTGGCAGCCTGCCTTGCACTGGCGGCGCCTTCGAGGAATTTGGTGGGGATACGACCTCGCTGTTGGTGCTATCCTCTAATGGGGAGTATTTAGTCCTCGATGCAGGAACGGGGCTGCGAGCCGTAGCCCGGCAATTAGCTCAACAATCCCCAGGCAAAGTGACAATTCTGTTTTCCCACTACCATCTTGACCATCTGGCGGGCCTGATGATGAATCCACTTTTCTACGACTCAGACTGGTCCTTCAAGCTCATTGGCCCGACCTTCGCCGATGGCGGAGTGCGTGATGCGGTTACCAGGCTCCTCGCGCCGCCGTACTGGCCTGTATCGTGGAAACAGATCAAAGCCGATCTCGAGTTCGCAGTATTCGACACCGATCAAATCCAAATTGGCCCCTTGCGCGTGCGAGGCTGTCCCATACCCCATCCGGGTGGATGTTTATCCTATAGGATCGACGATACAGACTGTGGTGCCTCATTCGTTTACGCTACTGATATCGAATGGGCCCAACGAACCATTGAGCATGAAAAGACTTTCATGAAAATCTGCCGCGAGCCTGAGCCAGCCGATATTCTGTTAATCGACGCACATTTCGCCAAAGAAAATGAAAAATCCTTCGCAGGCTGGGGACATACTTCTTGGCAGGACTGCCTCGATATCGCCCAGTCTGCAGGCATAGAGAACCTGCTTCTGGGACACCACGCTCCAGAGGCGAATGACGAAACACTCCGAGCCTTGGAAAGCCAGGTAAAAAAACGTATGCCCGACGCCTCGCTGGCCCGTACCGGTCAATGGATAACAATTGCTGATTGATATATGCCTCTAACGGAAAGGTGCCTTTATGGACAAAATGTTGCAGTACATCGAGAGCATTATTCTGCCACTCGGCGTGCTCTTGGTAGCGTACTTGCTCACAATTCCCCTGCGCCGCCGATATGGCTCCTTAGAAGGTGCTGAATGTTTGCATCGACCCGCGCACCGTTTCATCGCGGCCGTCCTGAGCTACCTCGTCTTTTCGCTATTGGTGCTTCTCTTTTCTGCATTGCTTACTTACTGGTTCGTTCCCCCCAAAGAGCTGGCTCCCAACTGGGATAAATTCTACTGGGCCTGGCTTTTCTTCTGGGGTATTTATGCAATTGTAAGATTGGCCGAAGGTCTCATCGTCGAGACTTTTGCACAGCTAAGACGCCCGTGCCCGCTTAACAGGCTCATCCGAGGCTCGCTCCGTACGGCAATCATGATCTGCGCGGCCTTACTGCTTATCAGATACCAACTGAAATACAATATCGGCGTTCTGCTTACATCGACAGCCATAATCACAGGTGTCATCGGCTTCGCCATGCAGGGCGTTCTTGGCAATCTGCTCGCAGGCGTGTCGCTCCACACAAGCCGTTCGATGTCCGTTGGTGATTGGATCGAAGTCGATGCCAGGATGGGCCAGGTAATCCTTGTCAACTGGCGTGAAACCCGCCTGCGCACCACAGGCGGACACATCATAATCGTCCCGAATGGCAAAATTGCCGAGATGATGGTCCGCAATTTCTCTTCCCCAACCAGTTTGCGCAGGCATGAAGTCCCCGTAGCCGCCAGCTATGGAGATGCGCCGGGCGATGTAATCGCGGCCCTGCTCGAAGCTGCCGACAGCATACCACAGGTTGAAAAACATCCCGCTCCAGATGCCTACGTAACAGGCTTCAAGGATTTCTGCATAGAATACGTCCTTCGCTTCTGGTCCAAACGATACGAGTTGCGCATACCGATCGAAGGCGATGTGATGCGAATGATCTGGTACAAGTTCAACCGGCGAGGAATTGAGATTCCCTTCCCAATGAGCGGCCGCCTTCTTGGCAATTTCCTGGAAGCTATCCACGCCCAGAAGTTCGAAAAGCCCCTCGCTTCGGAACTTGAAAGCATTGTCGATGATTTGCTGAGCAGCGACTTCGGACGAAAACTAATGGCCGGCCCCGATGGCCTCTGCATGCTCAGCCGCGATGAGTTGAAAGCCCTCGCCAGGCACGTTAGGCGCACTCGTTTCACTAAAGGTGAGATCCTCATGTGCCAAAACGATCTGGGAGAATCGTTCTACGTCCTCGTAGACGGTATGCTGCATGGAAGCATCGCTAATTCCGACACCAACCGAAACGTCGAATTCGACTTAAAGCCTGGAGCCCTTTTTGGCGAGATGAGCCTCCTGACTGGCCTGCCTCGAAGCGCGACCATCACCGCTACAACACATTGTGGTCTGCTCGAATTCGACCGCAGTGCCTTCACAAGACTTCTATCGCTAAGGGAGGAAATCCCACAGGTTCTCTCAGAACTCGCCGCCGCACGTGCGAGCGAGAATGCTGAAGCCCTGGAAAAGCTGCGTGCCTCTGCTGTCGTGCCGCCTGAGTTGGCCCGCGATGGAATACTCCACAGATTAAGGCGCATGCTGGGCGATTGGCGGGGTAGATAAGAGCGAGTTCAATTCAAAGACAGAGCAGTTGGAAGAAATGTAGGTGAGAGCCGACGTTGTGTCTTGCAGACTCCAGCCAGGTGATTCTTCTCCAACAAGCCGGATATATGCTTCATGGACCAAGGTAGTTGCCGGAAGTGTCTGCCCAGGCGTTTCAAGGTAAAGCTTCTGAGCAGTAAGAATGCGGAGTTCTTCATAGACTAAGGGCAAGAATTCATCAATAGCTTTCGCATCCCCCCGTTCAATCGCATTCAGGATACGTGTTACATTGCTCATATCCTATCTCCGTTACTCCAGAGCTGCCATAGACAATATGAATTATACATTAAAAAGTGTAAGCTTCCAGTATATCTTTGTAGGTAATGCCTCTTAAGTGGTCCTCCTATCCAGACATCTCTGTAGAAATCTCTCTAAAACTGATCTGATATTCAGTCGATAAGCATACAAACAGGTCAATGATTCCCAATTGCATACCATAACATGCAAGAGAGCAACCATGGCTTGAATTACGAGGAGTAATAAACCGGAGATCCAACAAATACAAACAAACCGATGTTTTGCGCTGTCCCAAACTGGCTGTCCGTGTTACACTGTGCTTGGATCGATCTTGCCAGTCTTAGGCCAGCAGAAAGGAGAAGATATGAAAAGACTGGTGAAAACCTGGCTAAGACGAAATCGAAAAGGATCGTATGTGTATTATCTGCGTTGGATCGGAGAAGATGGTCGTGAGAAGTATCAGTCACTTGGACATTCCGAGAAACGTCAGGCTGAACTACAACGACGTGAAAAGGAACTTGAGTTGGTTCGTGATATCGAACAGCCTCAGACCATGAAGCTCAGCGAATTGCTGGAGGATTACGTGCGTCGGACACGAACACAGATCGAACGTTCCACTGCCAACCTGGGAGCCTACTGCATGAAGCATCTGATTGCAGCAGTCGGAGATATCACTGCCGAGAGTGTTACTTACAAGCACTGTGAACTACTTCAGCAGTATTGCTTCGACAACGGACTGGGACCGGCATCGGTGAATATGCACAGTAAACTGATTAAGCGCATATTCGAACTGGCGGTAAAACGAGGGCAATTGCTTAAAAATCCTTTTGATGGAGTGCGGTTAGTCAAGGTTCCAAAGAAACTTATCCGGCTATTCAGCGAAAAGGAATTCAACAAACTGCTCGCTGCAGCGACTTCACTGATCTGGAAGGCAAGGATTCTCCTGGATAAGACAACAGGGCTTCGCAGAGGTGAAGTGTTGAACCTGACAGTAAATGATGTGGACTTTCTAAAAGGCAAAGTCCTCGTCCAGCCCAAAGAGGATACTGAACACACCTGGCGATGGGTCATCAAGGACAAGGATCGTCGGGAGCTCCCGCTTGTTGATGAGGTAGCGCAGTTGTTGCGTGAGATCCAAGGGATGCTTCCCAAGGATCAGACTTATCTTCTGCTGTCACCTCAACGCTATCAACACTTGATGATGTTGAAAGCTAAAGGAAAACTCACTTACGAGATGCGCAAGTGTCCCGATGGAAACTTCTGTCGAAACTGGAAAGTGATCCTCAAAAGGGCCAGAATCAAGAACGCTGTGTTTCGTGATTTGCGAAGCACATGTATTACCGAATGGTTCGAAAAAGGATTGGTGCCTCACGAAGTCCAGAAACTCGCCGGACACGCAGATATCAATACGACCATGAAGTACTATGTGGGAATCAGAGAGTCTCTAATCGATCGAGCAAGGGACGCCAGCAGAGCTGCTCTGGGCGAGAATTTCAGTGCGCATTTCGTGCGCGCCTGTCGAAAAGGCAAGGAATCCATACCATGCAAGGCTACGCAACCTCTTGCGAATGATCGACTTACAGAAAAACAAGATTCCGCAGCATAGTCACAATGAAACTTAATAAATAGGTAAACAGTCCCCAAATCCCCATTTTCAGCCCAAAAACGAAGGTCTTCTGCTTCGCGGGTGTGCGCAATTTTCTGAGCCATATATGAGAACAATTTACCCCAGAGAAATCTGATGATCCATTGCAGCTACCACTCATATCTTATAAAGCGATCATACAAATCCGTCTTCCTTACTGCCTCGATTTCAGAGTAACCCTTGTGATGTCTGCGCTTACATTCAAGAAGCCCAAATTCCTCCAATGGTTCAAGGATTCTTCTACACAGGATCCATTCCATCTTCAAATAGCTGGAAGAG
>CAZYMD010000040.1:0-11045 GCA_964649005.1 uncultured Pirellulales bacterium
GTGAGCGGGAATCTGGCGGGTGGGGGGAGGGGGGGGGGTGGGGGGGGGGGCATCCGGTGGCGCCTTCGACGCCTGTGCAGGATTACAGGTTGGGGGTGCGGGCGTGGCAGCATTTTTTCGCGGCGCTGTTCGGGGCCGAGGCGCTGGCGCGTGTGCGGGGGTTTTCGCCGAGCGAGATGGCTCTGCCTAACCAGCCGGACGTGTGCTACGAGTTCGTACGGACGCTGAAGGAGTGCGGGTATCGGTGGGTGTTGGTGCAGGAGCATACTATCGAGCGGGCCGGCGATGGCGGGGCTGTGGAGTATCCGCATGTGCCGCACCGGCTGGTGGCGAAGAATTCGCTGGGGCAGAGCGTAAGTATTACGGCGATTATCAAGACGCAGGGAAGCGATACGAAGCTGGTCGGGCAGATGCAGCAGTATTACGAGGCGATGAATGAGCGGCGAAGGGAGTTGGGGGGGAAGACGGCGCCGGCGGTGGTGACGCAGATCGCGGACGGGGAGAACGGGGGAGTGATGATGAATGAGTTTCCATCGAAGTATCTGGAGGCAATGCGGGAGGCTTCGGGGAGTGGGACGGCGCCGGTGAATATAACGGAGTACTTAGAGTATCTCGATAGCGTGGGGATTGGCGAGGAGGATTTTCCGGCGGTTCAACCGATTATGCAGGGGCGGATTTGGGAGCGATTCGGCGATGGGAGCGGGCCGGAAGTTATGCGGGAGACGATTGAGGAGCTGAAGAAGCAGGACGACCGGTTCAATATGGAGGGGGGGAGTTGGACGGGCGATATTTCGTGGGTGCGCGGGTACGAGGGGGTGCTTGGGCCGATGCAGAAGGCGAGCGCGATGTTTGCGGAGAAGGCGCTGGCGCGGGGAGTTGCGACGTCTGAGGGGCGGTATCGCAGGGCGCTGTATCATTTGCTGATTTCGCAGACGAGCTGCTTTAGGTACTGGGGCGAGGGTGCGTGGACGGACTACGGGCGGGAATTGTGTCGGCGAACGATGGAGATTTTGGAGCGGGAATTCTGAGCGGGGCGGGGACAGAGAAGCGGCGGTACGGCTAATCGTATTTAACGACCGGTTTCTGAATTAGGGGCTGGTGCGAGGTTCGACGCCGAAGAGGTGACGTACGAAGAAATCCATTCGCCTGCGGTTTGCATAAGGGGATTCGCCTACGCCGTGGCCGGCGCCGGGGACTATCAGGAGGTCGAAATCCTTGTCGGCTTTGATCAGTGCATCAACGACCTGCATGGACGAGGCGGGATCGACGTTTCTGTCGAGTTCGCCAAAGGTCAGCAGCAGCTTGCCCTGTAGATTGTGGGCCTGTGTCACGTTCGACTGCTCTTCGTAGTGCGGACCAATCGGCCAGCCCATCCAAAGCTCGTTCCACCAGATTTTGTCCATCCGGTTATCGTGGCAGCCACAGTCGGCGACTGCGACCTTGTAGAAGTCACCATGAGCAAGCACGGCACGCAGGGCGCTCTGGCCGCCGGCGGAACCGCCATAGACTCCTACCCGCTCGATATCCATATAGGGATATTTCTTCGCGGCGGCCTTCATCCAGAGGATGCGATCGGGGAAGCCTGAATCGCCAAGATTCTTCCAGCAGACATCGTGAAACTTCTTCGAGCGGTTGTTCGTGCCCATGCCATCGATCTGCACGACGATGAAACCAAGCTCGGCAAGTGACTGCGCCGAGTTGTACTGGCTCCATGATTTCGGTACGAATGAACCCTGGGGACCGGCGTATATCTTTTCAATGACAGGATATTTGCGCGATGTATCAAGATTCATCGGTCTCCATATCACGCCGTAGATGTCTGTTTCGCCATCGCGGCCCTTAGCGACAAAAGGCTCGGGCGTTTTCCAGCCTGTATCGAGCAGCGCAGAGGCATCGGCTTTCTCAAGCTCACAAATGAGCGAGCCATCGGATGCGTTTCGCAATTCGTGTATTGGCGGTTGATCGGTTCTGGAATACGTGTCGATAATGTATTTGCGGTCGGGCGAATACTGCACGCTGTGATTGCCGTTGCCCGGAGCCAGGGACACCAGATCGGTTCCGTCGAAGTTGACTCTGTAATAATGAACGAGGTAAGGGTCCTGGCCTTGTTGGCGGCCACCTGCTGTAAACTCGATGGTTCGCGCTTCTTCGTTAACCTGAATTACACGACGAACGACCCACGAGCCTTTGGTAATCTGGTTCTTCACTTGTCCTGTCTGAGCATCGTAAAGGTGCAGGTGGTTCCAGCCATCACGCTCGGACATCCAGATGATTTCATTAGTGTCATCAATGTAATGGCTGTACTGCTTGTCTGCATAGTCGATGAACGTCTTGCTCGGCTCGTCGACGATTGCGGATGCCTCGCCACTTTCGGCGCTGACACTTACGATGCGAAGGACCTGGTGACCTCGCTGATTGTAGAGGAAAGTGAAACGCCCTGAATCGGGCGCCCAGCGAATATCGGAAATGCTCCAGGGATTGGGGAAAAGCTTGTCGGAAACGGGAATCTGCTGCTGCTCGGCTATATCGAACAACTGGGGTTTGGAGATATCTATTCGGTCGCCCGGTTTGGCATAAGAGAACGTGTGCAGCTTAGGCTGCAACTGGTCCTTCGGCGAAGATTCAATCAGATGCACCTTTCTGTCATCTCCCTTGAGCGTTCGCAGCGTAACGAGCTTCTGCGAATCGGGCGAGAAGTAGAACCGCTCGGAATATGCATCTTCCTGCGTACCGTCACTGGTGAGCGGAATTTCTTCGCCATTCTCAACGTTTCGCAGGTAGAGGTTGAAGTCTTTGATGAAGGCGGTCCATTTTCCATCTGGTGACTGGCCGCGAGGTCTACCTGACATTGGGTTTTCGCGGTTGCGGCTTCTTGCCCTCGGAGGAGTTTTGCCATCTATGACAGCATCGGAGGATTCTTCGGTTGCGACAAAGACGGCCAGCGTTTTGCCAGCTTTGTCTGTGACGAGCCAGACGTGCCCTGCATAAGTGTGCTGCTGGTGCTCGGCGCCCGGGCGGACGGTTGCGTAGCGATTTCGCTGCCCTCCTGAATCGAGCCAATAGACTTCGACATCGCTCTTGGTTTGATTGATGAACGTGATGGAAGTCTCCTCGCCAGTCCGAAGACTCGCTTTGGCGCGCGGGCGGGACTGGAGCGAAGACGTCTCCTGCTCTTCATCGGGCAACTCCTGAATCTCGTAGTTTTGCAGGTTGCACTTCCATCGCTTGCCTTCGGCGTTGAGTCGAAGCTCCAGGCCGGACTCGTCGAAGTCGAGCCCGTCCACGCTGAGTTTGTCGGATTGCATTTCTTTTTCAGTTGCTTTGGCTAAAGCTTTTGCCAGACGCTCATGGTCGAAAGCAGGCTTGCGTGTTTTGGTCTCGGCATTAACGAGGATGAACCGCCTTGCGCCTTCCGCGAGGTCGTTTCGATACCAGAAGCGGCTGTTGTCGGAAAGCCAGTGCGGTCTGATGCGGCTCTTGAACACCTTGTTGGAGGTGATTTGTCTGAGATTCTGCGCGCGATCGTAATCGGACCGGGCGCCCTGGGCGAGAACGCTCTGGAAAGCAAAGAGTGATACAGCGATTAAAACGGTTTCGATGAGAGTCTTCAGCTCAATTGATTTCTTCATGGTATCAGCTCGGCTCCAAAGTTCATGCGATTCAATTTATTTAACAAGGCAGACAATCGTGTCGAACAAATGGCCCAGGTGACGGTTATCCAACGTTCAGACTTTTCGAGGCTCATTGAATTGCGGTATCTTCAGCAGTTCGCCACCTCGCAGGGCCGATTCGTGTGCAACCACACCGGGGACAGTGTAGGCGAGGGCCTCGTAGATGTCCACTGTCGGTTTGCGGTTGTGGGTGAGCGCGTCGATGAATTCATGGGTCAGGAAGGTATGCGAACCATGGTGACCGCTGTTGTGGCGCAGAGGCTCGGGAAGCATGTCGGTCTTCCACCATTCGGGCTGCGCGTAGCGTTCCATCTCGGGCAGGTCCCGCACGAAGCCAGCGTCGTCTCTTTCTTTGCGCCCCTCAGCGGAACGCACAATGACAGGCCCCAGACCGTTGGGATCGCCACAATAGAAGCTCATCTTATTGCCGATCCACTGGGCGCGTTCGCAGCCGCGGTGAGCGCCCTTCCACCATACGTTGACGCGGAATCCGTGGCCCCGGTCGGTTTTGAACATTGCAGACTCATTCCAGAACGGATTGTTGTAGACGTTGTCTTTACAGATCGGGCTGTCGTCGCCCCATCCGTGGCAGGTCACTTCCGTCAGACGTTCGCCGGTGACACCGATGAGAAACGCTGTGCTGTGCGTCGGGTAGTGCATGGGAGCCATGCCGTGGCGCCAGGTTCGCTTGCCATTTTCGAAGTAGAGAACCTCCAAGCCTGCATGCTGGTATTCAGCTTCGCAATAATATATTTCGCCAAATTTCTTCTGTTCGTGGAACTTGCGAACCGAGATTGTCGGCTGCTGGTAATAGCTTGTTTCGGCCATCATGTAAGTCAGGCCATACTTTCTAACGGTATCTAGCAGCAGCTCGGCCTGCTCAATCCCTCCTCCCATACACGCAGGGACGGCGGAGATTGCGTGCTTACCATGTTTCATAACCTCAACAACGTGCCTGACATGATTGGGACCTTCGGTGAAGATCGCAACTGCGTCGATGTTCTTGTCCAGGACAAGTTCTTCGAGGGAATTGTACGACTTGCTGCATTTGTATACATTCATCAGGCGATCCCGTCGTTCAGGGCGCAAGTCACTGACAGCTTCGACAATGCAATCAGGATGTTCGCGCCATTGGAAGCCCATGCCGAATCCCCCACCGACTACTCCCATGCGAATCTTCTTAGGCGCAGTCTCTACGGCAAGGCTTGATGACAGAGGAAGTGCAAATCCCGCCAGAGCGGCACCGCTACCCTTAAGAAAATCGCGTCGAGATGACTTTACAGTGTTAGTATCAAAGTTTGTCCCCAGGCCACGTATGTGCTGTTTTCTGTGAGAGTCACTGCGTTCTGAACTACTCATGTCTGTCTCCTGTTTTAGAAGTAAGTTCGATGCACTTTATTTGATTGCATAGTTGAGCATCGCTCACAAGCTATCGTAACCATGATACGGCACAGACGCAGGTACAGCATATAAAAAAAGCGGCCCGCTCCGTTTTGGAGCAGGCCGCGTTGGAAGTTCGAGCAAATTTTCGCTCATTCAAATAACAGATTCGACTTAATTGGAGGAAGAAAGAAAAACTTCTTCTTCGAGCCAACTGTCCGCCACAATCGCGAAATCCTTGAAATTAACCGTCCTTTCGCCCTCAGGCTCATCACTTGACAGCTCTGCCGGTGATGTAACTGGAATATACAACTCACCAGGAGCAAGAGCAGCGAGATGGGAAACTTCGGCTGCCAAGATAGCACGATCGAAGATGTACACTTCGTCGAGGATTCCGTTAAACGGATTTCCACCATTGGCCTCTACAGCCCCGATCACCAACCGTGCATCGGTCTTCGGGCCAAACGAAAAGTCTCCACCGCCATTTTCGACGCCATTAATGTAGACAGTTGCCGTGATTCCGTCAAAGGTAACGGCTATGTGTGTCCACTCTCCTACCTGCATGAGATAGTCTCCACCTGGATTGCTTCCGCCACGCGCGAAACTCACCTGGTTGCTATCCCTGCCAATCTCAAGGTGCCACATCATATCGGCGCCGTCGCCGGTTCCCCAGGTGTCTCTCTTGCCCATGACACCTTGCCAGCCGCCGTTATATCCGGCCCAGTTGGCCCAAACGGCTATGCTAAGCTGGCCGGTCTCTTCTGAGGGATTCCACGTGCCGACCTCGATGTAGTTTGGTGCAGCACCGGGTAATTCAAGGGCTTGGCCAAAGGCGCTCTGGCTGGCAATCCACTGCACGCCATCACCGATGATGAGCGCGTCGTGGCCATTTCCTGATGCATCGACGGCTATCGTACCCGATCCGGTATTGAGCGGATAGTAAGCGGCGGGATTCATGGCGCGATTCTGGGCGTCGAGAACTGCATCACTCGCCAGCCAATCCCTAGCTACAATCTCAAGCTCCTGATAATCAACAACACAGTCACCACCTGACGAAACCGGAGCGAAGTCAGCTAAAGCTAAGGCTTGTGATCGCTTAGAGAGGTCACAATACGGACGATACAGGCGGACATCGTCGAAGAATACGAGTCCCGATCCACCCGGCTGGGAAGCGTTGCCTTTCGTCCCGAAACCGATCGACATCGTATTGACATCGGTTAAATCTATACCGGCAAATTCGTTAAGAAGGATCGGCCACTCTGTCCATTCAGCTACGAGTGCAGCATTCGGATCAGGATTGTATATTGTCACGGGCTCGCCCGTTGTGTTTGCAATGGAAACATACATACGCTCGGGAGCGTTGCTCAGGATGCCAATATCCTGATTGGTGAAGGTTGCGCCGGTTACATTGCCGGTCGTTGTGATGCTTGAGAAGACCGCCTGGGCCGGAACGTATACCTGGTGGCTTGTCACCGCCAAACCGATGTAGACATTCGAAGCCATCTGGACATTGTAGGTGCCGACTTGGGTATATGGGCCGGGAGCACCGCCCACATCATTGGCGTGGAATGCTACAAAGTTGCCCGCCAGGTCCTTGGTCAACTTGAGCCACTGCGGACGCGATGAAATAGTCGCCTGTTGCACACTCGTGCTGTCGCCAGCCGTAGTCGGACGATACTGGAAGGCAACGCCTTGAGTATTCGTAACGCACATGAAAGCATGCGGGGAGTTCGGATCAAGCGTCTCACGAATCATGATGCCCGCCTTTGCCCATTCGTTCAGATCATCGCCTGTGATGGCATCCACCTTGGCAACGATCGAACCCTGGCCGTTGAGCATCTTCCAGGCAAAGTGGAACTGATCGGCCTGCTCCCAGATATCAGCGCCGGCGCCGGTCATCGTATAAGTGCCGGCAGCTTGAATCAGACTACCCTGGCTTATCGGGTGGCCTCTGTACCATAGCGAAAGTTGCTGTGCGCCCTCCTGGGTCCAGTCGTGATTGAGGCCCTCCAGGGTCATAGTGGCCTCAGAATATTTAAAGTTGTTTTCGTAGAAGATCGGCATCGACTGAGTGCTGTTCGGTCGAACGACAGTCGTCTCATGGAAGGACTCGCCCAACTCAAAAACAGGGGCCGGATATCCAACCGTCGAACCGTTTATTAACGGATTGTCCCAACCGTCGACCCACGCCTCCCAAATTCTGAAGCCTTCATAATTGGTATAATCTTCGAAATCATCAATGACAATGAAATCGCCTACAGTGAAACTCCAGACCTCGCCCACCCACGGGCTGTCAGGGGAAGCATCGTTAACCTCATCAATGCGCCAGTAGTAGGTTTGACCCAACTCAAGGGCGTCCAGATACAGGCTGTTCGAGTCGCTGCTCTGGTAAATGACCTCGGGATATGATGCAAGATCATCCTTCGTGACGTTGGTTACGGCGTCGAGGTCGGCGCCGATGTAGATGTCATGGGTCTCTGCGCTCATTCCAGATTTCCATCTGAGAGTCGGATCCCTCCTTACGTCGACTGCTCCGTCCTGCGGATTGGGCATACTCGCCAGGCCAGCGATGAGAATTTGGATGTTGTCGACGTAGAACTTGGCTACGGAGCCCTCGGCGTCTTCGGTGTTTGAGACGATCAGAAGCTCGAACCAGGCGATGCTATCGTCAGTACTGGCGATCTTTGCCGTTAAGTCGGCAGGAATATCCCAGATAATAGTCTGTGGAACACCGGTCTTGTCCATAGGTAAAACGCCGGATTGATTCCATCCGATGTTGTTGTTCGCGCCGTTGTCGTCATTGTTCTGGGCGTTGATGACCAATATGATTTCGGTCCAGGCCCCCGTCATATCGGCCGCGAATGACGTAACGTCTAACGCCATCTTTGTTCCCGCTGTGCCGAGGAGTCCACGGATTGATTTAAAATCGGCTTTTGCAACCGAGTGCCAACCGCCCGGCGCCTCGCACAGCATGGAACCGGTGCCGCTGGTGGCTCCTATCGTGCTCTGCGATACCGTCCCTTCGGTCCACTCGTCCGTGTACCAACCATCCAGGCCACCCTCGAAGTCGAAGAGTTGGAAACTGGATGCCGGTCCACTGCCCTCGATAACCTGGACATTGTCGACGTAGAACTTGGCTACGGAGCCCTCGGCGTCTTCGGTGTTCGAAACGATCAGAAGCTCGAACCAACCGATACTATCGTCAGAGCCGGCGATCTTTTCCGCCAAGTCGGGAGGAATACTCCAAGTTATGGTTTGGGGATCGCCACTCTTGTCCATTGCCTTGTTGCCGAGCTGGACCCAGCCAATATTATTGTTGGCGCCGTTGTTGTCATCGCCCTGGGCGTTGATGACCAATATGATTTCTGTCCAGCCTCCCGTCATATCGGCCGCGAATGACGTAACGTCTAACGAAATCGTCGTCCCGGGCTTGCCGAGGATTTCACGGACTGACTTGGCATCGACCTTTCCAACCGAGTGCCAGCCACCCGGGGCCTCACACAACATGGAGCCGCTGCCTACGGTGGCTCCTATCGTGCTCTGCGATACCGTCCCGTCGATCCACTCGTCTGTGTACCAGCCCTCCAGGCTGCCCTCAAAGCTGCTCAACAGGATACCATAGGATGTCGATCCGGCGGCAAGGAGCAGAAACGCCGAAAGCATTAGAATTGACTTTTTGTACATTGCAGATCCTCCTTTCAAAGAGATTTGTTTCAGCATAAAGCCGGATATGTAGCCGCCGCTCCGCTATGGGAGCGTACTGCTATCGGCAATTGTTGTCTGCCAACCGATTTGCGAAACATGGATGCACCAACCTCCATTGCTCACAGGTTTCAAACACCCTACAACTATCTTCACTTATACCAAGTTTGCGTGTATCTGGTCAAGAACAATCGTCCTATAATGGCTTCTAAAATATTCGGTATAGTCCCGAAAAACGCGGATTCCTGGCTTTTATGTGCTCAGATCGCCATCCCCAAATCACAAATCCCTGGTTCTCCCGGCATGGAAATACTCACCAGTAGCAGGTGAATTCCCAATTGACTCTGAAGAGCAAAATACTGACAATGAGACGCACTATAGGACTAACTTCGGCACGCCTGCAAAGAAGCAGAGCTACTATCGAAAGTGTGCCTACCGTCTCCGAGGTGATGTTATGTCAATTAGATATTTACGGCCTTATCTACTCTTGTTCTTTTTTTTCGGAGCGATCCAGGGATTATGTTCAAATTTGACAGCGACGGGGCACGACAGCCGGATCGATTTGAAATGGAAGGCGGAGGATGTCGGCTATTACGTGTATCGCAGCGATAGTATAGCCGGGCCGTTCGAAAAGCTGACTGCCCAGCCATGGAGACTGGGGGGTTATAGCGATTTTCTGGGCGAAAACGACCGGACCTGCTACTACCGGATCACTTCTATTGACAATGAAGCAAAGGAGTCACAACCATCGGAGATTGTGCATGCCCAATCCCGTGCGATGACCGACGAACAACTCCTTACGTCGGTGCAGCAAGCAACGATCCGCTATTTTTGGGATTATGGCCATCCGGTCAGCGGGCTGGCAAGAGAAAGGCTCGGCAGCGGGGATACCTGCACGAGTGGTGGAACAGGATTCGGTTTGATGGCCATTTGCGTCGGCGTAGAGCGAGGATTTATAGATAGATCCGAAGCAGCAAAAAGACTGTTGAAAATGACGCAGTTTTTGGAGAATAGCGCAGAACGATATCACGGTGTGTGGGCTCACTGGATCAACGGAAAGACAGGGCGGACAATCCCGTTTTCCAAATATGACAATGGCGGTGACTTGGTCGAGACATCCTTCCTCGTACAAGGGATGTTGACGGTACGACAGTACTTCGACAAAGACAATTCAACGGAAAAGGCTTTGCGGCAGCAGATCACGAAGCTCTGGGAAAGTGTGGAGTGGAACTGGTACCTTCGCAATCCGGAAGGCAGGAAGTTGTACTGGCACTGGTCACCTCAATGCGAATGGAAAATGAACCATTCAATTGGCGGGCATTTCAATGAGTGCATGATTACCTATCTGCTGGCGATTGCATCACCAACACACCCTATCGATCCATCATGTTATTACGAAGGCTGGGTCGGGGGCGACAAGAACGAATACGTTAACGGCAACAGTTATTACGGACACAAGCAGTGGGTGGGCTGGCCCATGGGAGGGCCACTTTTCTTCACGCACTATTCATTCCTTGGTTTCGATCCCCGCAACAAGAGTGACCGGTTTTGCAACTACTTCGAAAACAATCGCAATATCAGCCTGATCCATCAGGATTATTGTTCGGCCAATCCGAATGGGCATAAGGGCTACAGCGAACTTTGCTGGGGGCTGACGGCAAGTGACACTCCGGGCGGATATATGGCCCACGAACCCAGAAGGGACAACGGCACAATCTCCCCGACAGCAGCGATCAGCGCAATGCCATATGTGCCCAAGGAGTCGATAGCCACACTCAAACATTTCTATCACCTTTACGGCAAGCGATTGTGGGGTCCTTTCGGATTCAAGGATGCTTTCAATCTCGATAAGGACTGGTTCGCCGAGAGCTATCTGGCTATCGATCAGGGGCCTATTGTTGTTATGATTGAAAACTATTGCACCGGGCTGTGCTGGCGTCTTTTCATGGCAAATCCTGAGATTGACATAATGCTCAGAAAAATCGGCTGGAAGATCAGTGCAAAATAAAGAATCCCCAATACCATAACATCACATTCGCCACTGTTGAGCTGTTGGCGCGATCAGGTGTTATTCAGGGCGGGAGAGATATCGGAAAATGGGACCTGCACCTGCTTGCCTTCGACGAGGACGGTTACTGTTCGGCGGTTGCGATGGATCTTATCGACTATTCCATCTCGCCTGAATGAAATAACATGGACCGTGTCATTTTTCCTCAGGGTCTCCATGAACTTCTCATGGCGCAGGGCCAGTGGTGTGCTGTCGGCGGCCTGGCCGATAGCGAGGCAAAGATC